>NZ_JBFBBN010000012.1:99758-190152 GCF_040682715.1 Amycolatopsis sp. NPDC051128 | reverse complement strand
GTTTTCCATCCAGCTCGGGGGCGCCCGGGCCGGGTGGGGGGTGGGGGGGGGGGGCGCCCCCGCCCCCCCCCCCGGGGGGGGGCCGCCCCCCCCCCCCCCCCCCCGCCACATTGGGGCGCTTGGGTCAGTCCGCGACCGCCGCGAGCTCCGGCTCGGCGGCCGGGGCCGGGGCCTCGACGCGACGGCGGGCCACCAGGCCGGACGCCGCGATCAGCAGGCCCAGCACCGCGATCCCGGTGACCACGCTCAGCGCCGGGGTCAGCCCGGTGAGCAGCGCGGCGGGCGAGGCTTCGCGGCCGCCGTTGGCGGTCAGCACCGCGGTCACCACCGCGAGCCCGATCGCGCCGCCGACCTGCAGCGACGTGTTGAGCAGGCCGCCGGCGAGGCCCTGCTCGTCGTCCGCGATCCCGGCCGTGGCCTGGATGTTGAGCGACGAGAACGCCAGCGTGAAGCCGATGCCGAGCAGGATCATGCTGGGCAGGACGCTGCCCGCGTAGCCCGAGTGCTCGTCGATCCGCAGGAACAGCGCGTACCCGACGACGTGCGCGACGACGCCCGCGAAGATCGTGCGCGATGTGCCGACCCGGTCGATCAGCGGCTCGATGCGGGGCGAGCCGAACGCCACGATCAGCGCCGCCGGCAGGAAGCCGAGCGCCGTCTCCAACGCGGACCAGCCGAGCACCCGCTGCAGGTACAGCATCACGACGAACTGGAACCCGATGTACGCGCCGAAGAACAGCGCGCCGCCGAGGTTCGCCCGGGCGAGCGGGCCCGAACGGAAGATGCCCAGCCGCAGCAGCGGGTGGCTGCTGCGCTTCTCGATGACCACGAAAGTCACCAGCAGGGCGAGAGCGACCGCGAACGTGATCAGCGTGCGCGGCGCGGCCCAGCCGACCTCGGGCGCTTCGACGACGCCGAACACCAGCAGCAGCGAGCCGACGGCGCCGGTGATGGCGCCCGGGAAGTCGTAGCCGCTGCCCTCTTCCCGCCGGTACGACGGGATCAGCTTCCACGCCGCGGCCAGCGCGATCAGCGCGATCGGCGCGGGCAGCAGGAACGTCCAGCGCCAGCCGACCTCGGTCAGCAGGCCGGAGAACACGAGCCCGGCGGAGTACCCGCTGGCGCCGAACACGGCGAAGATGCTGATCGCCTTGTTGCGGGCCGGGCCCTCCTGGAACGTCGTGGTGATGATGGACAGCGCGGCCGGCGCGGTGAACGCCGCCGCCAGGCCCTTGATGAAGCGGCTCGCGATGAGCAGCGCGCCGTCGTCGACGAGCCCGCCGAGCAGCGAGGCGAGGGCGAACACGGTGACGGCGACGAGGAACACCCGGCGGCGGCCGAGCAGGTCGGCGGTGCGGCCGCCGAGCAGCAGCAGGCCGCCGTAGCCGAGCACGTACCCGCTGACGACCCATTGCAGCGCGTTGGTGGACAGGCCGAGGTCGGCCTGGATGGCGGGGAGCGCGACCCCGACCATCGACACGTCGAGCGCGTCGAGACCGACGACGATCGAAACGGTGAGCAGGACACCCCAGAGACGTGCGTCCCACCGGGTTGAAGTGGTGGACAAGACCGCGGAAGAGCTCATGTCGGCGACATTACATGCACGCGCATCTAATGTCTATGCAATTAATGTGTTTGCATCAGATGCCCGCGCATGGTAAGTTGCTCGTCGTGAGCGACGTCGCTGAGCAGGCCTTGGTGCAGGAGTGGCACGAGCTGCTGGCGCGCTACTCGGCCGTGTTCAGCGCGCTCGAGTGCCGCCTGCAGGAGCGCCACGGCATCGGCGCGAACGAGTTCGAAGCCCTGGAGCGGGTCGCGACCGGCGCTTCCAAGTGCCGGTCGGCCGACCTCACCGAGGCCATCCACCTCAGCCAGAGCGCCACGTCACGGCTGGTCGCCCGCCTGGAGAAAGAAGGCCTGGTCCAGCGCGCGCTGTGCGACGTGGACCGGCGCGGCATCTTCGTCACCCTCACCGACGCCGGCCGTGAGCGCTACCTCGCGGCGAAGCGGACGCACCGCGAAGTGCTCAACGAAACCCTGCGCTGAGGTTCAGCCCACCGGCCCTTCGATGGCCTTCACCTGGATCTGCCGCTGCGCGCCGGAGGCGTTCGACACCGTCACCGTCAGCTGGTCGCCCGGGTGGTGGGTGTCCATCACGTTCGTCAGCGTCGTCGCCGAGTCGATCGGCTTGCCGTCGATCGCCGTGATGACGTCCCCTGCCGCGAGGCCCGCCTGCTGCGCCGGCCCGCGCGGGACGACCTCGCGGATCTGGGCGCCTCGGCCCTGCGCGTCCGCCACCGAGACGCCGATGAACGCCGTCTTGCCGATGTGGACCTTGTCCGACGCGGTCCCCGCGACGATCTGGTGGGCGATGTCGACGGCCCGGTCGATCGGGATGGCGAAGCCCTGGCCCGCCCCGCCGCTGCGGCGCCCGTTCAGCTGGTAGCCGGTGGACGCGGCGGTGTTGACGCCGATCACCTGCGCGTCCGCGTTCACCAGCGGGCCACCGGAGTCACCCGACTCGATGTTCGCCCGGACCTGGATCAGCCCGCTGAGCTGCTCGGACGCGCCGCTGGACTCGTCGGAGGCGGTGATCGACTGATCCAGCGCGGTCACCGTGCCCGGCGCGGGCACCGGGTCGCCGCCGCGGCCGCCTGCGTTGCCGAGCCCGAGGATCTGGTCGCCGACCGCGACCTTCGACGAGTCGCCGATGGTCGCGGCGGGCAGCCCGGACGCGCCCTGCAGCCGCAGGACCGCGACGTCCTCGCCGCGGTCGTAGCCGACGACTTCCGCCTTGTACGTGTCGCCGGTGCCGATGCTGGTGACCTTGATGCTGGTCGCGCCGGCGACGACGTGGTTGTTGGTGAGCACCTGGCCGTCCGGGGTCAGCACGATGCCCGTGCCCGCCGCGGCCGCGCCCTGCAGCCCGAGTTCGGTGTTGATGTTGACGATGGCCGGGTTGACCTTCGCGGACACGGCGTCGACGTCGAGCACCGTCTTCGCGGCGCTGGGCTGCCCGGAGAAGCCGAAGTTCTGGTTGCCGCTCGCGGTGGGGCTGTTCGACGCGGAGATGAAATTCCCGATGCCGAGCCCGGCGACCACGGCCAGCGCGATCGCGACCACCGCGATCGTCAGCGCGCGAAGCGGGTGACGCTTGCGCGGCGGCGGCTGGTAGGCGGGCTGCGGGTAGCCGTAGCCGGGCAGGCCGTAGATCGGCTCGGTGTCGGGTGACTGCGGCGGGTACGGGCGTCCCCACTGGTCACGGGCCTGGCCGTAGTGCTGGTCGTAAGGCTGCTGGCCGTAGGACTGCTGGTCATGGGGCTGCTGGTAGTAGCCCTGGCCGTAGCCGTACGGGTACTCGCCGCTGCCCCGCGGCCCTCGGTCGTACTCGCTCATGCACAGCTCCAACCCTCAGCAAGCCTCCGGCCCGTCCAGGAAACGCCGCGTTCCTGAGAATTTCCTTGTCCGGTTCCATGGACTTGCTGTGGATTTACCCATTACCCCCGCCGGGAAGAGCCGACGTGACCTACGACTCACCGGCGGATGCGGTCCATGCCGGGGTCGACCAGCGGCTCGGCGGCCACGGTGGCCGGGACCCGGCGGCCGAAGTACTCGATCTCCACGCCGCTGCCGAGGTCCGCCGACGCCGGAAGCCACGCGTAGGCGATCGGACGGCCGATCGTGTACCCGTACGCGGCACTCGTGACGTACCCCGAAGCCACGCCGTCGACGAACACCGGCTCCTTGCCCAGCACGACCGTGCGGCCGTCGTCGATCGTCAGGCACCGCAGCCGCCGCGACGCCGTCTCCTCGCTGCGTCCTTCAAGAGCCTCCCGCCCGAGGAACGGCCCCTTGGCGGGACGCACCGCGAAGCCGACGCCGGCTTCGTAGGGGTCGTGTTCGGTGGTCATGTCGGTGCCCCACAGCCGGTAGCCCTTCTCCAGCCGCAGGCTGTTGAACGCCGCCCGCCCGGCCGCGACGACACCCAGCTCGCGCCCGGCCTCCCACAGCGTGTCCCACAGCCGCAGGCCGTTGTCCGCGCTGGTGTAGATCTCCCAGCCGAGTTCGCCGACGTAGGACAGGCGCATCGCGGTGACCGGCACCCCGGCGATCCGCGCCTCGCGGGCCCGGAAGTACTTCAACCCCGTGTGCGAAAAGTCCTCGCGGCTCAGCGGCTGCACGAGGTCGCGGGCGAGCGGCCCCCACACCCCGACGCAGCACGTCCCGCCGGTGATGTCGCGGACCTGGACGCCGGACGGCCGGTGGCGCCGGAAGTGGTCGACGTCGAGGTTCCCGTTGATGCCGACCTGGAACACCTCCGGCTCCAGCCGCGCCACCGTGACGTCGCTGCGCACGCCGCCCGCCGAGTCCAGCATGAGGGTGTAGGTGACCGAGCCGACGGACTTGTCGAGCTGGTTGGTGGTCAGCGACTGCAGGAACTCCAGCGCGCCCGGCCCGCTGATCTCGACGCGCTTCAACGGTGTCATGTCGTAGAGCGCGACGCCGTTGCGCGTGTGCCACGCCTCGGCCGCCGCGATCGGCGAGTGGAACTGCGCCGACCACGTGTCCCGGGCGGGCGGCAGCCAGTCGTGCGGGAGCTGCTTCAGCAGCGGCGCGTTGGCCTCGAACCAGTGCGGCCGCTCCCAGCCGCCCGCCTCCAGGAACACCGCGCCCAGTTCCCGCTGCCGCGCGTGGAACGGCGTCACCCGCAGGCCACGCGGCGAAAGCTTGGGCTGCAACGGGTGCAGGATGTCGTAGACCTCGACGAAGTTCTGCTGTGCCGTCTCCCGCACATACTCCGGCGCGAGCTGGACCTCCTCGAAGCGGTGGACGTCGACCTCGTGCAGGTCGGTCTCCGACCGGCCGTCGACCAGCAGCTCCGCGACCGCCTTGGCGATGCCCGCGGAGTGCGTCACCCACACCGCTTCGGCGAGCCAGAACCCGCGGACGTCGGCCGATTCGCCGACCAGCGACTGGCCGTCCGGGGTGAACGAGAAGATGCCGTTGAACCCCTCCTCCACCTTGGTCTGCCGCAGCGCGGGCAGCAGCAGCTTGCTCTGCTCCCACGACGGCGCGAAGTCCTCCTCGGTGAACGGCAGCATCGACGGCATGGCCGTGCCGGTCACCGCCGGGTCCAATGTGGACTCGTCGACCGGCATCGGCCGGTGCGCGTAGGAGCCGATGCCGAGCCGGTCGACGTGCTCGCGGAAGTACAGGTCCTGGTCCTGGTGGCGCAGGATGGGCATGCTCGCCTCGGACGCTTCGGTGTTGCGCCCGAGCAGTTCGGCGACCTGCCCGGTCTTCACGTACTGGTGCGCCAGCGGCAGCAGCGGCACGTCCATGCCCACCATCGCGCCGATCTCGCGGCCCCAGAACCCGGCGCACGACACCACGACGTCGGCCGGGAAGTCCCCCCGGCCGGTCCGGACGCCGGTGACGCGCCCGCCGTCCTGGAGGATGTCGGTCACCTTCGTTGACCCGACGAACCGGGCGCCCCGCGCAGTGGCCCGTTCCGCGAGGGCGACCACGGCCTTCGCCGCCCGCGCCAGGCCGTCGGTCGGGACGTACAGCGCGCCGAAGATCTGCGAGCCGTCGAGCAGCGGCCAGCGGCGGACGCACTCCTCCGCGTCGATGAGCGACCCGGAAACGCCCCACGACGTCGCCCAGCCGTGCTTGCGCTTGAGGTCCTCCCACCGGGCCGGGGTGGTCGCCACCTCCATGCCGCCGACCTGGTTGAAGCACGGCAGCCCGTCGACCTCCAGCGTCAGGAACTTCTCGACGGTGTACCGGGCGAACGCGGTCATCGTCTTCGACGCGTTGGTCTGGAACACCAGGCCGGGCGCGTGCGACGTCGACCCGCCGGTGCGCGGCAGCGGGCCCTGGTCGAGCACGGTGACGTCGGTCCAACCGCGGGCGGTCAGCTCGTCGGCGAGGTTGGCGCCGACGATGCCGGCGCCGATGATCACGACTCGCGGTGCGGTCATGGCGGAACTCCTTCTACTCCGGCGGAAGACGGCTTACCTGAAAACAACAGTGCTGTTGCCGTTGAGCAGGACGCGGCGTTCGCAGTGCCAGCGCACCGCGCGGGACAGGGCGAGGGCTTCGGCGTCGCGGCCGACGGTCACCAGCTCGCGGGGCGAGTGGGTGTGGTCGACGCGCTGGACCTCCTGCTCGATGATCGGGCCCTCGTCGAGATCGGGCGTGACGTAGTGCGCGGTCGCGCCGACGTACTTCACGCCGCGGTCGTAGGCCTGGTGATAGGGCTTGGCGCCCTTGAAGCCGGGCAGGAACGAGTGATGGATGTTGATCGCGCGGCCTTCGAGCTTGACGCACAGGTCGTTGGACAGCACCTGCATGTACCGGGCCAGCACGACGAGGTCGGCTTCGTACGCCCCGACCAGGTCGAGCAGCCGCTGCTCGGCCTCCGGCTTGGTCTCCGGCGTCACCGGCACGTGCACGAACGGCACGTCCGCCGCCTCGGCCATCGGCCGCAGGTCTTCGTGGTTCGACACGACCACCGCGATGTGCGCGCCGAGGCTGCCCGCGCGCCAGCGGAACAGCAGGTCGTTGAGGCAGTGGCCGAACTTCGACACCATCACCAGCACCCGCGGCGGGGTCCCGTCGGAGAACTCGAACTCCATGCCGAAGCCGCCGGCGACCGGGGCGAACGCGTGCGTGAGGTCGTCCACCGTCGCCGTCCCGGCGCAGGTGAACGACGTGCGCAGGAACAGCGAGCCGCGGACGTCGTCGTCGAACTGCTGGTGCTCGACGATGTCGCAGCCCTGCCCCACGAGGAACGTCGTGACGGCGTGGACGATCCCCGAGCGTTCCGGGCACTTGAGGGTCAAGGTGAAGGTCACGAGACGTACTCCCGGCTCGCGTCGGCCAGCCATGCCGTGAAGTAGTCCGAGAACGACTGGCGCACGAGGATCGTGAAGCCGTCTTCCCGGACCATGAGGACGATTCCGGTCCGCGCGAGGAGCGTCTGGACGCAGGTGCCCGGCGGCGAGCTCTCCAGGTCGATCGAGCAACCGTGGGCCAGCACGTCGGCCGCGTGCGCCCCGGTGAGCCGGAAGACGTTGCGCTGCGCCGAGACATCCACCACCGCCAGGACGCCACTTTCCCGTGAAAGTGCCGCTTCCAGCTCGGCCTGGCGGCCAGGTCCGGCGAGCACGAGGTACTCGTCGGGGCCCATCCAGAGGATCTCGATGCCGTTGCCGGCGGTGAACCCGCACGGCCCGGGCAGGTCGACGCCGAGCAGCGCGTGCCCCTCCCGGAGGCGCACGGTGAGCTGGGTGCGGAACGGTTCTTCGACCGCGTCAACCGTCACGGCGGGCTCCTTCCTTGTCGAAGAGCACGGACTCGGTCACTTTCACCGGCACCACCTGGTCCCCGACCGGGACGTACAGCGTCTCGCCGATCCGCTCGCGGCCCGAGCGCACCAGGGCGAGCGCGAAGGTCCGGCCGAGCGCGGCGCTGTCGTAGCTGGAGGTGACGTGGCCGAGCATCCGCACCGGGGGCTCGGGCACGACATCGCTTTCGACGATCTGCGCTCCCTCCGGCAGCAGCACCGCCGGATCGAGGGGCAGCAGGCCGACCAGTTGCTTGCGGTCGGGCCGGTTGTTCTCGGCGCGGGCGAAGGACCGCTTGCCGAGGAAGTCGGGCTTCTTCTTCGACACCACCCAGGACATGCCGAGATCCTGCGGGGTGACCGTGCCGTCGGTGTCCTGGCCGATGATCGGGTAGCCCTTCTCGGCGCGCAGGACGTGCATGGTCTCGGTGCCGTACGGTGTGGCGCCCGCGTCCACTATGGACTCCCACAGCGCGAGCCCGTGCCAGGACGGGACGTTGATCTCGTAGGCCAGCTCGCCGGAAAAGCTGATCCGGCAGACCCGCGCCTTGATCCCGGCGACTTCGGCGTCCTGCCAGGTCATGAACCCGAAGGCCTCGCCTGCGACGTCGAGGCCCGGCGCCAAGCGGCTCAGCACCTCCCGGGAGCGCGGTCCGACCAGGGGGATCGTGGCCCAGTGCTCGGTGACCGACGTCGCGAAGACGGTGAGGTGCGGCCATTCCGTCTGCAGCCACTCCTCCATCCAGTCGAGGATCTTCGCCGCGTTGCCGGTCGTCGTGGTGACCAGGAAGCGGTCCTCGGCGACGCGGATGACGGTGCCGTCGTCGATCACCATCCCGTCGACGCCGCACATCACGCCGTACCGGATCCGGCCGACCTTGAGGGTGCTCATCATGTTCGTGTAGAGCATGTCGAGGAACCGGCCGGCGTCCGGGCCCTGGACGTCGATCTTGCCCAGGGTGGACCCGTCCATCACGGCGACGTCGTTGCGAGCCGCGCGGCACTCGCGCAGCACGGCTTCGCGCATCGTCTCGCCGGGCCGCGGGTAGTACCACGGCCGCTTCCACTGGCCGACGTTCTCGAACTCGGCGCCGTGCTCGACGTGCCACGGGTGGATCGTGGTGACGCGCACGGGATCGTGCAGGTCGCCGCGGTGCCGCCCGGCCAGCGCGGCGAACGGCACCGGTGTGTACGGCGGCCGGAACGTCGTCGGGCGCTGGGTCGACAAGTCGACACCGAGAGCGTCGGCGGTGATGCCCGCGGCGAGCATGCCGGACGTCTTGCCCTGGTCGTGCGCGGTGCCGATCGTGGTGTAGCGCTTGATGTGCTCCAGGGAGCGCAGCCCGGCGCCGGTCGCGCGCAGGACGTCCGACACGGTCGCGTCGCGCTGCTGGTCGACGAACCGGGTATCCACTTCGGACTCGGGGGCGGGCACCTGCCAGAGGATCTTCGCTTCCGGCAGGCCTTCCCCGGCGGCGGCGCCGACCACGCTCACGGTGGGCAGATCGCCGTCCGGGACGTATGCGCCGAGTTCCGGCGCGTAACGGAGCTTGCCGCGGGCCTGGCTGAACAGGTGCACGGCCGGGTTCCAGCCGCCGGACACGAGCAGCAGGTCGCACGGCACCCGCTCGCCCTCCAGCGACCCCAGCGGAGCGACGTGCGCGGCGGTGATGTGCCCGTCGCCGTCGGTGCCGATGACGCCGTGGCCCGCGCGAGCATCGACGATCCGCACGATCTCGGCCCCGGCCTCGGTCAGTTCGGAAGCGGCGTCGTACGCGCTGTCGTTGGTGGTGAACACGACCACCCGCTGCCCGGCCAGGACTCCGTAGCGGTTCAGGTACGTCCGCGCGGCGCCGGCGAGCATGATGCCGGGCCGGTCGTTGTCCGGGAACACGATCGGCCGCTCGTGCGCGCCCGTCGCGAGGACGATCCGCTTCGCCCGGATCCGCCAGACCCGCTGCCGCGAGATCCGTTCGGGCGCGGCGGGCTCGCCACGGCGTTCCAGGGCGAGCACGAAACCGTCGTCGTAGACACCGAACGCCGTGGTCCGCGAGAGGAACCGGACACCTTCCGGCACCTCGCCGCCCGGCTCGGGCTGGTCGTCGACGAGCAGCACCCGCCCCTCCGCGGATCGGGCGGCGGCGAGACCGGCGGATCCGGCGCCGACGACCAGGACGTCACAGTGCACGTGCTTGGCGTCGTACCGGGCCGGGTCGGGCTCGGTGGCCAGGCGACCTTGACCGGACAGGCCGCGCGCGACCAGACCGTCGTACAGCTCGACGGTGGTCGCGGTCAGCATCGGCTCGGGGAACGGCTTTTCGATCTGCACCAGCGCGTTCGAGTCCTCGACACCGGCGGCGACGATGCCGCGCGGGCGGCCGTACTTGATGCTCGTCGCGACCTGGTGGATCCCGTTGGCCAGCAACGCCGACGCCAGCGTGTCGCCGCGGAAGCCGGTCAGCTCACGGCCGTCGAAGGTGAACTTGAGCGGGGCGCCGCGGTCGATGCGGTCGCCGCGGTCGGGCAGTCGGGTCACGGGATCACCGGCTTGGGTTCGTCGAGGCGGTAGACCGCCAGGAGGTCGTGGGTGCGGGTGTCGCGGACGGCGTTGAACCAGCGGCGGCAGCCCGCGGAATGGCTCCACCGCTCGGCGAACGGCCCGCTCGGGTTCTCGCGGAAGAACACGAACTTCGCCCAGTCCTCATCGGACAGTGCGGCCGGGTCGTCGGGGTAGGCGACGTGGGCCTGGCCGCCGTAGTGGAACTCGGCCTCTTCGCGCGGCCCGCACCACGGGCAGGGGATCAGCTGCATCAAGGGCTCCTAATGCGCGACGGCGGCGGCGCCGTGCTCGTCGACGAGGGCGCCGGTGGTGAACCGGTCGAGGGCGAAGGGCTCGGCGTACTCGTGCGGCTTGCCGCGCGCGATGGTCGCCGCGAAGACGTCCCCGACACCCGGGGTGGCCTTGAAGCCGCCGGTACCCCAGCCGCAGTTGAGGAACAGGTTCTCCACCGGCGTCAGGCCGATGATCGGCGAGGCGTCCGGGCTCGTGTCGACGATCCCCGCCCACGTCCGCAGCAGGTGCGCCCGCGCGAACACCGGGAACAGCTCCAGCGCGGCGGCCATCTGCTGCTCGATGATGTGGAACGAGCCGCGCTGGCCGTAGCCGTTGTAGCTGTCGATGCCGGCGCCCATCACCAGTTCGCCCTTGTGCGCCTGGGAAACGTAGACGTGCACGGCGTTCGACATGACGACCGTCGGGTGGATCGGTTCGAGCAGCTCGGACACCAGCGCCTGCAACGGGTGCGACGTCAGTGGCAGGTCCAGGCCGACCATTTTCGCCAGCACGGAGGTGTGTCCGGCGGCGCACAGCGCCACCTTGCCCGCCGCGATCCGGCCCCGTGACGTCTCGACGCCGGTGACCCGTCCGTCCACTGTGGAGATGCCGGTGACCTCGCAGTTCTGGATGAGGTCGACGCCCATCTCGTGGGCGGCCCGCGCGAAGCCCCAAGCCACGTAGTCGTGCTTCGCGATGCCCGCGCGCGGCTGGTAGGTCGCGCCGAGCACCGGGTACCGGACGTCCGGCGAGGTGTTGACGATCGGGCAGAGTTCCTTGACGCCGCCGGTGTCCACCCATTCGGCGTCGATGCCGTTGAGCTTGTTGGCCTCGACGCGGCGGACGCTGTCGCGGATGTCCTGCAGGCTGTGTGCCAGGTTCAGCACTCCGCGCTGGCTGAACAGGATGGGGTAGCCGAGGTCCTCTTCGAGGCCTTCCCACAGCTTGAGCGAGTGCTCGTAGATGCCGGAGCTCTCGTCCCACAGGTAGTTGGAGCGGATGATCGTGGTGTTGCGGGCCATGTTGCCGCCCGCGAGCCAGCCCTTCTCCAGGACGGCCACGTCGGTGATGCCGTGCACCTTGGCCAGGTAGTACGCGGTGGCGAGGCCGTGCCCGCCGCCGCCGACCACGACGACGTCGTAAGCCTTCTTCGGCTCCGGGTCGCGCCAGAGGAAGTCCGGGTGGTCCGGCAGGTCCGCGCCGGGGGTGCGAGGCATCCGTATCCTCCTGGTCGACTTCTGATATATCAATTGTCGATGTAGACTAAGTGGCGTGAACCCACAGGTCAATGCCCCCTCGCTGGCCGAACAGGCGTATCTCTTCATCCGCGACCAGCTCGTCATGCTGGACATCCGGCCGGGCGACCCGATCAACGAGGAGTGGCTCGGCACCACGCTCGGCATGGGCCGCACGCCGATCCGCGAGGCACTGAAACGCCTCGAGTCCGAACGCCTGGTCGTCGCCTATCCCCGGCGCGGGACGTTCGCCACCGACGTCAACATCTCCGACCTCGCGCACATCTCCGAGGTGCGGCGCACGCTCGAGCCGATGGCCACGGCCGCCGCGGCCGGGCGCGCCACCCCCGCCGACCGGGCCACGCTCACCGAGCTGCGCGCGCAGCTCGACGCCGGCGTCCCCAGCGGGGACAACGCCGCGCTGCTGCGCACCGACCTCGCCCTGCACCGGGCGATCTACCGGTGCGTGCACAACCCGTTCCTTGAGGACACGCTGATCCGGTACGACAACCTCGCGACCCGGATCTGGTGCGTGTTCGTGCCCCGGCTGTCCGGGATGGCCGGCCACGTCGACGAGCACGTCCCGCTCCTCACCGCGATCATCGAGGGTGACGCCGAGAAGGCCGCCGCCCTCACCCTCGAGCACGTCACCGGCTTCGAGAAGGCGATCCGCGCGTTGATCTAGAGTTCCAGCCGGGTCTTGACCCAGTCGTGGAACGCGCCGATGTGGTGTTCGCTCGGCACGAGCACGCCGCCGCGCGCGTACGAGCGCGAGTCCATCGCCAGCTGGCAACGTTCGCACGCCTCGAAGTCCTGCAGGTTGACGCGGTGGAACAGCTCGACCGAGCGGGAGAGGTCCCGGCCCGACTCGACCACTTCGGGCAGGTACAGCCAGTCGCAGCGCACCAGCGTCCGGTCGGGGGCCAGCGGGAACATCCGGTGGAGGATCACGTGGTCGGGCACGAGGTTGACGAACACCTGCGGCCGGATGGTGATGGCGTAGTACTTGCGGTCCTGCGCCTCGGTGACACCGGGGAGCCGGTCGACGCCTTCGCCGCCGTCGATGGTGAAGCCCTTGATCTCGCCGCCGAACTCCGCGCCGTGGCCGACGTAGTACTGCGCGGCGTAACCGTCGGCGAACTCCGGCAGCACTTCGGTGAGCTCCGGGTGGATCGTCGCGCAGTGGTAGCACTCCATGAAGTTCTCGATGATCTGTTTCCAGTTCGCCTTCACGTCGTACTCGATGCGCTTGCCGAGAGCGAGACCGTCGACGCCGTAGGCGTCGATCTCCCGGGCGCCGCCCAGGCGTTCGGTGACCGCGCCGACGACGGTCTCCTCGAACGACGGCGGCTCGTCGGCCAGGCAGACCCAGGCGTAGCCGAGCCACTCGCGCAGGTGGACCTTCGTCAGGCCGAACGCGGTGCGGTCGACGTCCGGCATCCCGGTGAGGTTCGGCGCGGCGATCAGCTTGCCGTCCAGGCCGTACGTCCAGGCGTGGTACGGACACTGGAAGGCGCGCTTGACGGTGCCCGAGTCGTCGGTGCAGAGCCGGGCGCCGCGGTGGCGGCAGACATTGAGGAACGCGGTGAGCTTGCCATCCCGGCCCCGCGCGACCAGCACGCTCTCCTTGCCGATCTGCACGGTCTCGAACGAGCCGGGGTCCGGCAGGTCGGCGCTGCGCACGGCGCAGAACCAGTCGGCCTCGAAGATCTTCGCCTGCTCCAGCGCGAAGATCGCCGGATCGGTGTAGAAGGTGCCGGGCAGCGTGGCGAGCAGGCTCGGCGGAAGATCGGTTGTGGTCACCGGCGTGGTCCTCTCCGCGGACGGAACGGGAGTAGTTGCGCAAGACGCGTCTAGTTGCTCACTCCGGAACAGAGTGACTGGCCCCCAAGACCCATGTCAACCCACGTTTTTCAGTGACCCCAGGTATCTCACCCATGCGGCGTGACCGGAGCCGTAACCCGCGTGATCAGAAGCCGATCTCGCGTGATGGGGGCCGTAACTCGCGAGTTACGGCCCCCATCACGCGAGTTACGGGTTCAATCACGCGAGTTACGGGAAGCGGGGCCGTGGATGGCCCGGCGGAAGAGGGCTTCGATCTCCTCGAGGGTGGGGCGGGGGTCGGCCAGGGCCGCCTGCATCAGGAGGCCGCAGAACAGGCCGGCGAGGAGACGGCCGGTCAGGGGGTCGGTGCGGGAGCCGAAGAACGCGATGAGCGCGTCGTCCCAGGCCGCGCTCGCCTTGCGGAGCCGGGGCCGGTGCAGGGCCGCGACGTACAGGTCGTACTCGACGACGGTGTCGCGGTACTGCTCGTTGATGTAGCCCATCACCAGGTCGGCGAGCGCGGCGGCGAAGTCGGCGTCCGGCGGGAGCGCGGACTCCCACTCCTTCAGCGCACGGACGTTCTTCGCGGCCGCCTCGGACAGCGCGACCTCGAGGAGATCGTCCAGGGTCGCGAAGTGGTAGGTCGTCGAGCCCAGCGGCACCCCCGCCGCGGCCGCGACCGCGCGGTGCGTGACGCCGTCGATCCCCCGCTGGGCGACCACTTCGATCGCCGCCTTGGCGATCCGCGCGCGCCGTTCCGGATCGTTCGGGCCACGGCGGCGGGTCGCCGCGGCATCGTTGTTCGACATCGGTGTCGAGCCCCCTTGTGGACATCTGTACACGCTTCGCGTACAAATGTACGCACTCAAGGCACCGAGCAGCCACTACCGATCCGGAAGGGGCGCCCGTGAAGGACCTCTACATCGACGGAGTCTGGGCGGACGCCGCCGCCGGCACCCACTCCGACGTGCTGAACCCCGCCACCGGCGAGGCCATCGAGACCGTCGCCGAAGCGGGCCGCGAGGAGGTCGACGCCGCCGTCAGAGCCGCGCGCAGGGCCTTCGACGAAGGCCCGTGGCGAGGCACCACCGCCACCGAGCGCGGCGCGCTGCTCCGGAAGACCGCCGACCTCCTGGTCCGCGACCGCGAGGAGCTGGCCCGCACCGAGAGCCTCGACACCGGCAAGACGCTGGGCGAAGGCCGCATCGACATCGACGACGTGACGAACGTCTTCCGCTACTACGCCGATCTCGCCGGCAAGGACGCCGGACGGATGGTCGACGCCGGCAGCCCGGCCGTGGTCAGCCGGATCGTGCACGAACCGGTCGGCGTCTGCGCGCTGATCGCGCCGTGGAACTACCCGCTGCTCCAGATGTCCTGGAAGGTCGCGCCCGCCCTCGCCGCGGGCAACACCGTCGTGCTCAAGCCCAGCGAAGTCACCCCGCTGACCACGATCAAGCTGGTCGCACTCCTCGAGGAGGCCGGCGCGCCGCCCGGCGTCGTCAACCTCCTGCTCGGCCCGGGCCACGTCGGCGCGGCGATGGTCGAGCACCCGGCCGTCGACCTGGTCTCCTTCACCGGCGGCTACGCGACCGGCGAGAAGATCATGACCGCCGCCGCGAAGGGCGTCCGCCGGATCGCCCTCGAGCTCGGCGGCAAGAACCCGAACGTGGTCTTCGCCGACGCCGACTACGACACGGCCCTCGACTACGCCCTGATGGCGGCGTTTGTCCATTCCGGACAGGTCTGTTCGGCGGGTGCGCGGCTGATCGTCCAAGATGGAATCCATGACCGCTTCGTCGCCGACCTCGCCGCGCGCGCCGACCGGATCCGGGTCGGCGGCGGGCTCGACCCCGCGACCGAAACGGGTCCGCTCGTGTCCGCGCAGCACCGCGCCAAGGTCGAGGCCTACATCCAAGGGGCGATCGAAGCGGGGGCGACCCTGCGCGCGGGCGGCGGACGCCCGGAAGGAGCCGAGTACGAAGGCGGTTTCTTCCTCCGGCCGACCGTGTTCTCCGGCTGCACCAGGGAAATGGCGATCGTCCGGGAAGAGGTCTTCGGCCCGGTCGTCACCGTGGAACGCTTCACCGAAGAGGCCGAGGCGATCGCACTGGCCAACGACACCGAGTACGGGCTCGCCGGGTCCGTGTGGACGTCCGACGCGTCCCGCGCCCAGCGCGTCGCCGGGGCCCTGCGCCACGGCACCGTGTGGATCAACGACTACCACCCCTACCTGCCCCAGGCGGAGTGGGGTGGTTTCGGCAAATCGGGCATCGGCCGCGAACTCGGGCCGTCCGGGCTGGCCGAATACCAGGAGAGCAAGCACATCTACCAGAACATCGATCCCGTTCCGCAGCACTGGTTCAAAGGCTGATTCCCCGTCCCCCACCACGTGAGACTGTGACACTAAGGACGCTGCCATGACCACTCAGGAAATACCGGCGGGCGGGGGGCCTGCTCCGGACGACAGCTCCGAACTCGAGAAGTTCGGCTACCGCCAGGAACTCGAGCGCTCGCTCGGATCGTTCTCCAGCTTCGCCGCCGGGTTCAGCTACATCTCCATCCTGACCGGCGTGTTCCAGCTGTTCTTCTTCGGCTTCGCCTCAGGCGGGCCGGCGTTCATCTGGACGTGGCCGCTGGTCTTCCTCGGCCAGCTCGCCGTCGCCCTGTGCTTCGCCGAGCTCGCCGGGCAGTTCCCGCTCGCCGGGTCGGTGTACCAGTGGGCCAAGCAGATCGCGAAGCCCACGACGTCGTGGCTGGCCGGCTGGATCATGATCATCGGCGCGATCGTGACGGCGGCGGCCGTCGCGGTCGCCTACCAGATCATCCTGCCGCAGGTCTCGACCGCGTTCCAGATCGTCGGCAGCGACTCCGACGCCGGCCTGACGTCGACGCCAGGTGGCGCGCAGAACGCGATCATCTTGGCCCTCGTGCTGGTCGTGTTCGCCACGATCGTGAACATCATCGGCGTCCGGCTGATGGCGAAGATCAACAACTTCGGCGTCGCGGTGGAACTGTCCGCGGTCATCCTGCTGATCATCGCGCTGGCCGTGCACATCAAGCGCGGCCCGCAGGTAGTGCTGGAGACGCACGGCACGGGCGAGGGGCATTCACTCGGGTACCTCGGGGCGTTCCTCGTGGCGTCGCTGATGAGCGCGTACGTCTTCTACGGCTTCGACACCGCGGGTTCGCTCTCCGAGGAGACGACCCAGCCGCGCAAGCACGCGCCGCGCGCGATCCTGCGGGCGATCACGGCGTCGTTCATCGTCGGCGGCCTGGTGATGCTGGTCGGCATGATGGCCGTCGGCGACATCAACGCCGAGGAGCTGAGCACGTCCGGCATGCCCTACCTGCTGAAGAGCACGCTCGGCACCGGCTTGGGCGACGCCTTCCTGATCTGCTCGGCGATCGCGATCACCGTGTGCTGCCTCGCCGTGCAGACCGCGGCGATCCGGATGGCGTGGGCGATGGCCCGCGACGGCAGGCTGCCGTTCAGCAAGGCGATGGCGAAGGTGTCGCCGCGGTCCAAGACCCCGATCCTGCCCGCGCTGATCACGGGCGGGCTCACCGTCGTCGTGCTGCTGATCAACCTGGGCAACCAGCGGGCGTTCTTCATCCTGACCTCGACCGCGATCATCCTGTTCTACATCCCCTACCTGATGGTCACCGGCCCGCTGCTGCTGCGCCGCCTGCGCGGGCAGTGGCCGCGTCCGGAGCACGGCCCGTACTTCAAGCTCGGCCGCTGGGGCACGTTCGTGAACCTGGTCGCGGTGCTCTACGGCGCCGCCATGACGATCAACCTGATCTGGCCGCGAGCCGAGGTCTACGGCTCCGACCACTGGTACTTCCAGTGGGGCGCGGTGATCGTCACCGGGCTGATCGTGGTCGTCGGCGCGACAATGCTGTACGTCCGGCGGCACACCTGGGGCTCGGCACACACCAGCCCCGAACACATGCCCGACACCGCCCCGGATTCGCTGCCCGGCTGAGGAGGACGCATGAATGAAAGCTACGACTTCGTCATCGTCGGCGGTGGTTCGGCGGGCTGCGCACTGGCGAACCGGCTGTCCGCCGACCCGTCGAACAAGGTCCTCGTCCTGGAGGCCGGCCGGTCCGACTTCAAGTGGGACGTCTTCATCCACATGCCGGCCGCGCTGACCTTCCCCATCGGGTCGAAGTTCTACGACTGGGGCTACCGCAGTGAGCCCGAGCCGTACATGAACCGCCGTCGCATCTACCACGCGCGCGGCAAGGTGCTCGGCGGGTCGTCCAGCATCAACGGGATGATCTTCCAGCGCGGCAACCCGATGGACTACGAGCGCTGGGCGAGCGACCCCGGCATGTCCACTTGGGACTACGCGCACTGCCTGCCGTACTTCCAGCGCATGGAGAACTGCCTCGCGGACCCGCCGGACGGGCAATGGCGCGGGCACGACGGGCCACTCGAACTGGAACGCGGCCCGGCTTCGAACCCGTTGTTCACCGCCTTCTTCGACGCCGCCGAGCAGGCGGGCTACCCGCGGACCGACGACGTCAACGGCTACCGGCAGGAGGGTTTCGCGCCGTTCGACCGGAACGTCCGAAAAGGACGGCGGCTGTCCGCCGCCGGCGCGTACCTGCACCCGGTGATGAACCGGCCCAACCTCACGGTCAAGACGCACGCGTTCGTCTCGCAGATCCTCTTCGACGGCACCCGCGCGGTCGGCGTCGAATACGCGCAAGGCCGCGGCGTGCCGGGTGAGGTGTACGGCAAGGAGATCATCCTCTGCGGCGGCGCGATCAACACGCCGCAGCTGCTCCAGCTCTCCGGCGTCGGCAACGCCGCGGAGCTGGAGCGGCTCGGCATCGACGTCGTGAAGGACCTGCCGGGCGTCGGCGAGAACCTGCAGGACCACCTGGAGGTGTACATCCAGTACGCCTGCAAGCAGCCGGTGTCCATGCAGCCGTCGCTGGCGAAGTGGAAGCGGCCCTACATCGGCGCGCAGTGGCTGTTCCTGCGCTCCGGGCCGGCCGCGACCAACCACTTCGAGGGCGGCGGGTTCGCCCGGTCCAACGACGAGGTCGCCTACCCGAACCTGATGTTCCACTTCCTGCCCGTGGCGATCCGCTACGACGGCTCGGCGCCCACGGAAGGGCACGGCTACCAGGTGCACGTCGGCCCGATGTACGCCGACACCCGCGGCACGGTGAAGATCACCTCGACCGACCCGAGGCAGCACCCCGCGCTCAAGTTCAACTACCTGTCGACCCAATCCGATCGCCGCGAGTGGGTCGAGGCCGTTCGGGTGGCGCGGAAGATCCTCAACCAGGCCGCGCTGGAGCCGTACAACGGCGGGGAGATCTCGCCGGGGCCGTCCGTGGAGACGGACGAGGAGATCCTCGACTGGGTCGCCAAGGACGCCGAGACCGCGCTGCACCCGTCGTGCACGACGAAGATGGGCGTCGACGAGAACTCCGTCGTCGACCCGCGGACGATGGGCGTGCACGGCACCGAGGGCCTGCGCGTCGTCGACGCGTCGGTCATGCCCTACATCCCGAACGGCAACATCTACGCCCCGGTGATGATGACCGCCGAGAAGGCCGCCGACCTGATCCTCGGCAACACCCCGCTCGCCCCGATCAAGCTGCCGTTCTACCGGCACGGGGAAGCCGCCGCGAAGTAGCCCTTTCCGGTTCTGGAGCGCCCGTACCACCATCCCCGGTGCGGGCGCTCCGGCGTGTCCGCGTTCTTCGTTACCCGGTAACGAAAACTACCCGGGCGTACCTCTTGACGCGGCCCAGGACCGGATTCAGACTTGTTGCGTATCACAGTCTAGGTTCCCCAATGCGCAACACGCTTTGAGATGTTTCAGTGGAGGCGGCATGATTCGCGCGTGCACAGTCGATGAACTGCCCCCTGGCGAGTCCGTCCGGATTCCCGGCAGTCCCGCCATCGCGGTGTTCAACACCGAGGACGGCGAGCTGTACGCCATCGACGACACGTGCACCCACCAGGACGCCTCCCTGGCCGACGGCTGGCTCGAAGGCTGCTTCGTCGAGTGCCCGCTGCACGCGGCGCTGTTCGACCTGCGCACCGGCATGCCGACCTGCCTGCCGGCGAAGGAGCCGGTGCGGACCTACTCCGTGGTCGTCGACGACGGCGTCATCTACGTTCAGGGCGTCGCCGCCGAGGACGCCGCGTGAAGCGCGTCGCGGTCGTCGGCGCCTCGCTCGCCGGGGTCCGCGCCGCGCAGGAGCTGCGCGCGCAGGGCTACGACGGCGGCGTCGTGCTGATCGGCGACGAGCCGCACCTGCCCTACGACCGGCCTCCGCTGTCCAAGGGCTTCCTCGCCGGAACGACGTCGCGCGAGTCGCTGGACCTGCTCGACGCCGGCGACCTGGCGGCCCTGGCCTTGGACTTCCGGCTCGGCGTCCGGGCGACGGCGCTGGAACCGGCCGACCGGCGCGTGCTGCTCTCGGACGGCACGTCGGTGCACGCGGACGGCGTCGTGATCGCCACCGGCGGCCGCGCGCGCACGCTGCCGGGCTTCGAGGGCGCCCACACGCTGCGGACCCTCGACGACGCCTGCGCTTTGCGCGCGGCCTTGGTCCCCGGAGCCCGCGTGGTCATCGTCGGCGCCGGGTTCATCGGGGCCGAGGTGGCCTCGACGTGCCGTTCGCTCGGCCTCGACGTGGTCGTCCTGGAAGCTCTGGCCGCCCCGCTGGAGCCGGTGCTGGGCCCGGAACTGGCGGCGGTCTGCGCCCGCCTGCACCTCGACCACGGCACGGACCTGCGCTGCGGCGTCCAGGTTTCCGGAGTCTCCCCGGCCGGCGTCGAGCTGGCTTCCGGCGCCCTCGTCCCGGCCGACGTGGTCGTGACGGGCGTCGGGATGACGCCGTCGACCGAGTGGCTGGCGGGCTCGGGTTTGCAGGTCGGCAACGGCGTCCACACCGACACGGGGCTGGTCACGGACCTGCCCCAGGTGGTGGCGGTGGGCGACGTGGCCCGGTACGGGGGACGGCGGCACGAGCACTGGACAAATGCGTCCGAGCAGGCACCGGTCGCGGTGGCCAACCTGCTGGCCGGGCACAGCGCGCGGACCTACCTGCCCAGCGGGTACGTCTGGTCGGACCAGTATTCGGGCACGTTGCAGCTGGCCGGGCACCCCCGTCCCGGCGACACGCTTTCGTACGTGGACGGGGATCCTTCGTCGTCATCGTTCGTGGCCACGTTCTCGCGGGACGGCGCGACGGTCGGCGTCTTCGCCCTGAACAACGCGAAGCTGTTCAACCGCCTCCGGCGGCAAGCCCTGCGTCGCCCGGCCGTCGTCTGAAAGTCTCAACCGAGTGTTCAAGGATACGCTTCACCCGCATGGAGCTGAGTCTTGACGAGCTGCGGGCGTTGACGGGCTGGGCCGCAGCCTGCGCCGCACGGGTCCTGCCGTTGATCCCGGACGACCCACGCCCGGCATCGGCGATCGCGGCGGCGCGGGAGTTCGCTTCGGGTGGTCCTCGCACCAAGGCCCTGCGCACGGCGGCGTGGGACGCCTTGGCGGCGGCGGGCGAGCTGGCCGATCCGGCGGCTTCGGCGGCCGCCCGCGCGGCCGTGGGCGCGGCCGGCGCGGCCTACCTGCACCCGCTGGAGTCGCCGCACCAGGTGAAGCACATCGTCGGCCCGGCACAGCAGGCGGCGTTGGCCCGCGAGCTGTCCGGCGGCGACGCGGAAGCCGAGGTCCGCTGGGCCCTGGACCAAGCCCCGCCCGAAGTAAGCGAAATCCTCCGCCGCTTCCCACCGGGCAAACCCGGCCGAACCCGCCTCGGCGACCTGCACCGCCGGCTGGAAACAGCCCTGCGCGCCTGACCCGAACGGGCATCTCGCGAGATCCGTTCCCGATCACGCGAGATCCGGCTTCAATCACGCGAGATCCGGCTTCTGGCACGTGTGTGCGGGATCTTCACAGCGCGAGGTCGTCCAGATCCGACTCCAGACGAGCTCGCCAGGTCCAGCGGCGTTCCGTCGTGTCCGCGTCATCCGGGGCCGGCGGGCCCAGCGGCAAGGCCGGATCGGTGACCCCGAACGTCACCCGGTAGGCCAGCACCGACGCGGCCGTCCGGATCCAGGCGTCTCCGGATGTCCCGGACGGCGGGGCGACGCCCAGAGCGTTCCCGAACCACGCCGGCAGCAGGACGTTCGCGCCCAGCGCGTCGGCGATCCGGGTCCGCAGCCGCACCTGCAGGTCGTGCCACGCTCGCTCGGCGCGCTCCAGCTGGGGTACCACCCGCGCCTCGACCGCGTCCGCCTCGCGCAACGCCAGCCGCGCCTTCTCCGCCGCGGCCGCGGCCGCCGGGATCTCTTCGTCCAGCAACGTCCGGCGCCGGGTCGTCAGCGCGCGCAGCCGTGACTCCGTGTCCCCGCGCGCCCGGGACGCGCGGTCCGTCGACGCCAGGACCGCGATGACGTCCAGCAGGTCGGCATCACACCGGGAAAGCGCCCCGCGCGCCGCGTCCAGGTGCGCGATCTCCTCCGCGTACCGGGCCCGCTGCTCCTTCGTGACGAGCTCCTTGTGCAGGTCGTCCCACCGCGCCGCCTCCGCCGCGAGCGCCCGCGTCTCCGCGCCGACGTCGTCGAGGTCCGCCTGCGGCACCCCGTCCGCCACGCGCACCGCGCGCTCCAGGACCCGGACCTGCTGCTGCAACCGCTCCAGCTGCCTGCCGAGCAGGTCGAGGCGGTCCTGCTGCCCGCGCCCGCCGCCGCTTTCGAGCCGCTCGGTCAGGTCGGCGACGTCCCGGCGCAAGCGCTCGTCGGTGTCCTCGACGGCCGTGCGCAGCCCGTCGACCGCCGCGAACAGCTCGTCGATATCGCGACGGGTCGAGTCGGCCCGCTCGGGGTACTCCCGCGTGAACTCCGGATCGTCGCCGTAGGTCGCGTAGCCGTGGCTCACGGGACCCGGCTTTCCCGCCACAGCAGCGCGGCCGTGGCCGCGACGCCCAGCGCCGTCAGGATCGTGCAGACGACCGACCCGGCCCACGGCACCAGCGCCAGTACCAGCAGCCCGGCCGTGACGCTGCCCGCCCACGCGGCCCGCGTCCGCTCGCGGATCACGTCGCCGACCCGGCGGACCGGGCCGAAGCCGATCCACAGGCCCGCGGCGAACAGCGGGACCAGCGCGAACAGCCACAGCGGCGAGAGCACCTCGAACAGCACCAGCGCGCCGGCGACCAGCGGCACCAGCGACGGCGCGGCCGCGAACCAGACGACCGCGCGCTGCGTCGCCGCGTGCCGGGACTCGAGCTCGGCGTTGGCGAGCCGGTGCCGGGCCTCGTCGAACGCCTGCTCGGCGTCGAGCAGCCGGTGGGCCGTCGCGACGAGCTCGTCCATCGATCCGACGTCGCCCGGCGGGGTCGCCAGCCCGTCCCGCAGGTCCTGCTTGAGCCGGCCCACGCGGGCTTCCGCCTGGTCCCGGTCGTGCTGGGCTGGAGTCGTCACGCGAACACTTTAAGTGCCAGGACCGTCACCACCGGCCAATGCGGCCGGTGAGTCGTTACAGGTCACCGAGGGCGGTGACCGGCGACTCGACGCAGTCCGCGACGAACCGCAGGAACCCGCCCGCCGTGCCGCCGTCGCAGACGCGGTGGTCGAAGGCCAGCGTCAGCTCGCAGACCTTCCTGACCGCCAGTGCGCCGTCGACCACCCACGGCCGGTCGATGATCCGGCCGATGCCGAGGATCGCGGCCTCGGGGTGGTTGATGATCGCGGCCGAGCCGTCGACGCCGAAGACGCCGTAGTTGTTCACGGTGAAGGTGCCGCCGGTGAGGTCCGCGGGCACGAGCTTGCCGTCGCGCGCGGTGCGGGCGCGGTCGCCGATCGCGGCCGAGAGGTCCCGGGTGGACAGCTCCCCCGCGTCCCGCACGACCGGCACAACCAGGCCGCGGTCGGTCTGCGCGGCGAAGCCGAGGTGGATCTTGTCCAGCAGGACGATCTCGTCGCCCTCGACGCGCGAGTTCAGCTCCGGGTGTTTCTTCAGCCCCGCGACGGCGAAGCGCGCGATCAGGCCGAGCAGGCTGACCGGCCGGTCCGCCTTGGCGTTCAACGCCGCGCGGGCGGCGACCAGCTCGGTCGCATCGACGTCCACCCAGACGGTTGCCTCGGGGATCTCCCGCCGGGACGTGGCGAGCTTGTCCGCCACGGCCTTGCGCACCCCGGTCAGCGGGATCCGCTCGCCGTTCGCGACGGGCTTCTTCAGCGCCGCCTCGACGTCGGCGCGGCGGATGATGCCGTCCGCGCCAGTGGGGGTGACCTTCGCGAGGTCGATCCCGTTGTCCGCGGCCAGTTTCCGGACGAACGGCGAGATCACGCCGGGCGCCTGCTTCGGCCGGGCGGGCGACGGCGCCGTGGTGCTCACCGGGCGCCGCGAGCGCTTGCGCCGGGTCGCCGGCGCGGTGCCGTACCCGATGAGGACGTTGCCGCTGCCGGAAGACGTCGTCACGCCGGGTTCGGCGAACCCGCCGACGGACAGCAGCGGCGCGCCGACCGGCAGCAGCTGCCCCGGCTCGCCGTGCAGCGCGGACACCACGCCGGCGAACGGCACCGGCACCTCGACCGCCGCCTTCGCCGTCTCGACCTCGACGACGACCTGGTCGACGGTGACCGTGTCGCCGACGTTCACGCGCCAGTTCAGGATGGCCGCCTCGGTCAGGCCTTCGCCGAGGTCCGGCAGCAGGAAGTCAGGCACCGGCCACCACCGGTGTGTCGGCCCACTGCAGGCGCGCGATCGTGTCGAGGATCCGGTCGACGTCGGGCAGCTGGTGGCGCTCGAGCTTCGGCGCCGGGTACGGGATGTCGAGCCCGGTCACCCGCAGCACCGGCGCGTGCAGCTGGTGGAAGCACTGCTCGGTGACGCGCGCGACGACCTCGGCGCCGTACCCGCCGAAGCCGGCGGCCTCGTGGATCACCACCGCCCGCCCGGTGCGGCGCACGGAAGCCGTCACGGTCTCGTCGTCGAACGGGGACAGCGAGCGCAGGTCGACGACCTCGACGTCCCAGCCCTCGGCCGTCGCGGCTTCGGCGGTCTCCATCGCGGTGGCGACCATCGGGCCGTACGCGATGAGCGTGACGTCCTTGCCCTGGCGCCGGACCACGGCCCGGTCCATCGCCGGGCCGCTGCGGGTGAAGGTGACGTTCTCACTCGACCAGTAGCGGCACTTCGGTTCGAGGAAGATCACCGGATCCGGCGATTCGATGGCGTCGCGAAGCAGGTCGTACGCGTCCTGCGCGGTGCCCGGCGTGACGACGCGCAGGCCCGGCGTGTGCGTGTAGTAAGCCTCGCTGGAGTCGCAGTGGTGCTCGACGCCGCCGATGCCGCCGGCGTAGGGAATGCGGATCACCATCGGCAGCGAGAGCGCGCCGCGGGTGCGGTTGCGCAGCTTCGCGACGTGCGAGGTGATCTGCTCGAACGCCGGGTAGGCGAAGGCGTCGAACTGCATCTCGACGACCGGCCGGAACCCGCCCATCGCCATCCCGACGGCGAACCCGACGATGCCGGACTCGGCCAGCGGCGTGTCGAAGCAGCGGTCCTCGCCGAAGTCGGCGGTGATGCCGTCGGTGATCCGGAAGACGCCGCCGAGCGCGCCGACGTCCTCGCCGAACACGAGCACCCGGTCGTCGTCCTTGAGCGCGTCGCGCAGCGCCGCGTTGAGCGCCTGCGCCATCGTGGTCGTCATCAGGCCTCCAGTTCCGCGGCGACCATGGCCCGCTGGGCGGCCAGCTGCCGGGTCGGCTCGGCGTAGACGTGGTCGAACAGCGACATCGGGTCGAGCTCGGGTTCGGTGTTCAGGGTGTCCCGGACGGTATGGGCGAAGGTTTCGGCGTCCTGGTGGAACTGTTCGATTTCGTGGTCCTGCAAGGTTTTCCGAGCCTTGAGGTAGGTCTCGAGCCGCTTGAGCGGGTCCGCTTCGCGCCACTTCGCGACTTCTTCGGCGTCGCGGTAGCGGGTGGCGTCGTCGGCGTTGGTGTGGGCGTCGATGCGGTAGGTGTGTGCCTCGACGAGCACCGGGCCACGGCCTTCGCGGGCGTGCCGGACGGCGTCGCCGAGCACGGCGAGGACCGCTACGGCGTCGTTGCCGTCGACCTGCTCCGAGCGCATGCCGTAGCCGATTCCCTTGTACGCCAACGCGGGCGCGGCGCTCTGCTTCTCGAACGGCACCGAAATGGCATAGCGGTTGTTCTGCACGAAGAACACCGTGGGCGCCTTGAAGACGGCCGCGAAGTTGAGCGCTTCGTGGAAGTCGCCTTCGCTCGTGGCGCCGTCCCCGATGAGCGCGAGCGCGACGGCGTCTTCGCCGCGTCGCCGCAGGGCGTGGGCCAGCCCCACCGCGTGCAGAGTCTGCGTCGCGAGCGGAGTGCACTGGGGCGCTACGCGCGTCTCGGCGGGGTTGTAGCCGCAGTGCGCGTCGCCGCGAAGCAGCGTCAGCACTTCGCCGGGCTTCAGGCCGCGCGCGATGAGGGCGACCGAGTCGCGGTAGGTGGGGAAGAGCCAGTCCTTCTTTTCGAGGACCAGCGCGGCGGCGACCTGGCAGGCCTCCTGACCGGCGCTCGACGGGTAGACGGCGAGGCGGCCCTGCTTGGTGAGCGCGGTCGCCTGAACGTCGAACCGGCGGCCGAGGACCATCAGCCGGTAGGCCTCCTTGAGCCGGTCTTCGGCGGGTTCGACGTAGTCGCCGTGCTGGTCGGCGCGGGTTCCGTCCTCGGCGACGAACCGCACCTGGGCCGCGGACGGCAACAGTGTCTCTTGAGCCATGACGCGCACCGCCTCTCGCAGACATATGATGCTGAAATGGTCGTTCTCGGCGGTGTTGTGTACAAGGGTTGGCGAAAATGAGCGACAAACGGCCTTCGCCGGGGTCTCTTGCGGACCAAACGTCCTCCGCCGTCCCGACTGTGACCGGCCTCTCGGGACGAACGGTCCCGGCCCTCGACGACGTCGACCGGGCGATGCTGGCGGAGCTGGCCACGGACGGCCGCTTGGCGGTCCGCGCACTGGCGGAGCGCCTGCACATCTCGCGCACGAACGCGTACGCGCGCCTGGAGCGGCTCATGGCGGAGGGGGTCATCACGGGCTTCGGCGCCCGCATCGATCCGCGCCGGGCGGGGCTGGGCACGAGCGCGTACATCATGGTGACGGTGGAGCAGACCTCCTGGCGCACGATGGCGACGGACCTCCACGAGATCCCGTACGTCGACCACGTCGCGCTGGTGGGCGGCGACTTCGACATCCTGCTGCTGGTCCGGACACCCGACAACACGACACTGAGAGACGTGGTCCTGGAGCGGCTGCAGGCCCTGGAAGGCGTCCGGTCGACGCGGACGTGGTTGATCTTCGAGGAACTACCGGGCTCGGTCCTGGGCTGAAGGCCGTGTCGCCCCGCCAATCACGCGAGATGCCCCGCCAATCACGCGAGTTCCGCCTTCAATCACGCGAGTTCCGGCTTTGATCACGCGAGTTTCGGATCAGGTCACGCGAGTTCCGGCACCTGGAGGGTCGGCTCGGGTGATCAGGGAGCCGGCTCGGGTTGGCCGAAGGTCCACGCCAGCACAGTCTGCCCCTTCTCGGCCGTCCCACCTGCCCGGCGGTACGTGGCCTCGGCCGCGGCGTTGTCCCCCTCCGTCACCACCCACATGCCGTAGCAGCCGCGCTCCCGGGCCAGGTCCGCCAGCGCCGTCACCAGGGCCCGGCCGATCCCGCGGCCCTGGAACGGCTCGTCGACCCCCAGCTCGTACAGGAACATCTCCGTGCCCTTGTCCGGGTGCGTCATCTCCACCCCCGTCACCATGCCCGCCGGCTCCTCGTCGACGTACGCGATCAGCAGGTGGTGCCCTTCGGAGGCGAGGAAGCGCTCGGTGAACGAAGGACGGGGCGGGTCGTCGAAGAGGTGGCCGGCCGCGAGGACCGGGTCCGGCGAGCCGATGCGGCGGATGTCCATGGGGCAAGACCCTTGCCTGCGCGCACCTCGACCGCAAGGCAGAGAGGCACCCGGGCAGCATCCTTGCCCGCAGGTGCTCTTGACCTTGAACCTCGGCAGGAGTACGCCGTGGCCGCTGACCGGCTGACTCTTAGTTTATGGCGAGAATTAACCGGCCGTGCAAATAATCGAAACTCTTGACGCCCCCTCGTCGCCCGGTGAGGATCAGCCGGTCCGCCGTTCATCGCAGAATGGACCAGACCCATGCCCAGAAGATCCCGCGCGTGGTCGCGTGCGCGCCGAAGTTCGCTCGTCACGCTGATGAGCCTGAGCCTGCTCGGCGGAATCGCCCAGGCGACACCGGCGCAGGCCGCGGCGCAACAGCCCGTGATCGGCCGGCCCGCCCTCGACAAGGACGGCTGCGCCAAGATCGAGAAGAGCCTGCCGACCCTCGCGGACTGGCCGAAGGTCGACAGCCGGCTCAAGGGGAAGGCCGGCGACGAACAGCGGATCGCCGAGATCCTCAAGACCATGACGCTCGAGGAAAAAGTCGGGCAGATGACGCAGCCCGAGATCGGCGCCATCACCCCCGACGAGGTCCGCCAGTACGCCATCGGCTCCGTCCTCAACGGCGGTGGCTCGTGGCCGGGCGCGAAGAAGCACGCCACCCAGCAGGACTGGCTGGCCCTCGCCGACTCCTACTGGAACGCGTCGAAGACCAGCCGCACCAAGATTCCCGTCATCTGGGGCATCGACGCCGTCCACGGCAACAACAACGTCTACGGCGCCACCGTCTTCCCGCACAACATCGGGCTCGGCGCCGCGCACGACCCGTGCCTGGTCCGCGACGTCGCCGGCGCGACCGCCCGGCAGATCCGCGCCACCGGCCAGGACTGGGCGTTCTCCCCGACGCTCGCCGTCGTCCAGGACGACCGCTGGGGCCGCACCTACGAGGGCTTCTCCGAGGACCCGCGCATCACCCGCGCCTACGGCTTCGAGGCCATCAACGGCCTCCAGGACGGTGCCACCAAACGCATCGGCTACAACGGCGTGATCGCCACCGCCAAGCACTTCATCGGCGACGGCGGCACGATCAACGGCCAGGACCAGGGCGTCAACCCCGCGTCCGAAGCGGAGATGATCAACATCCACGGCCAGGGCTACTACGGCGCGCTCGCCGCCGGCTCGCAGACCGTGATGGTGTCGTTCAACAGCTGGACCA
This sequence comes from Amycolatopsis sp. NPDC051128, assembly GCF_040682715.1. NCBI lineage: Bacteria > Bacillati > Actinomycetota > Actinomycetes > Pseudonocardiales > Pseudonocardiaceae > Amycolatopsis > Amycolatopsis sp. NPDC051128. The sequence continues at coordinate 161,749 of NZ_JBFBBN010000012.1, read as the reverse complement.
ACGCCGACCTCGGCATCAACGAGGGCAAGCTGCACGGCAGCGACAAGGCGCTGAACCAGATCCTCAAGGGCAAGATCGGCTTCGACGGCCTGGTCGTGTCCGACTGGAACGGCATCGGGCAGGTCACCGGCTGCACCAACTCGTCCTGCCCGCAGGCGATCAACGCCGGCATCGACATCGTGATGGTGCCGAACGACTGGAAGGCGTTCATCACCAACACGGTCGCGCAGGTCAACAGCGGCCAGATCCCGATGGCGCGCATCGACGACGCCGTCACCCGCATCCTGCGCGTCAAGCTGCGGGACGGCCTGTTCGAGTCGCAGAAGCCGTCCGACCGCTCCTACGCCAACTCGGACGAGGCGCTGAAGGACAACTGGCTGGCCCGTGACGCGGTCCGCGAGTCGCAGACGCTGCTGAAGAACAACGGCAACGTGCTGCCGCTCAAGCCGGCTTCGAAGGTGCTGGTCGTCGGCAAGAGCGCCGACAACATCCAGAACCAGACCGGCGGCTGGACGCTGAGCTGGCAGGGCACCGGCAACACCAACGCCGACTTCCCGAACGCCACCTCGATCCTCGCCGGCATCAAGCAGAACCTGGGCGACGTCAACGTCACGTTCGACGCCGCGGGCAACGTGGACCCGAAGGGCTACGACGCCGTCATCGCCGTGATCGGCGAGACCCCGTACGCCGAGGGCGTCGGCGACCTGACCCGCAAGTCCCTCGAGGCCGCGAAGCTCTACCCCGAGGACCTGGCCGTGCTGGACAAGGTCAGCGGCAAGGGCACCCCGGTCGTCACCGTGTACGTCGGCGGCCGCCCGCTGTACATGAACAAGGAGATCAACCGCTCCGACGCGTTCGTGGCGGCCTGGCTGCCCGGCACCGAGGGCGGCGGCGTCGCGGACATGCTGGTCAAGGGCAAGGACGGCACCGGCTACCAGGGCACGCTGTCCTACTCGTGGCCGAAGAGCGCGTGCCAGACGCCGCTCAACCCGTGGTCGGCGGGCTACGACCCGCTGTTCAAGCTCGGCTACGGCCTCAAGTCCGGGCAGCGCGCCACGGTCGGGCCGCTGGACGAGACGGCCGGGCCGGCGTCCTGCACCGCGACCGGCGGCGGCGGGACCGCGACCGAGGAACTGTCGATCTTCGACCGCACCGACGTCCCGCCGTACACCAGCCAGATCGGCTCGGCGGAGAACTGGAGCGGCACCGTGATCGGCCCGGACGGCACGGCGGCGCACAGCGAGATCAACGTCGTCCCGGCGGACGTCAACGTGCAGGCCGACGGGCTGAAGGCGACCTGGACCGGCGCCGGCGCCGCCCAGCTGTACATGCAGAACACGGCGGGCACGAACGACCTGCGCGGCTACCTCAACGCCGACGCGGCGCTGGAGTTCGACACCATCGTGCACCAGGCGCCGGCCAACCGGGCGGTGCTCAGCGTGCACTGCGTCTACCCGTGCTTCTCCGAGGTGAACGCGACCAAGCTGTTCACCGACCTGGCTGGCGGCGCGAAGACGGCGGTGAAGATCCCGGTGTCCTGCTTCGACAACGGGCTGGACTTCGAGCACATCAACACGCCGTTCCTCGTCTACACCGACGGCACGTTCTCGGCCTCGTTCGCGAACGTGCGGTGGGTGCCGAAGGGGGCGAAGGATCCCGACGCGAGACCCTGTTCAAGCTTGACCTGAGCGCCGGCCGGGCCGGGAGCGAAATCCGCTCCCGGCCCGGTCCGTTTTCCGCCACGATGGCGAAATGACCACCGACTCCGCGACCGCGCTCGCCGACGAACTGCTGGACGTGCTGGCATCTTGGATGCCGCTCGAAGCGAGCTTCGTCGGCATCCCCGGCCACGACGCCGAGCTGACCGATCCCAGCGAGGCCGGCCACGAGCGGCTGCGCGCCAGGGCCGCCGATGTCCTCGCGCGGGCGCAGGCCTCGGCGGACCCCGACCGGGTGACGCTCGGCGTCGTCGTCCAGCAGGCGGAAGCCGTGCTCGCGCGGCTCGACGCGAACGACGTCGAGTTCACCCTCGCCGACCCGATGTTCGCCGTCGGGATGGCGCACCTGGCCTTCCTGCCGCAGCTCACGCCGTCCGGCGAGCAGGCCGAGGAGGACTTCCTGAGCCGGCTGGCCGCGTTCCCGGCGTTCTACGACGCTCTGGCACAGCGCCAGCGTGACGGCCTTCGCGCGGGGCGGACGCCGGTGGACCGGATGGCGCGCAACGCGGTCGCGTTCCTGGACCGGTTCCTGGCGCAGGACACGCCGTTCCCCCAGCCGTTGACCGGAGACCGCGACGCGCGCCGGGACCGGCTGGTGGCCGAAGTGGTCCGGCCCGCGCTGACGCGCTACCGCGAGTTCGTCGCGACCGAGCTGGCCGGAAACGGCCGTCCCGACCACGAGCCGGGACTCTGCTGGCTCGAAGACGGCGAAGCGCACTACGCGGCCTTGGCACGCATGCACACGACCACCGGCCACACCCCTGAGGAAATCCACCAGCTGGGCCTCGACGTCCTCGCCGGGCTCGAGGCCGAGTACGCCGAGATCGGCGGCCGCGTGTTCGGGCTGACCGACCCCGCCGAGGTGCGCCGCCGGCTGCGCAGCGACGAAAGCCTCCGCTGGCGCGACGCCGAGGAGATGCTCGAAACCGCGCGCGCCGCCGTCGCCCGGGCAACCGCCGCCGCACCCGGCTGGTTCCCCCGGGTGCCGGAAGCCGAGTGCGTCGTCCGGGCGGTGCCGGAGGCCGAAGCACCGGTCGCCGCGGCGGCGTACTACGTGCCGCCCGCGCTCGACGGTTCCCGGCCGGGCGTCTACTTCACCAACACCCACGAGGTGCGCACGCGCGACCGGTTCATCGCGGAGACCGTGGCGTTCCACGAAGCCGTGCCGGGCCACCACTTCGCGGATTCGCTGGCGCAGGAACTGACCGGGCTGCCGCGGCTGCGGCGGATCGCGATGATCACCGCCTACGGCGAGGGCTGGGCGCTCTACACCGAACGGCTCGCCGACGAGATGGGCCTGTTCTCCGACGACGTGATGCGGCTCGGCATGGTGGCCGAGGACTCGGTCCGCGCCGCGCGGCTGGTGGTCGACACCGGCCTGCACGCGCTGCGCTGGACGCGCGAGCAGTGCGTCGAGTTCCTGCGCGCGCACACCGTGCTCAGCGAGGTCGAGGTGCAGTCCGAGACGGACCGGTACATCGAATGCCCCGGCCAGGCGCTGGCCTACATGACCGGGCGCCTGGAGATCGTGCGCCTGCGCCGGTTCGCCGAGGAAGCGCTCGGGGAGTCCTTCTCCCTGAAGGACTTCCACGGCGTCGTGCTCGGCGGCGGCCAGCTGCCGCTGAAGGTGCTGGAAGAGGTCGTGCGGGACTGGGTCGCTCAGTGCTGCATGCCGTAGGACTTCTGGCACGGGTAGCCGTCACCGGTGGCCGACCAGGCCGCGGGGTAGCCGTTCTGCGCCACGCCGCGGGCGTGATGGTGATCCACGGCTGGGCGTCGATCCAGATCGGCTGGGCGTACCAGGGGCTCGACGCGGCGACGCCCTTCGGGGCGACGATCACGGTCTGCGGAGCGGGCACGACAACGGTCTGCGGTAGCGGGGCGGTGACCGTCGGGGGGACCGGTGCGGTCACGGTCGCCGTGGAAGCCGGGCCTGGCTGCTGCCGGGGATCGTGCGCGGCAACCCACACGCGGCCAAGGCGAGCACGGCGCCGAGTGCGGCGGTGGCGCGAAAGAAACGCATGGGCAGGCTCTTTTCTACGCCAGGACGCGCTGCGGCGGGTGGCCCGAGGACGAAGCCGCGGCGCTCGGGCTGGACGGCGTGAAGATCACCGTCGAGCTCGAGGGCGACGAACCCGTGGCCGTCGTGCACGCGACGCAGACACCGGACCTGTCGTCCACTTTGGACGGCTACGCATTCCGCTGGCGCCACACCGGGCGATCACGCGATTCGTAGCCCCGCCCCCTTTCCCCGCACTGGTATTCTGGGAACGCGGAGAGGGTGGTTCGTGTGTCCCGAAAGAAAGCGTTCTTCGTGCTCGCCGTGGTCGCGGGGCTCGCGGCCGCCGGGCTGAGCGCTGCCGCGGCCCGGCAACCCGGGACGGCGCCCGGTCCCGAAACCGCCGTGGAGCACCGCAACATTCAGGACCCGGCCGAAGTCGACCGCCACTGGACGCCCGATCGCATCCGGCAGGCCGACGAGAACATGCGCCACCAGAGCGGTCCGGCGGACTAGGCGTATCTGCACCCCGGCCCCCGGCCTCCTCTCGGTGCGGGAATCCGGCCCCCGGGGGGGATGCGATGAACGGCGACGACTTCTCGATACTCGAACACCGGCGCAACCAGGTCTTCGAACATCTCGAGCGGCTCAGCGGGCGGGAGCGCGAAATCCTCGTCCTCCTCGGCCACGGCCTGTCCAATCGCGGCATCGCCCGCCGGCTGGACATCAGCGAGCGCACCGTGAAGTTCCACGTCAGCAACGTCCTGATCAAGCTGCGCGTCGAGTCGCGGCTGCAGGCGGGCTCGGTCGCCAGCCTGCTCATCTCCCGGCCGGACCACCCCGGCCTCGGCTGAACGGTGCAACTCCAAGGTCCAGTGTCGCCACCGCCCGCGCGGCGGGAGGCTGGCTGCCGGGCGGGATCGCCGCCCCGGGGAATCTGGAGGTACCAAGTGAGAAGTACCCGATGGGCAGGGGGAGCCACCGCCTTGGTGGTGCTCGGGGGAATGCTGGTCCACGGCACGGCACAGGCCGCGACGACGGCCGATGCGGTGCCGGGCAAGGCGTCCGCCGCGGTCGTCCACCAGTCGGCCGCACCCGAGCAGGACGTCCTGAGCCACTGGACGGCCGAGCGGATGCGGACCGCCAAGCCGGCCGACGTGCCGAAGGAACAGCACGGGGCCGAACCGCAGTCCCACGTCCTGCCCGCGAAGTCCGCGCCGGGGTCGACGAGCCCGGCGGGCGGGAAGCAGGGCGCGGCCACGCTCGCCGCGCTCAGCCAGTCGCAGGTCTGGACCGCCCACGGCCAGATGCCCGCCACGACCGTCGGCAAGCTGTATTTCGACGAGCCCGACGGTGGCCACCAGTGCACCGCGAGCGTGATCAACTCGGCCAACCGCAGCATGATCTGGACCGCGGGGCATTGCGTGACCGACGGCGCGAAGCACTGGTACAGCAACTTCGTCTTCGTCCCGGACTACGCCGGTTCCGGTGAGCCGCTGGGCCGCTGGACCTGGAAGTCGGTGTCGGCGCCGAACGGCTACTTCGACGGCAAGGACAGCGACTACGACCTCGCGGCCATCACGCTGTGGCCCCGCAACGGCGTGAACGTCGCCAACGTGACCGGTTGGCAGGGCTACAAGTTCGGCTCCGGCTACGACTGGAACGTCTACGAGTTCGGCTACCCGTTCGACACGCACCCGGCCCGGACCGGCATCACCGGGCAGCAGCTGCGCTACTGCACCGGGACGACGTGGCGCCCGGGGATCTGGCCGTTCCAGCCCGCCCAGGAGGCCATCCACTGCGACCAGGGCCACGGCGCCAGCGGCGGTCCCTGGCTCGACGACCTGCAGCTCGCACGCGGCTGGGGCTATCTCGTCGGCAACGTGAGCTACCACCCCGACGACAACTCCGACGAGGAACGCAGCCCGCACTTCGGGGACGCGGCGATCAACGTCTACAACGCTCAGCAAGCCGCCTGACCCGCGCCACGTCGTGAGTGGGAAACAGAGTTGGAGCTCTGTTTCCCACTCACGACCGCGTCCGATGACCCCGAGGTGTGAAGATCCGGTCAGGATGCGGCGGGAATCGCGTCAGGACGCCTACTGTCGACGCCGTGTGCGCACGTGTACTGGTCGCCGAAGACGACGAGAAGCAGGCCGAGGTCCTCCGGCTCTACCTCGAAAGCGAAGGCCACACCGTGGTGCTGGCCCCCGACGGCCGGGCGGCCCTGGACGAGGCCCGCCGCGACCGGCCCGACCTGCTGGTGCTGGACGTGATGATGCCGAAGGTCGACGGCCTCGACGTCTGCCGGATCCTGCGCGGCGAGTCCGACGTCGCGGTGCTGATGCTCACCGCGCGCGCCACCGAGGACGACCTGCTGCTCGGCCTCGACCTCGGCGCCGACGACTACCTGACCAAGCCGTACAGCCCGCGCGAGCTGATGGCCCGGGTCCGCACGCTGCTGCGCCGGACGGCGGCCCGGCGCGAGCCGCCCGACACGGCGTTGCGGGCGGGCGGGCTGCGGGTCGACCCGGTGCGGCACGAGGTGTCGGTCGACGGCCGCCCGGTCGAGACGACCCCGGGCGAGTTCCAGCTCCTCGCGACGCTCATCCGGCAGCCGGGCCGGGTGTTCACCCGGCGGCAGCTGCTGGAGCTGACCCGCGGCGACGACCGGTTCGTCAGCACCCGGATCATCGACGTCCACGTCCTCAACCTGCGCAAGAAGATCGAGCCGGACCCGCAGCACCCGACGTACCTGCGGACCGTGTTCGGCGTCGGGTACAAGCTGATGGCGGAAAATGACTCGTAGCTTCCCCGGGCGGCACTTCCCTCGACGACGCAGCCTGGTCGTCCGGCTCACCGCCGTCTCCCTGCTCATCGCGCTGGGCTCGATCGCGGCGACCGCGTGGCTCGCCGTGCAGACCACCACGCGCGCGATCCAGCAGGAGCAGGGCCAGGCGCTCTCCGGCGACGCGACGATCTACACCGAGCTGATCGGCTTCGCGGCGGTCAACCACACCTGGGACCAGGTCGGCCCGCGGCTGCGGGAACTCTCGGCCGGAACCGGCCGCCGGATCGTGGTGACCACCCTCGACCGGCGGGTCCTCGGCGACTCCGGCGGCGCGCCGGTCACCCTGCCGGTGAAGGCGACCGCGTCGGTCGACCCGCTGCACGTCGACCCGGTGCTGCTGCCGGAGGCCGGGACCAGCGGCATCGACCCGCGCGCGACGGGCCCGTTCCGGCTGCCGCCGAAGGAGCGCGCCGACCTCGACGGGCTGGCCGGGAAGGCGGCCGCCTGCCTCACCTCGATGGGCTTTCCCAGCCAGCCGCGGGGCACCGCGAGCGGGCGGCCGCAGCTCACCGGGCTCGACCCGTACGCGATCCGCTACTTCGCGGCCAAGTGCGGGATCTACGAGCTCGCGGCGCCGACGCCGACCGAGGAGGCGGCACTGCTCAGCCTCAACGAGGCCGTGAACCGCTGCCTGGACAACGAGGGCGCGAAGCAGGTGGAGCTGGACCTCGACTTCCGTGCGCTCGGCGTCACCGGGCAGGGGCCGGCCCAGAGCTGTGTCGACTCGGCCCGGCGCGAGCAGCTCACGCCGTACGTCGCGCCGCCGGTGTTGCTCTTCACGCTGGGGCCGGGCGGGTCGCCGCTGCCGACGTTCACGCTGTCCCGGGAGAACCTGACCCGGATCCTCGCGGTGACCGGCGGCGTGCTGGTGCTCGCCGCGGCGCTCACCCTGCTGGTCGCGACCCGGCTCTCCCGCCCGCTGCGGGCGCTGACCGAGGCGGCGAAGCAGGACCGCCCGGCGCCGGTGAAGTCCCGCGACGAGGTCGGGTACCTCGCCGCCGCCTTCAACGACCTCACCGCGCGGCGGGAGCGCATCGAGGAGCAGCGCAAGGCGATGGTCAGCGACATCGCCCACGAGCTGCGCAACCCGCTCAACGTCATCCGCGGCCGATTGGAGGCCGCCGAGGACGGGCACCTGCCGTTCGACGGGGCCCTGAGCGCGTCGCTGCTCGAGGAAACCGTGCTGCTGCAACATATCGTCGACGACCTGCAGGACCTCGCCGCGGCCGACGCCGGCCGGTTGCGGCTGCATCCGGAGCCGGTCGACGCCGCCGAGCTGGCCGGGCACGTCGCCGCCGCGCACGCCGACCGGGCCGCCGCGGGCGGCGTCGCGCTGAGCGTCGACGCCGACGGCGACACCGGCCTCACCGCCGACCCGGTCCGCCTGCGCCAGGTCGTCGGGAACCTCGTGACGAACGCGATCCGGCACACGCCGTCCGGTGGCCGGGTGGCGATCCGGGTTTCGTCCACTGTGGACTGCGTGACGCTCGCCGTCGCGGACACCGGCACCGGGATCGCCGCCGAGGACCTGCCGCACGTGTTCGACCGGTTCTGGCGGGCCGAGAAGTCCCGCAGCCGCCAGACCGGCGGCAGCGGGCTCGGCCTCGCCATCGTGCGGCACCTCGCCCAGGCCCACGGCGGCACGGTGACCGCGGAGTCGAAAACCGGCACCGTGGACAGCGGGTCGACGTTCACCGTCCGGTTGCCGAAGCCGGATCTCCGTGGCGAGGGCGCCGGCGCCGACTCCTAGAGCGGGAGGCCCGCGTAGTTTTCCGCCAGTTCGGTCGCCGCGGCTTTCGACGTCACCGTTCGGCGGAGCTGGGAGAGCTGGAGCTGGGCGTCGAAGTCGTCGCCGTGGCGGTGCAGCATCGACGTCATCCACCACGAGAAGTGCGTGCACCGCCAGACCCGGCGCAACGCCGTCTCCGAATACGCTGAAACCAGCTCGTCGTTTCCGCGGAACGAAGCAGTCAACGCGGTGGCCAGCAGCGCGACGTCGGCCACCGCCAGGTTCAGCCCCTTCGCCCCCGTCGGCGGCACGATGTGGGCGGCATCCCCGGCCAGGTAGAGGTTTCCGTGCCGCATCGGCGTCGTGACGAAGCTGCGCATCGGCAGCACGCTCTTCTCCGTGATCGGGCCCGTCTCCAGCGTCCAGCCGGCGACGCCCAGCCGGGCGGACAGCGCCGTCCAGATCCGGTCGTCGCTCCACTCCGCGATGTTCTCGTCCGGCGCCACCTGCAGGTAGAACCGGCTCACCCGCGGCGACCGCATGCTGTGCATCGCGAACCCGTCCGGGTGCCAGGCGTAGATCAGCTCGTCCGTCGACGGCGCGACGTCGGCCAGCACGCCCAGCCACGCGAACGGATACGTCCGCTCCCAGACCTGAAGGTCCGGAATGGCCGCCCGGCTCGGCCCGTGAAAACCGTCGCAGCCGACGACGACGTCCGCGTCGACCCGCCGCGCCGCCCCGGAAGAGTCCACAAAGGTCACGTACGGCCGATCGGTGACGTCGTGCAGGGTGACGTCGGCCGCCGAGTAGTACGCCGGGCGGCCCGCCTTTTCCCGCGCCGCCATCAGGTCCTTGGTGACCTCGGTCTGCCCGTAGACCGTCACCGACCGGCCGATCAGGCCGGCGAAGTCCACGTGGTGCCGGTTCTCCGGCCACTGCAGGTGGATCCCCCGGTGTTCCATGCCCTCGACGTCGAGCCGGGCGCCGACGCCGACGTCCCGCAGCAGCTCGACCGTGCCCGCCTCGAGGATGCCCGCGCGGATGCGGGCCTGGACGTACTCCGCGGTCTGCCGTTCGAGCAGCACCGAGTCGATGCCTTCGAGGCCGAGCAGGTGGGACAGCAGCAGCCCGGCCGGGCCGGCGCCGATGATGACGACCTGGGTGCGCACGGGAACGTCCTTTCACACGGAGAGCCCGAGCATGGGACGCACCCGGCGCCCACACCACGCCATTCTCATTCAGTGAGAGAGAGATTCCCCATCGCCCGCGAGATGCCGCGCGCCGCGGCCCGCAGCGCCGGGATCTGCGTCCGCGCGGTCCGGTCGTTGGGCACGATCACCGACAGCGCCGCGACGACCTCGCCGCCCGGCCCCCGCAGCGGGACGGCGATCCCCGTCGTCTCCTCGTCGATGAAGCCCACGCAGAACGCGTAGCCGTCCCGCCGGACGTCGGCGAGGAACCGGCGCAGCCGCGCGGGTTCGGTCAAGGTGGTGCGCCGGAAGGCGCCCAGCGGACCGGCCAAGACCCGTTCCTGCAGTTCGGCCGGCGCGTGGGCGAGCAGCACCAGCCCCGACGACGACGCGTGCAGCGGCAGCCGCCCGGCCACGCGCGTCACGTTGACGACCGCGCCGGGCGCCGAGAGCCGCTCGACGAACAGCACTTCGCGGTCCTCCAGCACCGCGAGCTGGGTGTGGTGCCCGACGACGGCGTGCAGGTCCTCCATGAACGGCATCGCCGCTTCCCGCAACCCGAGCGTCGGCGAGGCGCGGGAGGCCAGCTCCCACAGCCGGACGCCCACCCGGACCCGGCGGTCGGGATCGCGCCGCAGCCAGCCGTGCCCGACCAGCGCCTCGACCAGCCGGGACGCGGTCGCGACGGGCAGCCCGCTGCGCCGCGCGATGTCGGTGACGCGCAGCGCCGGGGTGTCGGGTCCGAACGTCTCGAAGATGCGGACGACGCGCGAGAGCACAGGCTCGCCTTGTGCAGGTTTTCCCACGTCAGGCAGTGTGCCCCACCGAACCGGCCGGGCATACCACCGCGCTCACGGCAGGGCGTTCGCCGACCGGCTCGGTCAGCGCCCCGCCAGCGCCTTGGCGACCACCCGGGTACGCCCGGCCCGGGCCCGGTTGATCACCTGGACGCTCCGCCAGCCCGGCGGAATCTGCTCGGCCAGCAGTTCCGTTCGCCACTTGCCCGCCCGCCGGACGTGCCGGGCGAACGACCGCGGCCGCACTATCCGGCCGCGGCTGCGCTGCCCGGCCAGGGCCTGCTCGGCGGTGACGTCGAGGAACAACAGCCGCACCGGGCGGCTCGTCGCCGCGCCGACCAGGGCCAGCAGCGCCCGGGTCGACGCCCGCGTCGACGGCTCGTGGACCACGATCGGCCCGTCGGCCGCGAGCGCCCGCCCGACGACCCGCAGCCGGTGCCACACGTGGACCACCGGCCGGTAGCACCGGTACGGCACCGCGGGGACCACCGCACCCAGCCGGTCGCGGACCTGGTCGGAGTCCAGCACCGGCAGCCCGGTGGCGGCGTGGCGGAGCATGGTCGTCTTGCCCGCACCGGGCAGGCCCGCCACGACGAGCATGTCGCGTGGCCCGAGTTCGATGACGGTGGGCTCACTCATGCCCCGTCAACGCCCCGCCGAAGGTAATGGTTCCTTTACCATCGGGTCACCCGCCGGGGGACGCGGTTCTCACGGTCCGGGAATTCTGTCTCGGTTGGACACTCACGGGCGCGGGCGGCCGGGTCGGGGTCACCCTGTCCGGCCAGGTGTCCCTGGCAGAAGTCAGGTGGCGGCCGACGGCCGGACAAGCCTCGCGGTGGACCGGCGCCGCGCCGCCGCGACGACGAGCCCGGCCGCGACCGCGCCCGCCACCGCGCACCCGGCGCCGAACCCCGGCGACGGCTCGTGCACGCGCAGCACCGACACGCACAGCCAGACCGCGGCGCCGAACAGGACGCCCAGCACCGGCCCGCCGACCGCCGCACCCCGCCAGCGGTGGCCGTTGCGGATGGTCCGCAGCCCGGACTCGAGGTAGGCGAGCGCGAACAGCGCCAGGATGAGGCTGCCCGCGCCCATCGCGCTCGCCAGCGGATGCTGGCTGGTGCGCAGCGTGAACGTCTGCGTGACCGCCCCGGTCCGCACGGTCGCGGTGACCGCGCCGCCGACGATCCACCGCGCGAGGCCCGGCATCGTGAGCTGGGCCGTGAAGCCGTTGCCGTCGGGGTTCGCCTGGGCCTCGGCTGAGCCGAGCGGGATCCCGGCCGCGGACAGGTCCAGCGCGACCCCGCCGGGATTGCCGGGGCCGGTCAGCGTCAGCGGTTTGCTGAGGTCCACCTCGACCGGCGCCGAGACGGCCAGCCCGCCGAGGTTCAGCGTCGAGGACGCCGGGTGCGGCAGCCGCTCGGGGGTGAGCAGCGCGAGCACGACCAGCGCGAGCGCGGCGATGGCCGCGCCGATCCGGAGCCACCAGACCGACGACGGCGTCCGGGGCCCGCCCGCCGGATCCGGTGCCGGTCCCGGCGGGCCGCTCGTCGCGGCCAGCGTCGGCTCCGGCGTCGCCGGGCGCCGGACCGGGCGGGTCCGGGCGTCGATCGGCGGCGACGGCGCGGTCGCCGAGTTGAGCCCGGCGATCACCCGGGGCGTCAGGTGCAGCACCGGCACGCCGGAGCGCTCGAGCCAGCCGGGGCCGTACGCGGCGGTGGCGGCCGCGGCCAGGTCGGCGGCGAACGATTCGGCCTCGCGGTAGCGCGCCTCGAGCTCACGCGCGAGGCTGCGCATGATCACCCCGGCGATCGGCGCCGGCACGCCGGGGATCGGCTTCGGATCGGTGAACATGTGCTGGCGCATCATGCTGATCGCGCCGCGGGTGTTGTCGAACGGCAGCTGCCCGGACAGCAGCTCGTAGAGCACGGTGCCCGCCGCGTAGACGTCGGCCGCCGGGCTCAGCGCGTTGCCCATCGCCTGCTCGGGCGCGATGTAGGCCGGGGTGCCGAGGATCTCGCCGCCGTGCGTGACGAGCGTGGCGCCTTCGCTGATCACCCGCGCGATCCCGAAGTCTGCCACCTTCATCACCCCCCGCGTGCTGAACAGCAGGTTCCGCGGCTTGACGTCGAGGTGCAGCACGCCGGCCCGGTGCGCCGCGTGCAGCCCGGCGAGCGTCGCCAGCCCGATCGCGCACGCCTGCTCGCCGCTGACGCCGCCGCCGTGGAACCGGCTGTGCACGGTGCCGCCGTCGAGCCGTTCCATCACCAGCAGGTGCTCGCGGCCGGTGCGGACGTAGTCGTACACCGGCACGATGTGCGGGTGGTCCAGGCTGGCCAGCACCCGGGCCTCGCGGTCGAACAGCTCGCTGCTCGCGGTGTGGTTGAGCACGTCCCACGGCAGCTGCTTGATCGCGACGCTGCGACCCAGCGTCCGGTGCGTGCCGGCGAACACGACGCCCATGCCGCCTTCGCCGATCTCGGCCCCGATGTCGTACTGCGGCAGGGCGGCGACCAGCTCGGCCGGTGCGCTCATCGGGGGAATTCCCGTGTGGACGGGACCGGGAGCCGGACGGTGGAGCCGTCCTCGGCGGGCGTGGCGGGTGGCGCCGGGTGCGGGGTCAGGTAGCCGAGCAGGAACGCGATCGCCGCGGCGCCGAGCACCACCGGGATTTCGATCGCCGGCTCCGGCGGGACCAGCCGCAGCACCGACAGGCTGATCACCGCGACCAAGCCGGTGCCGAACCCGGCGGGCAGGAAGCGCAGGCCGCGGCGCCAGCGATTGGGCGCCAGCCGGTGCCGGGCCAGCGCGAGCAGCGCGGTCAGCCAGGCGAGGACCGTGAGCACGAGCATCGCCAGGCCGAAGACGCCGTACACCGACCAGAAGGAGCCGCGGACGTCGGCGACCGTCGTCGCCTCGCCGAGCGTGGCGCGCTGGGCGTCGAGCAGCTCGACCGACGACGGCAGCAGCCCGGTCGCCTGCCCGGCCAGGTCGCCGAGATCGAGGACGAACGTCCGGGTGACGGTGCCCCGGGCCGGCACCTCGAACGGCGCCGTCGTGTCGTAGGCGAAGAAGGTGAGCGCGAGGGCGACGCCGGAGAGCCGCACGCTGCGGACCTTCACCGGCGCGGTGCCCGGGTTGGTGGCCACGACCAGCAGCTCGACCTGGTTCGCCGGGTCGATCGGGACCGTGGCGCCGTCGATCGGGCGCTGGTCGATCGACACCTGCAGGCCGAGCGAACCGGACTGTGTCGTTGAAGAGAGCGTCGTTGAAGAGAGCGCCGTTGCCGAGAGCGCTGTTGACGAGAGCGCCGACGCGGGTGGTGCGCCGAGCAGCACCGCGCACAAGCCCAACGCAACCCCCGCCGCGATGACACGTCCCATTGGGCATCCCCTACTTGCGTTATCCGACTGGTCCGGAATGCTACAGCGAGCACACACCGGGGAGGACGTCCCAATGCGATTCGTCGTTCGGTTGTTTTTCGGCGCCGTGGCCGGAACGTTGCTGCTGCTCGCGTTCGCGGGTAACGCCAACGCACAATCACCTTACACATCTGTAGTTGGTTTGAAACCGTCGAGCGGAGTCGCCGGGAGTTCCTTCACTATTTCCTGGAATTTCTACCCCTGCAAAGGCAACGTGATTTTCACGATGACCGGGACGCAGATCGGCTCCGCGGCCGCTTCTCCGCAGGTGCTGAGTGGCACGGTGAACGCGACCGTGCCGAGCGGCCTCAAACCAGGCGGCTACGCGGTCACCGGAAGCTGCACGAACGCACGAACCGGGGGCCCGCTCACCGGAAGCGCCACCTTCACCGTGACCGGCACACCGACCACCACGCCCCCGCGACCCGTGCCGACCACCCCGCCCCCACCGGCCACGACCACGCGCCCGACGAGGCCCGGCACCACCACGACCCCGCCGAGCACCACGACCACCCCGCCGCCGACCACGACCACGCCGCCGACGTCCACCCAGCCGGCCACGCCCGGCACGCCGACGACCACGACCACCGAGCCGAAGCCCGGCGAGCTGGTGCTCGACCGGCCGAGCATCCAGCCCGGCGACACGCTGTCGGCGTCGGGCAAGGGCTGCCTGCCGAGCCGGACGGTGACGCTGATGTCCGAAGGCGCCGAGGTCGGCACCGCCTACACCGACAGCACCGGCGCGTTCACCGCGCCGGTCGAATTCACCCGCATCGAGGCGGGACGGCACACCGTCGTCGCCGAATGCGGAGTGCGACTCACCGGCGCCGTCGACCAGATCGTCACCCGATCTTCCGGCGGACAAACCGGCACCTTGGTCATTCTCGTTTTCTTCGTGCTCGCCGGAATCACGGTGATCCGGTTCCGCTGACACCGCGGAAATGGTTTTGGCCGGCACTTTCAGTTCCCGTGACACGACGATCAAAGCCGCTACCGGCAACGATCCCGGCCAACCGGTCGAGCCGCGCGGACACGAACGGCATGTTCGACTTCTGGCGGCCGCAGGCGAAGCGAGTCGCCCTCGACCCCAAGACCGGAGCGGTGGTCCAGGGCTAGTGGGTCCCGAACGCCCCAATGTGGCGTTGGGTGCGTTGGACGCACCGAACGCCACATTGGGTGCGTTGGACGCAACCAACGCCACATTGGGGCGCTTCAGTCCGGGTCAGGGGCGGACCGGCTCCAGATCCCAAGCCAACGTCACCACGGTCCCCGTCTCCCCGGACGAGATGTCGGCCTGGTCGGCACTCGCCCGCAGCAGCAGCAAACCCCGGCCCCGCACGGAGACCGGCCGTGGATCGGGCACCGGTGTCCGCCACCGGCCGTGGTCCGTGATCACGACCTCGATCCGGCCCGGAGAAGCCGACGCGTCGAGGTCGACCACCCCCGGCCCTGAACTCCGGTAAGCGTGGTCGGCCACGTTCGCCAGCGCTTCGTAGCTCGCCAGCACGATGTCGCCGGTCCGGTCCTCGTCGACGCCGGCGGCCAGGACCCATGCCGTCAGGTCGTGGCGGAGCCGGCGGATGGCCTCCGGTGCCGCGGGCACGCCGTGACGGCGGAACGAGGCGGCGGATTCCTGCATCGGGGCCCGCCTCACTTGAGCGCTTCGTCGACCGTCGGGTGGATGCCGATCCACGTGTCCAGTCCGGTGGTCTTCAGCGGCCCCGACGTCACCGGGGAATCGCTCACCACCCGCAGCGAGCGCTCGGCCAGCCGGCGGTGGGCGAGCGCGAGCACCTGCAGGCCCGCCGAGCAGAAGAACGTCACGTCGCGCAGGTCGACCACCAGCGTCTCCGGCCCGTCGGCCAGCACCTCGCCGACGACGTCCTCGAACTCCGGCGCGCTGAGCAGGTCGATCTCCCCAGCCACGCGCAACACCGCGGCTCTGCCCCGCCAGTCCAGCGTCACCGCCAGCTCGGCGGCGGGAAGGTCCTTCGATGAAGGCGTCACGACCCCCTATCGTGCCCGACTCACCGCCAAACGGCTACCGGTGCGGAAGCTGCACCACCTTGACCCAGAAGTCGTCGATCTTCCGGACCACCTCGACGAACCTCTCGAAGTCGACCGGCTTGGTGACGTAGGCGTTGGCGTGCAGGTCGTAGCTGCGCAGGATGTCCTCGTCCGCTTCGGACGTCGTCAGCACGACCACGGGGATGCTGCGCAGCCGCGGGTCCTGCTTGATCTCGCCGAGCACCTCCCGGCCGTCCTTACGGGGCAGGTTGAGGTCGAGCAGGATCAGCCCCGGCCGCGGCGCCGCCCCGAAGCGCCCCTCGCGGTTCAGGAATTCGAGCGCCTCGACGCCGTCGCTCGCGACGTACAGTGCGTTGCGGATCTTGTGGTGCTCGAAAGCTTCCCGGGTCATCAGCACGTCGCCGGGGTCGTCCTCGACGAGCAGGATGTCGATCGGGGCGGGCGCCTGCGTCATACGTCCCCATTATCCTCGCGAGCCGGGAGGGTGAACCGGAACGTCGTGTCCGTCGCCTCGGTGTCGAGCCAGATCCGGCCGCCGTGGTGCTCGACGATCCGGCGGCACAGGGCAAGGCCGATGCCGGTGCCCGGGTACGCGTTGCGCGTGTGCAGCCGCTGGAACAACGCGAAGACGCGTTCGGCGTATTCGGCGTCGATGCCGATCCCGTTGTCCGACACCGAAAACACCCAGTCGTCACCGTCGCGCTCCGCGGTGACCCGCACCTCCGGCGGCGTCTCGCCCTTGAACTTCAGCGCGTTGCCGATCAGGTTCTGGAACACCGCCGTCATCAGCGCCGGCTCGACGCGCACCTCGGGCAGGTCGCCGCGGGTGACCTTGCCGCCGCTCAGCGAGAGCGCGACCTCCAGGTTCGCGAGCGCGTCGTCGACCAGCACACCCGCGTCGGCCACGACGTGCTCGCCCGGCCGCCGCCCGACCCGGGAGAACGCCAGGAGGTCGTTGATCAGGCCCTGCATCCGCTTCGCGCCGTCGACGGCGTACTCGATGTACTGCTCGCCGCGCTCGTCGAGCAGGCCCTGGTAGCGCCGCTGGAGCAGCTGGCAGAAGCTCGCCACCTTCCGCAGCGGCTCCTGAAGGTCGTGCGAAGCGACGTAGGCGAACTGCTCCAGGTCGGCGTTGGACCGTTCCAGCTCGCGCGTCCGCCGGTCCAGGAGCGCGTGCGCCTGTTCGAGCTCGGCGACCTCGTCGAGGATGCGCTGCCGCATCGCCTCGACGTCGGTGCCGAGCTGGGCGATCTCGCGCGGCCCGCTCCCCCGCACCGGGCGGTGGACGTCGTGGTCGGCGACCTCCCGGACCTGGCCGGCCAGGCGCAGGATCGGCCGGGTGATGACCTGCCGCAGGCCGAGGAACAGCACCACGAACAGCAGCACGACCAGCACGGCGACGGCCACCGCCATCGCGTTCAGGAAGCTCGCCGCCGTGTCCAGTTCGGCGCGGCCGGTGTCGCGGACCGCGGCGAGGTGGTCGAGCTGGGCGTCGAGCGCCGCCCGCACGGCGTCGAACAGCATCCGGCCGCGTTCGACCTCGGCCGGGGTGACCGGCGGCGCGCCGGGGGCGATGGTGGGCGCGGCCGCGGCCTGCCAGGTGGCGGCCGCCCGCAGCACGGCCTCGAGGTCGTCGCCGATCTGGGTGCCCGGCACCGCGCCGGCCTTCCGCAGCTGCGTGACCGCGTCGGCCTGCGAGCGGACACCGTCGGTGTAGGGCGCGAGGAACTCCGGCTGCCGGCCGAGCTGGTAGCCGCGGACGCCGCTTTCCTGGTTCAGCAGCGCGGTTTCCAGCTGGATGGCACCGAGCCGCTGGGGCCCGATCACGTCGAGCAGGCGGTTGCGGGCACCAGTGAGGTTGTTCAGCGTGATCCCCCCGCTGACCAGCACGGCGAGCAGCAGCACGGCCGCGGCGATCGCGATCACGGTCAGCCAGCGGCCGATCGACCAGCCGCGTGCGTCAGCGCTCATCGGGCCGTGCTCCTCGGGTCGTGGCTGAGCAGGGCGAGGGCGACGTCGTCGTCGAGCGGGCCGGAGTTGAGCCGTTCGGCGCGGGTGATCAGCTCGTCGAGCAGGGCCCGGCCGTCGGCGCCGGTCTCGTGCCGGATCTCGAGCATGAGAGCGGCCATCCGTTCGTGGCCCAGCCGCTCGGATCCGGCGCCGACGCGGCCTTCGAACACGCCGTCGGTGTACAGCAGCAGCGACCACCCCGGGTCCAGCGGAACGTCGAGGGCGTCCCACTTGGCGCCTTCGACGACGCCGAGCGGGACGCCGAGGCGTTCGCCGGAGAGCAGGTGCCCGTCGCCGGGGGTGAGCAGCAGCGGCGGGAGGTGCCCGGCCAGCGACAGGCGCAGGGATCTTCGGTCCGGCGCGACGACGACCATGCAGACGGTGGCGAACAGCGGCTCGATCCGCTCGTGCACCAGCACCCGCTCGACCATGGTCAGCACGTCGGACATCGGCAGGCCGGCCATCACGAGCGCGCGCCACGCGATCCGCAGCGCGACGCCGAGCGCGGCCTCGTCCGGGCCGTGGCCGCAGACGTCGCCGATCATCATCTGGACCGTGCCGTCGCCGAGCTCGATCGCGTCGTAGAAGTCGCCGCCCAGCAGGGAACCGTTGCGGCCGGGCCGGTACCGCGAGGCCAGGTCGAGGTGCGGGTCGCGCAGCAGCGGGCTGGGCAGCAGGCCGCGTTCGAGCCGCGCGTTCTCCCTGGCGAGCAGCTGCTGCTGCAGGAACTGCTGCTCGACCTGCTCGGCACGCTTGCGTTCGCGGGCGAAGCGCAGCGCCTTCACGAGCAGCGGCCCGTCCACCTGGTCCTTGACGAGGTAGTCCTGCGCGCCGGCGGCGACCGCGGCGACGCCGGTGGCCTGGTCGTGCTGCCCGGTCAGGACGACCACCGCGACGCCGGGGGCGTGCTGGCCGAGCTTGGTCAGCCCGCCGAGCCCGATGGCGTCGGGCAGCTGCAGGTCGAGCACGACGCAGTCGGCGGTGAGCGGACCGGCCAGCGCGGCGGCCAGCGTTACGACGCGTTCCAGCGTGACCGGCACGGCCGTGTCCGCCAGCATCTCCTCGACCAGCAACGCGTCGCCGTCGTCGTCTTCGATCAGCAGCACTCGCAAGCGGGTGCCAGGCTCCCACGTCGAGTCGTGCGCGGCGGTCACCGGTGTCTCCCGTTCGGCTGCCATGGCCAGACGATCACCCTAGCGGCACCGGTCGCGAAACCGGTCCCACCGGGGGTAGCGCGTTTCAGTACTTCGGCATGTCGGCGGCTGCGCACCGCCGATCAGCGGTTCCGGCCGCCGTGGCCGTGCTGCCACGAGCTGATCACCGAGCTCACGTACGCACGCCACTGGTCGTCCGGCTGTCCCGGCGTCGACGTCGGCGTGGGGGACGCGGGTTTGCGCCCCGCGGCGGCCGGCGCGCTCGTGGTCCGGACCGCGGAGTCCTGGACCTCGGCGGTGGCCGGGGGCGGGGCCGCCGAGGCGCTCATCGTCTCGACCTCGTCGCTCGAGGTCGGCGGCGGGGCCGGGGGCGGGGCCGGGGCCGGGGCGAGCGCCCCGGGCGGCGGGACGGCCGTTCCGCCGATCCGCTGCGGCTGGAACAGCACGACCGCGGCCAGCCCGAGCGCGACGACCGCGACCGCGGCGAAGACGTACGGGCGCGCGCGGCGGGACCGGTCCGCGGGCGGGGCTTCCCGCGGGCGGTCATCAGGTTCGGCGGCCGCCAGTTCGGCGTCGAGCACAGCCAAGAGGTCCGGAGCGGGCGCGGATTCGGCGGCCGCTTCCCTGGCGAGCTTCGCGTCGAGTTCGCCCCGGATCACCAGCGGCTTCGTCTGCGAAAGGTTCACCAGTTCGGCGACCGAGGGGAGCTCGCCCTCACCGCCCGTGCGTGCCATCGAAAGACCTCCACCCTGTCGGCGTCACCTGGAGGAACCGCGCCCGAGGCGCCACCCTACTGGGCGACTACCGGACCGGTTCAGCGCCACCGGGGCAGCACAGGGCGGGATTGCCTTCCCCCCGGAGCGAATTCTCGGATCCGGAGCCGTCCTAACCGGCGCCGAGGCAGACGAACGGGCGGCGGAACGGGTCGACGGCGATCGCGTCGGCCAGCGCCAGCGCCGGCCTGTCCCGGACGGCCAGCGCGCGGTAGTAGTCGTCCATCGCGGCCGCCGATGCCAGGTCGCCGACGCGGGACAGCGGCGCGATCACCGTCCGCGAGCCGCTGGCCAGCAGCGCGCTGGCGAACCCGAGTGCCTCGTCGCCCGGCCGGATCCGGTTCAGCGCCAGCTCGCACGCGGCGAAGACGACCTGCCGCGGCGGCTGCCGCAGCCCGGCCATCTCGTGGCCGAACAGGGCGCCGTCGGCCAGCTCGAGCCGGGAGAAGAGCGCGTTTTCCGGCTCGTGCGCGCCGTGCGCGGCGAAGTGCGCGAGCTTCGCGCCGTCCATCGCGCGCAGCACGGACTTCACCGTGGCCTTGGCGCCGGTCATCGTCGTCGCGGTGCGGTAGTGCGTGGTCAGCTTCTCCAGCTCGCCGCGGGCGCCGGCCAGCCCCGGCCCGCGGACGAGCAGGATCTTGCGGGCGCGCGACGACTTCGTCAGCTCGGCGGCGAGCCACGCGGTCGCCGACGGCGCGACGACGGTGGGGCGCCCCCGCAGGCCCGGCAGCACGCCCCACGGCACGGCGTAGAGCGGCCCGGTGGGGACGATGATCAGCTCCCGGTCGCCGAACACCTCGGCCAGCGGGCGGATCAGCTGCGCGTCGAGCTTGTCGGCCTGCTTGCGCGCGGACGCCATGACGACCTCGGCCAGCCGCTCCGGCAGGTTGTCCGGCGCGAGCGCGTCGAGGTCGACGTTCAGCACTCGCGCCGACTCGGCGGCGGATTCGGCCGACCCGAGCCGCACGAGCCGGCACTCGCCCCCGGCGACGACGACGGCGACGAGCTCGTCGCCGGAAGCGGCGAAGCTGACCAGGGCGCGTTCGCCGAGCCGCGCGACGACCTCACCGAGCCCGGCCAGCGGCCGCGGCCGGCCCCACCGTCCGGTGTGCCAGCCGAGGCGCTGGGCTTCCCGCAGCCGTTCGTTGTACTTGGCGCGCAGGCCGGCGATCGGGTGCCCGTCGTGCTGGGCCTCCTGGATGGCCTGGCCAAGCCCCCGCACCTCGGCGACGCGCGCGGCGAGCTCGGGATCGGTCCCGGCGGACAGCGGTTCGTAGCGGTAGGTCTGGGCGCGCGTCCGCTCCAGCCAGACGAACAGGCGCCGCGCGTCGCTGCGGTCCAGCACGAGCTTCACGGCGAGGTCGGCGAGCTCCTGGCCGTGGAGCGCGGTCCCGGAAACAAGGTCGAGACCACCCATCCGGTCCCGCACGGCATCCAGTTCGGAGAGCCCGGACCGGATCTCGGTGAGCGCCTTGACCCGGTTCCCCCGAGCGACGGCGAGCTCGGCCCGGCAGAGACGGCGAAGCATCCGGTAGTCGATGGGGGTCAGCTGCCCGGGGCGGGGGACCTTGCGGAGGGTTTCGACGGCGCGCTTGAGGTTCCCGCGCCGGATATCGAGCCGGACGGCGAGCATCCGGGCGATGGCGGCCTGCTCGGCCAACTGGGGAGCCGGCATCTTGGCGGCGAGCCGGAGCGCCCGTGTCGGCAGAGCGCCGGGAACGTCGCCCGAGCACAGGGCGTCACGGGTATCGGCCTGCAAACCGGCCAAGGTGGCGTTGGCGACGCACGTCTGGCAGCCGACCCGCAGCATCTTGCGGCGCGCGGAGTCTGCCATCTGCCGCGCGAGTTCGACCTCGTCGGTCATCAATGCCGCCGAGGCGCGGTACAGCTCCGCTCGCGCCACCTCACGGGTGATGCTCTGTTCGGCGACCAGCTTCGGCAGTACCTCGTCGAGGTGAGCGCCGGCTTCTTCGGCGAGCCCGGCCGCCAGCAACGCTTCCGCCTGTTCGAACCGCAGTCCCTGCGGAACCTCCAAGTCCAACGCACGGTAGCTCCGCTCGGCCACCTCGTACAGCCGGAGAGCTTCGGGAACATCGCCGGTCCGCAGCGCGAGCATGCCCATGGTGCGCCGCATGTCGGCGGCTACCCTGCGCAGTTCGTACTTCTCGGCGAGCTCGAGCGAACGATTGAGGTCTTCCTGAGCACCGCGCACGTTGCCGAGGCGGATCTGCACCCACGCGCGCGACGACAGGGTCTGCACGAACGCGCCCATCCTCGTCTCGGCAGCCGGGCCGTTCGCCAGCCGGTACTCCTGGTGCTCGACGGAGATGTCGAACGAGGTCAGGCTTTCCTCGTTCCGCCCGACACTCATCAACCGGGCAGCGTAGTTGTGGTTGAGCGCCCCGTTGAGTTCGGCTTGGAGGACGAGGTCCGGTACCGCGCTGATGAGCAGCCGGACATCGTCGAGCCCCGCCAAGCCCGCGGCGAGGTCACCACTGATCTCCGAGGACAGTGCCGCCATGAGGCTGGCCAGCCGGATCCGGGTGACCAGCCAGTCGGTGCGGTATTGCGCGGCCACCGGATGGATCGAGTCCAGCATCGTCATACCGCGCCGCAGCAGCCGGACTCCCTCCCGGTAGTGCTTCAGGCACGATCCTTCAGCGGCTTGTCGCTGAAGGGCACGGACCGTCTCGATGACTTCGGTCGGGTCCAGGTTCGTCACAGGCACACTCCTATGACATCACAGCAAGTCGCAGAAAGAAGCCCGCCTGCCAGGCGAAGATCGGCAGGCGGGCGATCACGAATCGGTGAAGGTCAGGGCTTGACCACCTGGTAGCACGGGTTCCCGCAGTCCGGCGTCATGATCGGGCCGCCCTTCGGGATTTCGTGGTCGATGTGCACCCAGCCGTGCTCGTCGGGCTCCGGGTGCGGGACCACCGGGCCGGCCTTCTCGATCGGCTCCGGAGTCTCTTCCGGCTTGGTTTCCGTGGGCGTCGACATGGTCGATCTCCTCTCCCCTGGGGATCTGCATGGGGACGCTGACCGTGACAGTGAGTCCCCCTCGCGAGGCCCTCTCCCCGCGAACGGCCCAATAGTTCCACAACGGAGCAATGATCGGGAGGTTTTAGCTACTGAAAGTCAGTCCAACCTGCGTGAACAGGCCGAATCTGCCGCCGGAAACGTCCTAACGGGTGAACTCTGTAACGACGTCTCCTGCGGACGTGCATGCCACCATCTGTCCGAACGGCCGCCAGACCGTCCGGGGTCACGTGTTACCCCGCGTACCGACCGTGACCTTTTCGGCACGGCGGCGCTCCCGGCCGGGCGGTTCGGACCACCCGGCCAGGAGCGTCCTTTGTGGACGGCTAGGCCGTTGCCGCCGTGTGGAGCGCGCGGACCAGCCGGACGTTCTCCGGTGCCGCTCCGCCCGGGAAGGCGAACCGGCGGCGGTTGTAGCCGTACGCGAGGCCGCTGCGCGGGTCGGCGAATGCCTGCGACCCGGCCGCTCCGCTGTGCCCGAACGCGCCTTGGCCCAGCACGGGGTAGTCGTCCGACACGATCGCGAAACCGAGGCCGAACGCATTGCGCAGGCGCGTGGCGAGGTCGTCGCCGATCGAGTGGATCTGCGCGAACTCCGCCGCGGTCTCCGGGCGCAGCAGCGGCTCGGGGCCGCTGATCGCCGCCGCGTACATCCCGGCCAGCCCGCGCGCCGACGCGACGCCGCCGACCGAAGCCGGGCTCAGCTGCCGGACCAGCCTGAGATTCGGCAGCTCCCAGAGCTCGGGGGCCTTCGGGTGGTTGCGGTCGAAGGCGATCCCGGTGAGGCTGGCCGGCCCGGTCGCGTTCGCCTCCAGCTGGGCCTGCTGCTCCGGCGTCGGCAGCATCGGCTGCGTGGTCAGGAACCGCGGCTCCAGCTCCTCCGGCAACCCCAGGTAGAAGTCCAGGTCGAACGGCTTCCGGACGCGCTCCTCGTAGTGCTCCTGGATGCTCCGGCCGGTCACGCGGCGGACGACCTCGCCGGTCAGGGCGCCGATCACCAGCGCGTGGTAGCCGAACGCGGTGCCGGGCCGCCAGTACGGCCGCTGCGGGGCGAGCCGCTCGGCGATGACGCGGTCGTCGGCGAGCTCTTCGGCCGTGAACCCGTCGTCGGCGCCGACGAGACCGGCGCGGTGCGCGAGCAGGTCCCGCAGGGTCAGCCGGTCCTTGCCCGCCGCGCCGAACTCCGGCCAGTAGTGGCTGACCCGTTGGTCGAGGTCGAGCACGCCGTCCTGGACGAGCAGCGCGACCACCAGGTGCGCCGCCCCCTTGGTCGAGGAGAAGACACCGGTCAGCGAGTCGCCGGTGATTTCGGGGCCGGTCCACAGGTCGACGACGCGTTCACCGTCGACGTGCGCGACGAGCTGGGCGGCGTAGTCACCGCCTTCGCCGGCCGCGACGGCGGCGAACTCCGCACGGACGGATTCGAACCCGTCGGCGACGGTCCCCTGGATGTGCTCGGACGACATGGCGGCTCCCTCAGTGATTTCTACGCCTGCGCGAGGAGTCAACCCGTGCGGCGGCGCGATATTCCACGTACTGAATTCCACCTACTGAGCCGATCGTTTGCGTGCCGCGCGGGGGTCGGCCTGCTTTTGGCCGGGTTAGTAACGCCAAGGCGTCCGGGCCTGATGTTCCCAGTATGGGGGCAGCCGAGCTCGACTCCGAGAGTGCGGAAACCACGCGGCCCGCTCGTGGCCTGGCGATCGCGTCGCTCGCGATCGGCGCGGCCGGCCTCACACTCGCGGTCGCGACCTGGGCGGCGTGGCTGATCGTCCGGCCGCAGGTCGTGTCGGCGTGGGCGCACTCCTGGGTCGCGCAGGCGTTCGTGCTCGTCCTCGGCGCGCTGTGGTTCGCGTTGCTGCCGATCAGCGTGCTGGCCCTGGTCTTCGGCCTTTGCGCCGGAGCGCGCACCCGGCCCGGTCAGGGCCGGATCGGCGCCACGCTCGCCGTCGTCACCGTGTTGCTCGCGCTGTCGGGTGCCGCGGTGTTCGCGACGACGTCGTGGCGGCACGTCGGCCCGCCGGTCGGTTACTTCGACACCGGGACCGTCCCACCCCGGTAGAGATCCCGCCGAGCGGGTACCACCGGTTCATGAAGTTGACCTCCACCGTGCTCGGCACGCCGGAACCCCGTGCGCTCGCCGAGTTCTACTCGAAGCTGCTCGGCTGGCCGATCCGCACCGACGAACCGGAGTGGGTGACGCTGCGCCCGGACGACGGCAGCGCCGGGTTGTCGTTCCAGCTGGAAACCGGGCACGTCCCGCCGGCGTGGCCGCCAGTCGAGGGTGCTCAGCAGATGCAGCTGCACCTCGACATCGAGGTCGACGACCTGGCGGCGGCGACGGCGGTCGCGACCGCCGCCGGCGCCACGCTCGCGGACTTCCAGCCGCAGGACGACGTCCGCGTGTGCTTCGACCCGGCCGGGCACCCGTTCTGCTTGTGGACGAGCGCGTGAGGTGACGGCCCGCGTTCGAACGGTCACAGGATCCGCTATGTTCGGCTGCGGTCCTGTTCCCGGCGAACGGAGTTGAGTCCTGTGGGGGCGCACCGGATCTGGCACCACGGACTGGTCCCCACCGAGGGGAAACGCCCTCTGGATGCGTTGCGCAGCAGGCTGATCACGCGCCAGCGGCAGCACGACGACTACACGGTCACGGATCTCGGCTCGTCCGACGACGGCGGGTCGCGCCGGTGCGATCTGAAGTTCGCGTGGGCGGGCGGCAGGGGCCGCTACTCCGTTCAGGTATTGCTTTCGCTGTGCTACCACGCCGGCGAGGACCGGGTGGCGTGGTTGCTGACCGCGGCGTGCACGCGGCCGTGGCGCAGCTGCCACGAAGCGCCGGCGCAGCGGATCGGGCTGGAGGAGCTCGGCGCGAGCGGCAGCGACGAAATCCCGATCGAAACGCCGGTGCTGGCGATGCGCGGCTGGTCCCGCAAGGAATGCGACCGCGTCGCCGACCTGCTGGGCGAGGCACTGGTGGCGCCGTGGCGGACGTCGGCGGTGCTGGTGCTCACCGAGCCGCCGACGGTGCCGGTGGAGGGCTGGCCGGGCCTGGTCAACGTCTTCGACGTCGACGACCGCTTTCGCCGCACCCTCAACCGGCATCTGCCCCTCGGATGCGCGATGCCCCAGGGCGCGCGGCTGTACGTGCCGCCCTGCGACCAGCTCCCGGACTTCGTCGAAACCGGCAGCCCGGTGTCCGGCGAAGCACTCGAAGGCGCGATCACGCGGCTCATCCAGACGCGCGGCCGGACGCCGTTGCCCGAAGAGTGGGCGGAGGTGCCCAGCGTGCGAACCTGGTACGAGACGGATCCGTTCGCCTCGCCGAAGCGGGAGCCCGACGCCGAACTGGCCGAGAAACTCGGCCGCGCCCAACGCGAACTGGCCGAAGCGCGGGGCGTGATCACGATCCTGCGGAAGAAGTCGAAAGCCCACGCCGAGGAGCGGGATCGCCACGCCGGCGAAGTGAAGGTGCTCCGCCGGCGGCTCGAGGACGTGTCCGCGACCGACGTCGTGTACCTGCGGAAGCAGCTCGCGCACCTGCAGGAGGAGGTGGACGACTACGCGCGCGCCTTCGAGGAGACGGAGGCCGAGCGCGACGAGCTCAGGCGGGTCAACGGGCTGCTGGCGGGCAGGCTCGCCCGCCACCACGGCGCGGACGACGAAATCGCCGACGCCGAGCGCCCGCCGGAGGAGTTCCCCAGCTTCGCCGAGCTGATCGGCGCCGCGACGGCGTCGCTCAAGCACCTCGCGATCACGGCCGAACCGGGGCCGGCCGCGATCCTCGACCACCACCCGAAAGCCGCCGCTTGGCGCCGGAAGGCGTGGGACGCGCTCCGCACCCTGGACGCGTACGCCGACGCGCGGACGTCCTTGCTCGGCGCGGGCCAGGACCCGGGGCCCGAACTGTCGGACGTGCTCGCGTTCGCCCGCACCGGCCAGCCGGGTTCGCTGATCAGCGCCAACATCATCGCCCTGGCCGAGTCGGACACGGTGACCACGAACGAACGGCTCCGCCAGGCCCGCACGTTTCGCGTCGACCCCCGGACGAACCCGGCGGGCCGCGACTACTTCGGCGCCCACATCGCCTTGGAGCGCTTCAAGTCGCCGGCGCCGCGCCTGCACTTCCTCGACGACACGGACCGCACGGGCACGGTGTACGTCGGGTACCTGGGCGCCCACCTGCCGACGTCGAAGACCAACTGAGCGAGAATCGCGCGCATGACGGAAATCGCGCACAAGCACCTGGCCTACTGCTGGATCGCCCGTGGCGACCGGGTGCTGTTCCTCCGCCGCGCGCCCGGGGTGTTCCTCGCCGGCCGGTGGGAACTGCCCGGCGGGACGGTCGAGCCGGGCGAACCGTTCGAGGCCACGGCAGTCCGTGAAGTGGCCGAAGAGACCGGTTTGACGGTCCGCGTCACGGAAGAGGTGTCCCGCGACTCGTGGCCGGACGTCGCGGGGCGGGCGCTGCGGATCCACGCTTTCGTTTACCAGGCCTCGGAAGACGGCCTCGGCGAGGTCGTGCTCAACCCCGCCGAGCACGACGACTTCGCCTGGCTGACGGTGGCCGAGGCTCGGAAACTGGAGCTGCCGCAGCATTTCCGGCGGTTGCTCTGATCGGGGGTGCGGAGCCGGTCTTCGGTGACCGGCCAGGGAAAGAGTCGAAGTAGTCACACCACGAACGCTACCGAACACACGTGCGAAGATCATCGCTGAATCGGGTGAAACCCCGCGGGACTCGGTGATGCGCGATTTCCGTTGCGGGGCAAGGGAAACGGCGGCGGACCGGCCGGAGCAGCCCTCGATTTCCACGCTACCGGAAGCCACCGACAAGAACCGGATCTACCGCCGGCTCAGATACCTCAGCAACACACTGGCCCCGTCCGTAAGCACCGAAGCCAGCTCCAGCTCGGCCGGATCGACCGCCCCGCCCACCGCCGCCCGGGTCGCGGTTCCCGCGACCAGGAACGGCGCCACCGTGAGGCGGAACTCGTCGATCACCCCGGCCTCGATCAACGAGCCGAACAACCGTGGCCCGCCTTCACAATCGATGCGGCCCAGCCCCTCGGCCACCAGCGTCGCGACCACCAGCTCGGCCGACACCTCTTGCTCGCCGACGACGAAGACCCGAGCGCCGTTCGCCGCCCACGCGTCGCGCAACGACAAGGGGGCCACCGCGCACGTGAAGACGATCGTCGGGACCGCCGCCTTCGTGATCACCGGGGCGTCCGGGGGCAGCGAACGCCCCGTCGTCACCACCGCGACCGGGGCGATCGGGGCCAGCCCGAACCGGCGCCGCCGGTCGGCCGTGCGCTCGTCGGGGCGGAGGCCCTCGAAACCCTCCGCCATCGCCGTGCCCGCGCCGACCAGGACGACGTCGGCCAGGTCGTTGCCGAGGCGGTAGACGATCCGGTCGGCCGGGGTCGACAAGGCCGCCGACCGGCCCTCGACCGTGATCGCGCCGTCCGTGCTGGACACGAAGTTCACCGCGAGCCACCGGGGGTCCGCCGGGTAGCTGTAGAGCTGCTCGAGGTCGTGGTCGTCGAGGCCGCGCTCGACCGGCCAGATCTGCCGGATCACTCCCATCGGACCGCCTTCGCCGGCGGGCGGACGCCCGCGATGCTCGCGGCCATCTCCGCCACGTGCCGCGTCTCGCGCACGTGCGTGGTCCGGATGATCGCCGCCCCGGCCGACGCCGCGAGCGCCGCCAGCGCGAGACCGGCGGGCGTCCCGTCTCCGGCCACCTCGACCAGCACCGGCACGTCCTCCGGCAGCGACGGCGCCGTCCGCAGCACCCCCGCGTCCAGGACGACGCCGTCGACCGGCAAGCCGGCCGCGCCGGGCACCGAAGGGCCGGCGTAACCGGCACCGAACCGCGCCGCGACCTCGGCGAGGTCCGCCCGGGCGAGGATCAGGTCGGCCCCCGCTTCGCAACCGGCCGCGGCCACCGCGGGATCCGCGGTGTCCACTCCGACGACGAGGCCGGGAAAAGTTTCGCGCGTCCACGCGACCAGGGGTTCGACGCCGGTTCCGGCGAAACTCACGAGGTCGGCGCCGTCGGCGGCGGCGGCCCGGACGACGTCCCGAGCCGACGGGAGCGCCGGGACCGCGGCCAGCACCAGCGCGCGGTCACTGCTCAACCGGCGGCCCCGGAAAACGAGGTCGGGGGTCTTCATCGCACTCTCCCTGCTGGACATCCGTGCGTCGCGATCATAGGCGAGCGCGGCGCGGACCAGCGGATGAGCGTTCTTCGCCGGCAGGTGGCGGGGCAACGTCGCCGGGCCACCCGGCCGTGGACGGACTCCTCAGGAGGCGATGGCCTCGTTGATCGCCAGCAGTTCCTGCGCGGTGCGCGTGGCGGTGAACTCGATGACGTCGTAGCGGGCGAGCCGCCGGACCACGAACGGATCGCTGGCGAGCACGGCGTCGAGCTTGCCGCGCAGCACCGAGCGGGTCAGGATCACCTGGTTCGCCGCGCCGGCGCACTTTCCGGAAACGAGAAAGATGCCCTTCGTGAATTGTTTGCGCACCCAGTCCGAATGGTCCGGTAGCGCGTAGTCGACTTCTGTTTCGGGCGCTGTGTAGGTCAGCAATGCTATGTACATGGCTCGATGGTAGGACTTCGAAGGCCGCACCGCATCCTCCTGGCGAGTGTCGCCGGGCACCATTTTCGGCAATATCCGAGTCAAGGATTTTGGCGAATTCTTTACGCCCCGCTTTCTCGACTTCTCCGTGATTGCCGTACGTACGTCGGCGTACGCCGCGGTGTCGACGCCGGGCCGACGCGGTGAGCGCCGTCCGCGGGCGAGACTCGGGGCATGAACGCACTGACCTGGATCTGGCAGGACGGCAGGCGAGCCGAGCGCGTCGCCTACGCCGTCGGCGCGGCACTGTTCCTCAGCGGCGCCGGGCACGCGATCGTGCTCATCGCCACCGGCGGTTCGTGGCTGGGACCGCTGTCGATGCGCAAGGCCGTCACTTTCGGCCTGTCGTTCGGGCTGACGCTGGCGTCGGTCGCCTGGGCGACATCGTTCCTCACCCTCCGCCTCCGGTGGCGCACCGTCCTGCTCGGCGCGTTCACCGCGGCGAGCGTCGTCGAGGTCGTGCTGGTCAGCATGCAGGCCTGGCGCGGAGTGCCGTCGCACTTCAACTTCGAGACGGCGTTCGACAACGTGGTCTCGATGACGCTCGCCGCGGGTGGCGGCGTGATCATCCTGACCGTCGTCGGCTTCACGGCCGCCGCGCTCGTGGAGCCCGGCCCGGACGCGCCGAGCCTGCGCCTGGCCGTGCGGGCGGGCCTGGTCGTGCTGCTGATCGCGCTGGCGACCGGCGCGGTGATGATCGGCCGCGGCGTGGTGGCGGCCCGCGGCGGCGACCCACAGCTGGCCTACACGACCGCGGGCGCGCTCAAGCCGCTGCACGCGGTGGCGATGCACGCGATCCTCGTGCTGCCCGCGCTGGCCTGGGTGCTACGTCTCACGCGGTGGCCCGAAGCGCACCGGACGCTGGTCGTGAAGATCGCGGTCGCCGCCGACGCCGTGCTGACCGCCGTGATCGGCATCGAGTCGTTCACGGACGTCTCGCCGTTCGCCGCCCCGGCACCGGTGCTGGCGGTGTCCGCGCTGGCAGCGGCGGTGCTGGCCGGAACCGGGCTCTACGCGGTGTCCGGCATTGAACCCGCCATCCGATTCGTACGTATCCCGAGTGGGAAGGCAAGGGGCCGGTAAAACGGCGGACGGAGACCACGCGTGCGGCACGGTATGACGACCAGAGGCCTTTTCCAGCAGAGCGCGGCCCACAGCCCGTCGTTCTTCTCCGTGGTCAGGGCGATGGGCCAGCACGCGGACGACCTCGCGGACTTCTGCATTCCCTGCAACCCGTACTTCCCGACCGACGAGATGTTCGGCGAGCTGGAGCGGAACCTCCGCACCATCCTCAAGTTCTACCCGAGCGACGCCGGCGCGATCACCGCGCAGCTGGCGAGCGTGCTGCGGCTCAACCCGTCGACGATCTCGCTGGCCAACGGCTCGACCGAGCTGATCACCTGGATCGACCAGTTGCTGATCGACTCGAGCATCGCGGTGCCGATCCCGACGTTCGGCCGCTGGACCGACCAGCCGCTGGAGAGCGGGAAGCGCGTCGACATGTTCCTCCTGCAGGAGGCGAACAACTTCGAGCTGCGCGTGGACGAGTACATCGACTTCATCAAGCGCCGCGGCTCGCGGGTCGCGGTGCTGTGCAACCCGAACAACCCCGACGGCGGGTATCTGCCGCGCCGCGAGGTGATCCGGTTCATGGACGCCCTCGAGGATCTCGACCTGGTCGTGATCGACGAGTCGTTCATCGACTTCGTCGAGGTCGAGATGAACCCGTCGGTGGCCGCCGAAGCCGTCGTGCGGCCGAACGTCATCGTGCTGAAGAGCCTCGGGAAGAACTTCGGGCTGCACGGGATCCGGTTCGGCTACCAGGTTTCGAACCCGGCGCTCACGCGCAAGCTGTCGGCCGCGCTGCCGAAGTGGAACCTGAACTCGCTGGCCGAAACCGTGATCTTCATGCTCGCCGAGCGCCGCGCGGAGTACGAGGACAGCCTGAAGAAGCTCGCGCTCGACCGGTTCATGATGAACTCGCAGCTGGGCCAGTTCCAGGAGCTGACGGTGTTCCCGTCGCAGGCGAACTTCCTGCTCGTCAAGCTGCCCGGCTCGGTCGACGGCGCCGAGCTGTGCGACTACCTGCTCGCCGAACACCACCTGCTGGTCCGCCAGTGCGGCAACAAGATCGGCATGACCAGCCAGTTCATGCGCTTCGGGGTGCGGCCGGACACCGAGGTCGAGCGGCTGGTCGAGGGGCTGCGCGGAGTCGAGCGGCTGGGCGGTGGCCGGCACTCGCCACCGATCGAGCTGGTTTCACACGCCCGCGAGCCGGAACGGTCGATCAGCTGAGCACCTGGGCGATGGCCGACTTCGCGGCGAACAACCGGCCGTTCGCCGAACTCGACCCCTCGGGCCGCACACGACGCCTGCGCCGGCTCGCCGAAGCGGCCCTCACCGCCTACGACGTGCCGGTGGCCCGGCTGACGCCGCTGGCGCGCGGGCTCAACACGACGTTCCGCGTCGACGGCGCGGACGGCCACCGGTACGTGCTGCGGGTGCAGCGGCCGGACGGGCCGGGCGTCGCGCGGGTGCGGTCCGAGATGGCCTGGCTCGCCGCGCTGCGCCGCGAAACCGACCTCGTCGTCCCGCAACCGGTGCCGACGCGCCGGCGGGACCTGGCCACCGTGGTCGCCGACCCGGCGGTGCCCGAACCACGCACCTGCGTGCTCTGCCACTGGGTCGAGGGCCGGTTCGTCGACGAACGGCTCAGCGCGCCGCAGCTGTACGCGGTGGGCGAGTTCACCGCCCGCCTGCACCTGCACGGCGCGCGGATGAACGGGCTCGACCGCGGCCGGGTCGACGACCTCACCGAGTTCGGCCGCTCGCAGGTGGACGGCTTCTCCCCGGCGGTCGTCGACCGCGCGGTGGCGCGGGCCGGCGGCGACGAACGGGTCCGCGCCGCGGTGGCCCGCGCCCGCGCCGTGCGGGCCGAGCTGGGGTGCGGCGCCGACGTCTTCGGGCTGGTGCACGGCGATCTGCACCAGGAGAACTACCTGTTCCACCGGGGCCGGGTGCGGGCGATCGACTTCGACGACTGCGGGTTCGGCCACTACGCCTACGACCTCGCGGTCACCATCAGCGGGCTCGCGCGCCTCCCGCAGCGGGAAGAACTGCGGGAGGCGCTGCTCGACGGCTACCGGTCGGTGCGCCCGGGCGCGGCCGAAACCGACCCGGCGGTCCTCGACACCTTCGTCGAGCTACGCCGGGTCCAGCAGCGGCTGCGTTGACTCGCCGAGATCCCGCGGTGCTCAGCCGACGTCGGGTGCGGGCATCAGGGCGTTCAGCGCCTTGACCACCGCCTGCTCCTCGTAGGAGAAGTGACCCTCCAACAAGGACGCCAGCCGGTCGAATTCCGTGCGCAGCCTGGCCGGATCGCCTTCCTCTTCGACGAGCCGCTGGATCTCCTCCTGCATCCGCGCGACGACGACGTGCTCCTCGCCCAGTTTCGTCAACGTGGGCGCGAGCGCCGGGAACCGCGCGGCCAGCTGCGGGAAGATCGCCATGTCTTCCCCGGTGTGGTGCCGCGTGAGCGCCGTGCAGAAACCCAGGCACCGGCTGCGGAACTCGAGGGAGCCACCGGCGTCCAGCCGGCCCCGCAGTTCCTTCAGCTCGGTGCGCATCCAGTCGTGCACTTCGGTGAGCCAGTCGCCCATCCGGCGCACGCGGTCGAGCCGGTGCAGCTCGACGACGGGCAGGATCCGGGTCGTTCGCGCCTGGTACTGCGCGAACCCCGGCTCCCGCTCGACGATCTTGGCGAACAACGCGTCGCGGTCGGGCGCGATCGCGGCCATCGCCTCGAACGTCTCGTCTTCCGTTTCCACGGTGACCAAAGGGTTGTGGCGGATGTTGTGGTACCACGCGGGGTGCTTAGGCGAGCCCATCGCCGACGCGACGACGACCAGACGGCCGTCGATGTCCAAGACTCCCAAGGTAACCCGGTGCTGCCGGCCCGTACGGGCGCCGGTGGTGGTGAGCAGGATCAAGCTCTGTGGTCCTTTCCGATGAAGTGATCACCGGAGGCCGTGAGCCGACACGGAGGAGGGCACACTTCCGCCTGGGAATGGGAAAGTGAATGCGAGAGACACCGACGTGTCGATCTCAAGGGGGCTGAGTAGCCACTACCTCCGTGCGTAGGCCCATCCGGGGCGCATCCGCACAGTAGCACAGGATTCAGCGGGCGGCGTCGGCGGCTTTCTCCGCTTCGACGGCGGCCGCGTCGGCTTGTTCGTAGGTCTCCTTGGCCTTCTCGAACTCCGCCGTCGCGCGCTCGGCGCGTTCCTCGGCCTCGGCGAGGCGGGCGCGCAGGTCTTCTACGCGGGCGTTCGCCTGCTCGGCCGCGCGTTCGGTGCGCACCAGGTCGCGCTCGGCCACCGCGCGCTCCTTGGCCAGTTCGGCGGCTTGCTTGCGCAGGCGTTCGCGTTCCGCGCGGGCCTTCGCCCGCTCCTCTTCTTCGCGCCGGTGGTCGCGCTTCGGCTTCGCCGGCTCGGCCTTGTCCACCAGCTTCGCCGGCCGCTTGCCGGTCGACGGCGGGACGCTCGCGGCGAGGGTGAACCACTGGTCGGCGTCCTGGTGCGCCACCGAGGTCAGCCGGCCGGCGAGCGCGAGCGCCGCCGCGCCCGGATCGGCCGCGACGGCTTCCAGGGTCGCCTCCACCTCGCGGGAAACGGTGTCGCTCATCGAGGGCAGCTCGTGGACGATTCGCCGGACCAGTTCGCCGCGGCGCCGGGTCAGCGCCCGCAGGTCGTCACCGGCCAGCCGGGTGTGCGCGTCCCGCAGCTCGTCACCCAGCTCCGCCAGCTCGCGCAGCTCGTCCGGATCGTCCCTGGCCAGGCGGTTGACGATCGCCGCCGCCGTGGTCGGCTTCCGCAGGTCGCGGATCCGGGCCGCGAGCTCGGCGTTCCCCTCGGCCTTCGCGGCCTTCGCCGCCGCGTTGCGCGCGCTGACGAACTCCGCGAGGTCACCCCCGTAGAGCTCGCCGGCCACCGTGTCGAAGTCCATCGTGCTCCAGCGAACCACATCGGACTGGTGAGAGCACCTGCGAACCGTCATCATCAGGTCGGGGACGACGAAGGGAAGGCGCGTGTTCTTCGATCTGAGTGTCCTGGACTTCCTCGATCGTGCGGAAACGGTGTACCCGGACCGCGTGGCGGTGGTCGACGAGCCGAACCAGCCCGCGCCGAGCTGGGGTTCGCTCACCTACCGCGAGGTGGCGCGCCGGGCTCGCGCGCAGGCCGCCAACCTCGACGCGCTGGGCGTGCCACCCGGCGGGCGCGTCGCGATGGTGTCGCACAACTCCGCGCGCCTGCTCGTGTCGTTCTTCGGCGTGTCCGCCTGGGGCCGGATCCTGGTGCCGGTGAACTTCCGGCTCGCCCCGGCCGAGGTCGAGTACATCGTCGAGCACTCCGGCGCGGAGGTGCTGATCGTCGACCCGGAGCTGGAGCACCTCCTCGACACGGTGACGGCGAAGCACGTCTTCGTGCTCGGCCGCGACGACGAGGCGATCTGGGGCGGCGACGGGTCGCCGCGCCCGTGGGACGGCGACGAGTCGGCGACGGCGACCATCAACTACACCTCGGGCACGACCGCGCGGCCGAAGGGCGTGCAGCTCACCCACCGCAACATCTGGCTGAACGCGGCCGTGTTCGGCCTGCACACGACGTTGACCGACAACGACGTCCTGCTGCACACGCTGCCGATGTTCCACTGCAACGGCTGGGGGATGCCGTACGCGGTGACGGGGCTCGGCGGGCGGCACATCGTGCTGCGGAAGGTGGACGGCACCGAGATCCTGCGGCGCATCGCCGACCACGGCGTGACCATCCTCTGCGCGGCGCCCGCGGTGGTCACGGCGGCGTTGGACGGCGCGGCGACCTGGGACGGCGAGATCCCCGGCCGCGACCGCGTCCGGATCGTCGTGGCCGGCGCGCCGCCGCCGACGCGCACGATCGAGCGGGTCCGGGCCGAACTGGGCTGGGAGTTCATCCAGATCTACGGACTCACCGAGACCGCGCCGCTGCTGACGGTCAACCGGATGCGCAGCGAATGGGCGGACCTCGACCCGCACGAGCAGGCCCGCCTGCTGGGCCGCGCGGGCACGCCGGCGCTGGGCGTCCGGATCGCCGTCGACACCGACGGCGAGGTGCTCGCGCGGTCGAACCACAACCTCGACGGCTATTGGGAGAACCCCGCGGAGACCGAGCGGGTGCAGGAGGGCAACTGGTTCCACACCGGCGACGGCGGTTCGTTCTCCGAGGGATACCTGACGATCGCCGACCGCAAGAAGGACGTGATCATCTCGGGCGGCGAGAACGTGTCGTCGATCGAGGTGGAGGACGCGCTGAACTCGCACCCGGCGGTGCGGGAGGTCGCGGTGATCGGCATCCCGGACGAGAAGTGGGGAGAGCTGGTGACGGCGCTGGTCGTGGTGGAAGCGGACGTCACGGCCGACGAGCTGATCCAGCACTGCCGGGAGTATCTGGCGGGGTACAAGTGCCCGAAGCGGATAGAGTTCCTGGATGAGCTTCCCCGGACGGCCACGGGCAAGATCCAGAAGTTCAAGCTCCGGGAGCCGTACTGGAAAGGGCAGTCAAGGCAGGTCAACTGAGCTGCGGTTCTTCTTCGACGCGGGTTCGGGCACGGTGCTGTGGACGGGGGCCGAAGGTCCGGCCGACCTGGACCGGCTGCCGATCAGCCCTTCGCTGCGCGCGGAGCTGGACGGCCTCGCGGCGCAGTACGACGAGTCGATGAACTGGGACTACCCGCCGGATCCGGGACCGTGGCGGGAAGCGCGGTGCGCGCGGTTCAACGCCGACGTCCGGGCCGTGCTGGCCCGGCTGCGCGCCGAGCTGGGACCGGGGTGGGAGGTCGAGGACAGGTTTCTCGAGCAGCACGAAGATCCCGACCTGGACCGCTATCTCGCTGACCCGAAGGGATTCAAGCGCTAGTGTACGACGGCGTGATCACGCCGGCACGTAGGTCAGCTGGACGACACCGTTGCCGAACGTGGCGGACTTCTTGAGCACCAGCGGGAAACTAGCGCCCTCCTCGGGGAACAGGCGCTTCCCGTGGCCCACGACGATCGGGTACAGCAGCAGGTTCAGCTCGTCGACCAGGCCTTCGGCCAGCAGCCAGCGCACCGCCGTGGTGCTGCCGCTCGTCATGATGTCGCCACCGGGCTCGGCCTTCAGGGCCCGGACGGCCTCGGCCGGGTCGCCGGTCAGCAGCGTCGAGTTGTTCCAGGTGACCTCCGACAACGTCGACGACAGCACGTACTTGCGCGCGTTGTTCATGAACGCGGCGCCTTCGTCGTCCTCGACGGTCCGGCCGGGCCATGCCTCGGCGAACCCTTCGTAGGTGACGCGCCCGAGCAGCATCGCGTCGGCCGCCGCCATTCCGCTGCCGACGGCCTGACCGATTTCGTCGTTCCAGTACCGCAATGACCACTTGTCGGGCGCTTCGACCACGCCGTCGAGCGAGATGAACAGGTTCGAGACGATCTTGCGCATGGGCACCCTTCGGTAGGCGTCCCACTATAAACCCGGCGAAACGCTATGACCGTCCACTTGCGACGGCCTCGCGCACGCGCGCGCTGTCCGCCTCCGCCCGCGCCCGCTCGTCCTCCGTCGCGGGTTCCAGGCGCGCCGGGACGTCCTTGTGGTGCGGGGTGCCCGCGATCGGGTCGCGGTCCAGCGCGTCCGTCAGCAGGTTGATCCGCGGGCCGCTGACGACCCGGCGGCCGCCGGCGTCCGGGTGCGCCATGCCGTAGCCGTGCGGCAGGGCGAGCTGGCCCGGCCGGAGCCCGGGGTCCGCCTCGGCGCGGACGACCACCCGCCCGGCCGGCGTCACGACGGCGACCCAGTCACCCGGCGCGGCGCCGATCGAAGCGAGCTCTTCGGGACGCGCGCGCAGGGCGCCGTCCGGATCGGTGCGGCGCCAGCGCGGGTCGCGCAGGATCTGGTTCGCGTTGTGCGCCCGGCGCTGCCCGTTGAGCAGGGAGAACGGGAACGCCGGATCGGGACGTTCGGCGGCCGGGTCCAGGGAAACCAGCCAGTCGAGCAGTTCCGGCACCGCCAGCCGGACTCGCGAGCGGCGCAGCAGGCTCCACACCTCGTCCTGCTCGTGGGCCGAGAACGGTGTCGGACCGGCCAGAATCCGCGAGAACAGCTCCTCCCCGAGCCGCGACCCGGTGGCGTCGCTGCCCAGCGCGCGCTGCACCGGCACGGTCATCGACTTCGCCGCCCGGTGACACCCCACCCACAGCGGCGCGATCGACGCCGCGCCGTCGGGAAGTGACGCGCCCAGCGTGCGGTAGAGCAGCACCGGCAGGATCGCCGCCCGCTCCGGCATCGCCTGGACCAGCGCCGCGATCCCGGACCGCAGCTCCGCACGCGGGCCGGCGGCCAGCGAAGCGAGGACGTCGGACGCGGGCAGCACGCCGAGCGCGTCGAACAGCCTCGTGTAGATCTCGGCCTCGACGAGCGTGCCCGGCAGCGGGTCCAGCAACGGCCGCCGCAGCTGGAAGTAGTTCGTGGGCCACTCGAAAGTGAAGAGCGTGAACTCCCACTTCTCGTGCTGGGACGCCGCGGGCAGCACGTAGTCCGCCAGTGCGGCCGTTTCGGTGAAGGCGACGTCGACGACCACCGACAGCTCGGCCGCCCGCAGCGCCCGTTCGACGTCCCGCGTGCCCGCGAAGGTGTTCGCCGGGTTCGACGACTCCACCCAGACCGCGCGGACCCGGTTCGGATGGTCGGTGAGGATCTCCTCCGCCAGGGTGTTCGCCGGCAGCAGGCCACCGATGTACTCGAACCCGGTGACCTCGGAGCGCTGCCCGGTCGTCGACCCCCACAGCGGCAGCAGCCACGAGTGCAGGTTGTTCGTGCCGCGGCGGCCGAAGTGCCCGGTGAGCAGGTAGAGCAGCTTTTCGAGGTAGCTGTTGAGCGTCGAGTGCCGGCCCTGCTGGATGCCCAGCTCGACGCGCACGGTCATCGCGCTCGCCGCCAAAATGAAGTCGACCGCCCGCTCGACGTCCACACGGGACACTCCGGTGTGCGCGATCCAGGCGTCCACCGGGACTTTCGCCAGCACCGCGGCGACCTCGTCGAACCCTTCGGCACGGGCGGCCAGGAAGTCCGCGTCCTCGCCGCCGCGCGCCAAGATCAGCGCCAGCATCGCGCCCAGCAGGTAGGCGTCGGTGCCCGGGCGCAGCGGGAGGTGCAGGTCGGCGATCTCCGCGGTTTCGGTGCGCCGCGGGTCGATCACGATCAGCTTGCGCGCGGGGTCGTTCTTGATCGTGTTGAGCGTGTGGCGGGCGTTGGTGAACCCGTGGGCCTGCCAGGGGTTGCAGCCGAGCACGACCAGCAGGTCGCAGTGTTCGACGTCCTCGGCGGTGTGCACGGTCGTCGAGCCGAACAGCTGCCCGTTGACCCAGAAGTCGCCGGTCTTCTCCTGCGACAGCGCGTTGAAGTGGCGCGTCGAGTTCATCCACTTCAGCAGCGACGCGCCGTACGCGCCGCCGGAGTGGTTGCCCTGGCCACCGCCGCCGACGTAGGCGAACGAGCCGGGCCGGCCGGCTTCGGTGTCGGCGTCCCGGATCGCGCGCAGTTTCCCGGCGATCTCGGTGAGCGCGGTGTCCCAGCCGATCGGCTCGTGCGTGCCGTCGGGCCGACGGCGCAGCGGCGTCGTCAGCCGGTCTTCGTGGTCGCCGTACCAGGTCAGCCGCTGCGCCTTCTGGCAGAGATAGCCGCCCGAGCGCGGATGCGCCTTGTCACCGCGGACCCGGGTGATCTGCCGCCCCTCGAGCCGCACTTCCAGCCCGCAGTTGAGGTAGCAGAGGCTGCACGCGGTGCGCTGCCACTCGCCCATGGCGTTCCCTTCACAACAGGTCGAGGGCGCGCCCCAAAGTCGTGAGGCGCGCTTCGAGCGTTTCGCCGGCCGGGTACAGCCGGACGGTGTCGATCCCGGTGTCGCGCCAGACGCGCAGCCGTTCGCGCACCATCTCCTCGGTGCCGATCAACGTCGTGCCGAGCACCATCTCGTCGGTGACGAGCGCGGCCGCGCCGTCGCGGTCGCCGGCCTGCCAGCG
This sequence comes from Amycolatopsis sp. NPDC051128, assembly GCF_040682715.1. Taxonomy (NCBI): domain Bacteria; kingdom Bacillati; phylum Actinomycetota; class Actinomycetes; order Pseudonocardiales; family Pseudonocardiaceae; genus Amycolatopsis; species Amycolatopsis sp. NPDC051128. Next base: position 122,308 of record NZ_JBFBBN010000012.1, on the reverse strand, counting down.
CTCGCGGACCTCGGCCGCGACGTCGGCCCAGCCCTGACGGCTGTAGGCGTTGTTGTAGAAGTTCGTGGTGGCCGAGCCCATCCCGCCGAGGCTGAAGGCGAGCTCCTTCTTGCGGCTGCCCACCAGGACGCGCAGTTCGTCTTCGTTGTCCGCGAAGGCGACTTCGGCGCCCTGGCAGACGTCGATGTCCTTCCGCGTCCGCCCCGACTTCGCGAGCCCGGCGTCGAGGTGGCTGAAGTACGCGTCGGCGCCTTCGGGGACGAAGCTGGTGCCGAGCCAGCCGTCCGCGACCTCGCCGGTGAGCTCCAGCAGCTTCGGCGACAGCGTCGCGAAGTAGATCGGGATGTCCGGGTTCGGCGCGGTCGACAGCCGCATCGGACGGGCCTCGCCGGGCAGGGGCACGTCGAACGCCTTGCCGGAGAACGAAATCTTCTCCCCCGCGAAAGCCTGGCGGATGATCTCGACGGTTTCCCGCATCCGCGTCAGCGGCTTCGCGAACGGAACGCCGTGCAGGCCCTCGATCACCTGCGGCCCGGACGGGCCCAACCCCAGGGAGAACCGGCCGCCGGACAGATCGGCCAGCGTCAACGCGGCCTGCGCGATCGCGACCGGCGTGCGCGTGCCGAGCTGGATGATCCCGGAGCCGAGCCGGATCCGGTCGGTGCGGGCGGCGAGGTAGCCGAGCGCGGACGGCGCGTCCGAGCCCCAGGCTTCGGCGACCCAGCAGACGTCGAGGCCGAGCTTCTCCGCCTCCAGCACGAAGTCCAGCGTCGTGCGTGAGTCCTGGGAGAACTCGACCGTGGTGGCGGTCCTCATCGGCGCTCGATCCGGTCCTTGATCGCGGCGACCGTGCCCGCCATCGCGGCTTCGAACTCGCGCATGCGGACGAAGACGATCTTCTGCTCCTTCTCCGGCATCCGGTCGATGGCGAACGACAACCCGGACCGGCCGGGCCCCATCCGCATCCACTGGCTCAGGCGGGTGCCGCCGTTCTCGGGCTCGAGGGTGAACTTCCAGACCGCGCTCGGCCGGTCCGGGTCCTGCACGGCCCAGGCGAACACGCGCGGCGCCTCGCACTCGACGACGTACGACGTCGTCTCCCACTCGCCGAAGGCGTCGTGCTTGCTGCGGCCGACGAACTTGCGGCCGGCTTCGCACCACTCGACGGACTGCAGTTCCGCGCTCATCTCGGGCATCAGCGAGATGTCCGAAACGACCGGCCAGACGTCCTCGGGCGCGGCGTCGATCCACGTCGAGACCTCGGCGGTCGGCAGGTCGGCGTATCTCGCCCCGGTCCACTCCATCGTGGTCGCGCTCCTCTCGAAGAGGGTTCTGACCACGATAGTTGCGTAGATAGACCTACCCTGTCAACGTCACTCCTGCCGGGCGAAGCGCTCCTCGACGTCCGGGCGCTGCGCCAGCCGGGGCGGGAAGCCGGGGCCGCGGCGCATCCGCGTGTCGTCCGGTGTCATCGGCTCCCCACACCGGGCGCAGGCGATCTCGGCGTGCGTCTCGTGGCCGCAGGCGAGGTGGTGCACGGTGATCGGCGGACCGGCCTCCGTGGCGAGCCACTTGTCGCCCCAGCGCGTCATGGCGAGCAGCACCGGGTAGAAGTCGCGGCCCTTCTCGGTGAGCACGTAGTCGTAGCGCACCGGCTCGGTCTGGTAGGCCACCTTCTCCAGCAACCCCTCGTCGACCAGCCGCTTGAGCCGGTCGGCGAGGGTGTTGCGCGCGATGCCGAGCGCCTGCTGGAACTCGCCGAAGCGGCGCACGCCGTAGAAGGCGTCACGCAGCACCAGCGGGGTCCACCAGTCGCCAAGCAGATCCATGGTGCGCGCGATCGAGCACGGCCACTGCGCGAACGACGTCCGTTTCATGCCGCCGAGAGTACGCCGTTCGGGAAAGAGACTCAGCAGGTCAGCCGCATGACCGCCCGCCGCGCGGTCGGACGGCTGACCTCGGTGAACCCCGCCGCGGCGAAGACCCCGGCCGTGCCGACGAAGAGTTCGCCGGGCCAGGCGAGCTTCTGCCCCGGTTCGACCACCATCGGGTAACCCTCGACCGCCCGGGCGCCGCGATCGCGGGCGAAGTCCGCGGCCGCCTTCGCCAACGCGGTGCTCACCCCGCGGCGCCGGAAGCCCTTGCGGGTGACGAAACACGTCACGGCCCAGACGCCGTCGTCCGCCGGGTCCTCGTCGCGGCCGGCCCAGACCAGCCGGCTGCCGAGAAGGCGCCGGTAGGCGGTGCGCGGCTCGACCGCGCACCAGCCGGCGGGCTCGCCGTCGAGGAAGGCGACGAGCCCGGTCGCCTGATCGGAAGTCTGCTCCCGGAGCCGCTCGGCGCGCTCCTCCGCGGTCCCCGACCGCCACTCGGCAGGGGTGTCCTTGAAGTACTGGCACCGGCAGCGCGCCGGATCCCCGCGCTCGCCGAAGATCGCCTGCAGGTCCGCCCAGGACGCCTGGTCCACGGGTACGACAGTCACCATTCCCCGAAGCTAGACCAGGTGACCGGTCGTGACGTCGACGTGGTCCGGCACTTCGTCGTGCGCGTCGCCGACCGAAAGCGTCCCCGCCGGTTCCACCAGCAGCACGCTCGCGCCCTCCTTGGACGACGGCTTGTGGAAGGTGCCCTTCGGCACGACGAACACCTGCCCGCGCGACAGCGTCACCACCCGCTCCGCCGGATCGCGCAGACCGATCTCGATCTCCCCGTCCAGGACCAGGAAGAACTCGTCGGTGTCGTCGTGGACGTGCCAGACGTGCTCGCCGTCGAACCGGGCGAGGCGGATGTCGTAGTCGTTGACGCGGGTGACGATCCGCGGGCTCCAGGCGGCGTCGAAGCTCGCCAGGACTTCGGTCAGGTCGATCGGGTTCATGCGTTCCAGCATCGACCTGGTGTTTCGCCGGCGCGAGTGCTAGGAATCGCACATGCCGCAAGAATTCTCGCACCGGGTGGTCGCCATCGTCACCGAGGAGTCGAACCCCTTCGAGATGGGGGTCGCCACCGAGCTGTTCGGGCTGCGGCGACCGGAACTCGAGGGGCCCTGGTACGACTTCACGCTTTGCGCGGCGACGCCGTCGGTGCGGATGAACCTCGGCATGTTCACCCTCTCCGCGGTGGCCGGCATCGAAGCCGCGGACGCCGCCGACACGCTGATCGTGCCCGCCCGGCCGAACACGCGGGTGCCGACCACGCCCGCCGTCACCGCCGCGATCCGGCGGGCCGCCGGCCGCGGCGCGCGGTTGGTCAGCTTCTGCACCGGCGCGTTCGCGCTCGCCGAGGCGGGCGTGCTCGACGGCCGGCGGGCGACCACGCACTGGCAGTGGGTCGCGGAGTTCGCCAAGCGGTTTCCGCGGGTCCGCTGGGAACCCGACGTGCTGTTCGTCGACGAGGGCGACGTGCTCACCTCGGCGGGCAGCGCGGCCGCCCTCGACCTCGGGCTGCACCTCATCCGGCGGGACCACGGCGCCGAAGTCGTCAACGCCGTGAGCCGCCGGCTGGTGTTCACCGGGCATCGCGACGGCGGCCAGCGGCAGTTCATCGCCCGCCCGGTGCCCACGGTGCCGGACACGTCGCTCGCGCCGGTCCTCGCGTGGGCGCTCGAGCGGCTGGACACCCCGCTGACCGTCGCCGGCCTCGCCGCGCGCGCCGCGACCAGCCCGGCGACGCTGCACCGGAGGTTCCGCGCGGAACTCGGCACGACGCCGCTGGCGTGGCTGACGACGGAACGCGTGACGCTGGCCTGCCGCCTGATCGAACGCGGCGAACTGCGCCTCGACCGGGTGGCTGAGATCAGTGGTTTCGGCACGGCGGCGAACCTGCGGCTGCAGCTGCGCCGCCACACCGGCCTCAGCCCGAGCGCCTACCGCCGCCGCTTCGGCCCGGCGGCGTGACCTCCGCCAACGCGGCGGCCAGCGCCTCCTGCTGCAGCCGCTCCGGGTAGGCCACCGGGTCGGCCGCGGCCAGGACGTTCATGCCTTCGACCAACGCCACCAGGCTCTTGGTCGTCAGTTCGAGCCGCTCGTCCGGCCAGTCCGGACGACACGCCGCGACCAGCCGCCGGATCCGGGCCAGGAACGAGTGGTTCGCCGCGCGGTGGCGTTCGGCGAGGTCGTCGTCGGCCAGTGCCGCGGCCAGGAACCCGACCCAGACCCGGGACTCCTCGTGGTGGCCGTGCGGCAGGTCGATCGCCTGGCCGAGCACCGCCTCCAGGGCGCCGAAAGCGTCGCGGCTCGCGGCTTCGGCGGCGTCGGCCCGGACGGCGGTGCGCTCGTAGAGCAGGTCGCGCGCGTGCAGCAGCAGTGCCTTCTTGGTCGGGAACGCGTGCATCACCAGGCCGGTCGTGCAACCGGCGCGCTCGGCGACCGCCCGCAAGGTCAGCCCCGGCAGGCCGCTGCCGGCGAGCACCTGCCAGGTCGCGTTCGACAGCAGGTCCCGCTGCGCCCGCACATCACGCTGCTTCGGCATCACGCCTCCTTCCCGGGAAGCGTAACAGCTGCTACGGTAACGCTTGTTACGGAAAGGAGTGCCCGTGGCCACCGACCACCGCACGATCGAGATCACGGCCGTGAGCTGGGACGATCCCGCCGCCGTCCGGCTGCGCGCGGCCCAGCGCACCGAGCTCGACGCCCGCTACGGCACCGACGACCACGAGCCCGGCGCGCTCCCGACCGCCGAGACCGTCGCGGTGTTCCTCGTGGCACGGGACGGGTCCGGCACCGCCGTCGGCTGCGGGGGACTCCGGCCGCTCGGCCCGGGTTCGGGCGAGATCAAGCGCATGTACGTCGAGCCGGCGGCCCGCGGCACCGGCGTCGCGGCCGCCCTGCTGCGCGCGCTGGAAGAGCACGCGCGCGGCCTCGGCGTCACCCGGCTGCTGCTGGAGACCGGCGCCGGGCAGCCGGACGCGATCCGCTTCTACCAGCGAGAAGGCTACGAACCGACCGAGGCCTACGGGCCCTACGTCGGCGAACCGGTGTCGCGCTGCTTCGCCCGCGACCTGTGATCAGGTTTCCGATGGCCACCCCAACCTGAGCTATTGGTGACCGGGGGCCCACCGGGCCTACCGTCGAAGGCACGGCGATCTGGGGTTCATTTCGCCGTTCCCGACCAAGACGGAGTTCCTTTTGCGCATCAAGCAGATCGGCGTCGCGCTGGCCGCGGCCGCCGTCTTCGCCCTCCCCGCCGCGCCCGCACAGGCGGCGCCGAGGATCGTTCCTCTCGACCTCGCCGCCGGGCAGCAGCCGGAGAACATCGCCCTGGAGCCGGACGGCTCGGCCGACCTGACCTTCGCCTGGACCGGTGAGATCGGCCAGGTCACGCCCGGCGGCCAGGTGAGCATCCTCGCCAGGATTCCGGCGCCCGCCGACGGCGACGTTCCGGTGGTGCACCGGAAGCTGTTCCTCGGCGGCATCGTGCGGGCCCCCGGCGGCGACCTGTACGTCGCCGTTTCGACCGGCACCGCGGCGACCGGCCTCTACCGGGTACGGCCGGGTGCGGCGCCGGTCAAGGTGGCCGCGCTCCCGCCGTCCGGCTTCCAGAACGGCGTCGCCCGCGACCCGTTCTCCGGCGACCTCTTCGTCGCCGACTCGTTCGGTTCGGCGGTCTGGCGCGTCTCGCCCCGCAGCGGACGGGTCACCGCCTTCGCGACCGGTGAGCTGCTCGCCCCGGTGAGCGGCTTCGGCGCCAACGGCGTCAAGGTCCACGACGGCGCGGTCTGGGTGTCCAACCTGGACCGCGGCACGCTGGTCCGGTTCCCGCTCACCGGCGCACCCGGCCGGGTCGTCGCGACGGACCTCGGGCCGGTCGACGACTTCGCCTTCCACGGCGGCACCGTCGTCGCGGCGATCAACCAGGAGAACCGGGTCGTCACGGTCGGCCGCGACGGCACCAGGACCATTCTGTCCACATCGGACGGTCTGGCCAATCCGACGTCGGTCGCCGTCCGCGGTGACGACCTGTACGTCACCGACGGCGCGTACTTCGGCGGTTCCCCCAACCTGCTGCGCACGCACCTGCGATGAAAGTTTCAGGGAAACCGCTTTCTTGATCGGCACGTGCATTCGCACGCGAATGGTGCACGCGCTTTCTCCGCGACCGTCGCCGTCCTCTGAACGGTTGCTACCGGTCAATTCCGCCGGTATGTTGGCGACGCCCCAGGTGCTCGATCATCGGTCGTCGGGGTTCGTGCTGCTCGGCGGGACTGGGGAAGGCCCTGCCGAGATAGCGCTTTCCGGCTGGTATGGGTCGCCGCCGGAGTGCAGGAGGGAAGCAGTGCCTTGGTGTTCCGGGGAACGGTCATGGCCGACCGCGTGACGGAGCCGTACCTGGTCGGGCTCGAAGCCATCGCGGGCGAGCTGTCGCGCGGCAAGTGGTGCGTCTACCTGCACGAATGGCTCGGCGACGAATACGATCTCCCCACCTGGCAGGGTCAGGTGGCCGAGCACGCCGAACGGTCCGGCGTCGAGGTGTGCTTCGTCGAGATCGCGCGCAAGGACATGACGCTGGTGGCCAACATGCGCGCGTTGCCCACCTTCGAGCAGGCCATCGAGTCCGTGACGGCACTGGAGCACTACCGGGAAATGGCCGCCGGACGCCGGTGGCGCGGCGCCGCCGTCCGGCTGCGCTGATCAGCCTAGGGCTGATCAGCCGAGTGCTGATCAGCCCAGTGACAGGAGCGCGATCGCCGCACCCGCGCCGAGCAGCCCGGCCACCTGCGTCCGGCTCAGCCGTTCGCGCAGGAAGACCAGCGCCAGCACCACCGGCACCACGGGGTAGAGCGCGGCGAGCACCGTCGCGATCGCGAGCAGCTGGTGCTGCGCGGCGAGCAGGTAGAGCACGATCGCCGCGCTGCCGCACGCTCCGGCGAACGCGGACGGCCCGAACAGCCGGGGCGGCAGCCGCCACGGCGCCCGCGTCGCCGCGACCAGGCCCGCGATGGCGACGACGGACACCGCGCGGCTGAGCACCACCGGCCAGAACCCCGCCTCGGCCGGGATCCGCGACAGCGCGACGAACTGCGCGGCGAAGCCGAGGCCGGCGACGAAGGCGTCCGGGATGCCCGCCGCCGTCCGGCCCGCCCCCCGCGAGCGGGAGACCAGCCAGAGCGCCGGGACCGCGCAGCAGACGCCGGCCAGCGCGGCGGGCGAAAGCCGTTGCCCCAACAGGAGGAGTCCGAAGAGGACCGGAAGGACCACCGCGGCGACGTCGCTCGCGGGCACGACCAGGCTCATCGGCCCCTTGCCCAGCGCGCGGTAGAGGAACGCGACGCCCACCCCGGTGCCCGCGCCGGACAGCGCGCCCCAGCCGAGCGCCGCCGCGGTGGGCGTGCCGGAGCCGGCGAACGCGGCGAACGGGACGGTCACCACCGTGCCGGCGACCTGGGCGTACAGCGACACGGTCATGCCCGGCGCCCGGCGGGACACCACCCCGCTGACGAAGTGCGTGACCCCGAAGCAGAGGGCCGAAACGAGCGCGAGGACGTTGCCCATCATGACCTCCCGAGTTCGCGTTGGGCCTGCCCGACCGGACAGATCCGTTCTCGCGCGACGCAGCCGGCGCGATCGCAGAGCCGGCACATCAGGTCGCCCGAGCGGACGTCGGCGTGGAGGCCGCGCAGCAGCTGCTCCAGCAGCGGTTCGAGCGCGGACCGGTCCGGCACCGTCCGCAGGGCGCCGACCAGCACGTCCTGGCGCGCCCGGAGGGAACGGGCCGCGGCGGCCCGCCCGGCCCGCGTGAGCACGACGGCGACCGCGCGGCCGGTCTTGTCCTGCCGCCGCACGAGGCCGCGAGCCTCGAGCTGGTCGAGCATGCGGGCACAGGCCGGCTGGCTGAGCCCGATCCGGTGGGCCAGCTCGGTGCCGCCGAGCCCGGGGAACTCGGTGAGCGTGACGAGCGCGGCGGTGCCGCTCAGGCTGACTCCGGCCGCCGCCGCGGCGGCGCCCGTCATCCGGTCGGACAGGTTCAGCACCGCCGCGCCGAGCAGGTTCGCCAGCCGCGTTTCATGCATTACTCATGCATAGCAGCACCCATCGGTCAGGGCAAATCGCGGGAAATCGATTACCGACACGCTATGGTGTTCCGGAAGCACGGTCGACGACTCAAGTGAACGAGGACGCGGGTGGCGACGATCTCGGATGTGGCGGCGCTGGCCGGGGTCTCGACCGCGACCGTGTCGAGAGCACTCAACGGCAAGTCCACCGTGGACCCCGTGCTGGCCGAACGCGTGGCCAGGGCGGTGACCGAACTCGGCTACACGCCGAACGGCCTGGCGCGCAGCCTGCGCCGCCGCGAGACCGCGGTACTGGCGCTGATCATCTCCGACGTCGAGAACCCCTTCTTCACCGCGATCGCGCGCGGGGCCGAGGACACGGCGCAGGCCGCCGGCTTCTCGGTGATGCTGTGCAACTCCGACGAGAACGCCGCCAAGGAGCACCGGTACGTCGAGGTCGCGGCGCAGGAGCGGCTCGCGGGCGTGATTCTGTCGCCGACCACCGGCGACAGTGACGTCCGGCCGCTGACCGCGCACCGGACGCCCATCGTGACCGTCGACCGGCGGCTCGGCTCGGCGGACTGCGACGCGGTTCTCGTGAACTCCCGCGCCGCGGCGTGCGAAGCCGTGCTGCACCTGGCCGCACAGGGCTACGAACGGATCGGCTGCGTCGCCGGCCCGCCGGGCATCACCACGGCCGACGATCGGCTCGACGGTTACCGCGACGGACTGCGCACGGCGGGCCGGAAATACTTCGCGAACCTGGTGCACCGCTGCGAATTCCGGGACATCGGCGGCCACGAGGCCGCGACACGGCTGCTGACGGATCCCGAGCCACCGGACGCGCTCCTGGTGTCCAGCAGCCCGATGTCGGTGGGCGTCCTGCGGGCCATGGCCGAACGGGGCCTGCGGTCGGGTCGCGACGTCGGGATCGTGTCGTTCGACGAAGCGCCGTGGGCGACGCTGATCTCGCCGGCGTTGACGGTCGTCGCCCAGCCGGCCCACGCGATGGGCCAGCTGGCGGCCCGCCTGCTGCTCGACCGCATCGGCGAGCGTGGTGCCCGCCCGGCGACCACGACGACGCTGTCGGCGCAGCTCATCGTCCGCGGCAGCTCGACCCGCTGAACCCGGCACTTTCAGCCGAGATCCGCGGCTCGCCGGATCCACCCCGGCCAAGGAGCGCCAGGACGGCTTCGCGAAGGGCGTCGAGGGCCGCGGCATCGACATTGTGACCACTGTGGACGGTGACTGGCTGCGCGAGAAGGGCCGGCAGCAGGCGGACGCCGGTGTCATGCTCGCGCCGATGGGACTGGCCACGACGGTGTTCGCGCTCGTGGCCGGCCGGCTGCTGTCCCGCGGCCGCACCGTGGACCCGGCGACCGGGTTCGGCTGGGCCTCCGGCGTGCTGGGCGCGGTGTGCGCGCTCGGCTCGGTGGCCACCCCGTGGCTCCGGCGGGCGGAACGTTCGTCCACAGTGGACGTCAGGGCGTGATTCACCTGGGAACCTGGCGGGATCACCGGAATGGTGATTTGCTGGAGCCGGTCAACCACTGTCGGTGCGGGGAAGGGCTGGCGATGCTGGGGGTACACAAGCGGCTGCTGACGGCCGCGGCGGCAACGGCGGTATTGGGCAGCCTGCTGACGGCGGCGCCCGCGTCGGCCGCGGAGTCCGTCAACTGGCAGCCGTGCGCCGACGCGCCCGGCGTCGACTGCGGCACGGTCACCGTGCCGATCGACTGGGCCCACCCGGACCGGGGCACCACGACCATCGCGCTCGCCCGGCGCAAGGCGACGGACCCGCAGGCCCGGATCGGCTCGATCCTGATGGACCCGGGCGGCCCCGGCGGGCCGGGCGCGGGTGAGGTCAAGGCCGGCTGGACGCTGTCGGCCGAGATCACCAAGCGGTTCGACACCGTCGGCTTCGACCCGCGTGGCGTCGGGGATAGCACCCCGATCCAGTGCGGGCTCGACGAACTCATCGCCGATCACCCGGAGGTGCCGCGCAACCAGGCCGAGTTCGAGCAGCTCGCGGCGTACAACCGGAAACTCGGCGAGAGCTGCGACCGGATCACCGGGCCGCTGGCCCACTTCGGCGACACCAAGAGCGTCGCGCGGGACATGGACGCCATCCGCGTCGCGCTCGGCGAACGGAAGCTGACCTACTACGGCGTTTCGTACGGCACGCTGATGGGCCAGCAGTACGCCGAGCAGTTCCCGGACAAGGTCCGCGCGCTCGTGCTCGACAGCAACATGGACCACTCCCAGTTCACCGCGTGGGACTTCCTCAACAGCGAAACCCAGTCGGTGCAGGCGGAGTTCCGCGAGTTCACCGCCTGGTGCGACCGGACGCCGAGCTGCGCGCTGCACGGCCAGGACGTCTCCAAGGTGACACGTGACCTGCAGGACAAAGCCGCGCGCGGCGAACTGAAGGACCCGCGGAGCGGCGAGCCGGTCACGCCGCTGACCCTCGCCTCGATCATCCAGGGCAGCTTCTACGGCCCCAGCTGGGATCGGCTCGCGTCGGTGTTCAAGTCCTTCGCGGACGGCACCGGAACTTCGGCGCAGCTGAGCGCGGACACCCCGGTCAACAACGTCTTCCAGAGCGTCTTCTGCGACGACTGGCGCCTGCCGGTGCACAACTTCGCCGAACTGGAGACCTACCGCCGGGCGGCCGCGGCGCTCGCGCCGGACGTCAAGATCAACTCGCTGGGCTGGGCGGCGGTCACCGGCTGCATCGGCTGGCCGAACCGGACCAGCAACCCGCAGCACCCGCTCCAGGTGCACGGCGCACCGCCGCTGCTGATGGTGAGCAGCCGCCACGACCCGGCGACGCCGTACGCGTGGTCGCAGGCGGCGGCCCGGCAGAGCGGCAGCACGCTGCTCACCTACGACGGCTGGGGCCACGGCGCGTACTTCAAGAACAGCCAGTGCGTGACCAAGGCGACCGACGACTACCTGATCAGCGGCAAGCTCCCGGCCAAGGGCACGCACTGCGCCGCGGTCGAGCCGGGCACTCCGCAGGCCCGGATCGCCGGACCGAAACCGCCGTCGACGATCGGCTTCTGACGCCCGAAAGCGTGGCCGGAACCGGGGTGCCTGGGGCACAATCGGTTTCGGCCACGCGACGGTGCGGGGAAGGGGATCCGGACATGCGGTTCAGGCACAGGACTTTCCGCCGATTCCTGGCCGGCGCGGCGGTAGCCGTCGCGGTGAGCACCCTGCTGACGGCGCCCGCGGAGGCGACCGCCTATCACGGCCGGTACCTCGCGCTCGGCGATTCCGTCGCGTTCGGTTACCGCCCCGGCGCCGTCACACCTCCTTCGGACTACCTGAACGCGGCCAACTTCAGCGGCTACGCGGAGAAGTACGCGGCGCTACGCAAGCTTCGGCTCGCGAACGCGTCCTGCCCCGGCGAGACGACGGCGAGCATGCTGACCGCCGGCGCGCAGAGCAACGGCTGCGAGAACTCCCTCGGCTCCCCGAGCGGGTACCGCACGTTGTTCCCCTTGCACGTCGCCTACGCGGGCACGCAAATCGACTACGCCGTGCAGTACCTGCGCGCGCACCCCGACACCCGGCTGGTCACGCTGACCATCGGCGCCAATGACATGTTCCTGTGCCAGAACACCACGCCGGACCACTGCACCGGGCCGGACTTCCAGGCCGCGCTCGGCCAGGTGAGCCGGAACCTCGCCGCGATCCTCGGCGCGGTGCGCGAACGCGCGCACTACCGCGGTGAACTGGTACTCGTGTCTTACTACTCGCTCGACTACCGCGATCCCGCGCAGGTCACCCGGGTGAAGGCGATCGATGCCGCGGTGGCCGGGGTGACGCGTCGTTACCGCGGCACTGTCGCCGACGGCTTCACCGCTTTCTGGCTGGCTTCGCTGCGCGCTGGTGGTGACCCGTGCGCGGCCGGGCTGCTGATCAAGCTGCCTGGTGGTGGCTGCGATGTTCATCCCACCGCTGCTGGGCATCGAGCGCTGGCCACCGCACTCGCGGTCGCCATTCATCGCTGAGTTTCCGCTGGGTGCAAAGATTCGGCTTCGCCGCGGTGTGGGGAATCGGTGCCGCTGTGATTGCTTGTGGTCGTGGTCGGCAGCGCCGATTCCGGTTTCCTGCCGCTCTTCTCGTTCGGGGTAAGTCGACGGGCCTACCGGTGCTTGCGCCGCCAAAGCCCGGTGACCACGGCCAACGCGCGGGCACGCGGTGACGGGACGCGCGCGGCAGCCGGCTCCGGGCCGATCCGGCGGCGCATCCGATAGGCGAGTTCGAGCACCTCGAGGTCCTCGGGACGGCGCCTGCCGTGGACATCCGGCCGGAGCATCAGCTCCCCCACCGTGACGGGCCTGCCACTGGCACGGTGCGCCGTGCGCGCCATCGGGAACCTCCACGTGTTTCGGCCGGCCGGGACCTCGATCCTATGAATCGGATTCGGGTTCGTCACCCTTACTGGCCAGTTGTGTCCGGTCTGTCCATCGAACCGGTCAACCCGCACGTTAGCCTCGTCGCGTGATCACTATTGGGGGCCTCGTCACAGAAGACCGCGCGGCCTGGGAAAACCTGTTCGCCGGCTACAACACGTTCTACGGCAGGACGCTCGCACCGGAGTGGATGGACCGCGCGTGGCGGGAGTTCGGGAGCGGCGAGCGGATGCACGCGCTGGGCGCGCGGCTCGACGGCGAACTCGTCGGCATCGTCCACTTCTTCACCCACGTCAGCACCACCTCCGCCGACGTCTGCTACCTGCAGGACCTCTTCACCGACACCAAGGCTCGCGGACAGGGCGTCGGCCGGGCCCTGATCGAAGCCGTCGCCGACTGGGCGCGGGCGCGGGGATGCGTTCGCGTCTACTGGCACACGCAGACGTCGAACACCACCGCGCGGCGCCTCTACGACCAGGTCGCGCTCGACAAGGGGTTCATGCAGTACCAGATCCCGCTCGAGTCGTAGCCTCAGCGGCGGTGACGGCCACCGCCACAGCCGTGGTGCCCACCGCCCGGAAACCCGGCCGGGCGGCGGCCCGAAAAGGTCATCTGGTGGTCCGGGACGGCAGGACGCCCGCGCGACCACATCGGGACCTCCGGGATCTCGTGCCGCACCGAAGGCGCCGCGGCACGCGGCGGCTTCGGTTTCGCCATCGCCTTGGCCTTGCCCACGACCTGGACCGCCCTCGCGAGTTTCCCGCGACGACCCGGGGAACTTCCGGAATTCGTTTCCGGATCTACGACGGCCGGGGTAATAACGGGCGGTTCGGCGGACGGCGCTACGGATTCCGGAGTCACCTTGGCCGGCGGGATGACGACGTCCGCCGGCAACGGCACCAGCGCGACCGGCAGGGGTTCCAGACCCGCCGGCGGCCGGGCCGGGCCCGCGCTCCGCTCCACCGGCATCGACACCGCCGCGCTGACCCCGCCGGTCAGTGCCAGCGCGCCGGCGACCACGGAGATCACCCGCAGCCGGGCCAGAGAACGGAGGACCTGCGGTTTCTCCCGGTGCCGCGCCCGCGGGAGCACCAGCGTGTCCTCCGAGCCGAAACGGTCGCGCGGCGCGGCCGACCGGCCCAGCAGCTCGGCGACGGTGACTTGCTCTCGGCGCGGAGCCGTACGTGCCATCAAACCCTCCACCTTGGGCCGACCGGACGTCGGCGGCGCGTCCGGTCGGCAGATCATAGGAATCGTTCAGGTTCGTGTAAAGGCTCGTTCACCACCGTCAACCGAGCCGGCCACCACGGGCCGAGGTGCTCGGCAGGCGTCAGCGGCCCGATCGCCTTGGCGTCGAAGGCCCGCGTGACCGCGTCCCGGCAAAACTTTCAGCGCGACGCCGTCGGATCCGCTCGTCCGGCGGTATTCTCCGGACGGGACGCGCCGCGGGGATCGCCGTCCCCGGCGTCGCTTGGGCGAAGCGAGCTGAGCGTACCGTCAAGTCCTCGTGAATGTGACAGATTCAACCGAAGGTTTTGTGCCATTGGGATGAACTTCTTCGTCACGCCTCGATTTCCCTGTTCCATTCGCCAAAGTTCGGTTCCATCGGATAGCTTGCTCCTACCGGTCAGTACCGGTGGGTGAGGCCGATCGGGTGAGGCGATCAGCGGAGATCGAGGGAAGCGGGGACGAGCATGCCGAAACATCGGCCACGTCGCAGGAGCACGCGTTCGGTCCGCCGGACGGCGGCCGCGCTCGCCGGTGGGGCGCTCGTCGTGCTGCCCACGCTGACCACCACGGGCCTGCCCGCGCCGGTCGTCGTCGCCGACGCCGGGACCGGGACCGCCCTGCCCGACCAAGCCGCTCCGGCGCAGCAGCCGAACATCGTCATGCCCCCGATCGCCGTCGACGGCAGCCTGCCCCAGCCGCCGCTGCCCCAGCCGCTGGTCGTGCCGGGCGGGCGGGCCGGCTCGGCGGGCATCTCCGGGCCGCTCGGCATCCCGGCGAGCATGCTCAGGGCGTACAAGAACGCCGCCGAGATCATTGCCAAGGAGCAGCCGAACTGCCACCTCGACTGGGCGCTGATCGCGAGCATCGGCCGGATCGAGTCCAACCACGCGCGCGGCGGCTACGTCAACGCGGCGGGCGACACCCTGGAGCCGATCCTCGGCCCGGTGCTCAACGGCGCCGGCGCGTTCGCCGCGATCGCGGACACCGACGGCGGCAAGTACGACGGTGACACCCGGTGGGACCGCGCGGTCGGCCCGACGCAGTTCATCCCGTCGACATGGCGTGGCTACGCCTCCGACGGCAACGGCGACGGCGTGTCGAACCCGAACAACATCTACGACGAGGCACTCGCCACCGCGCGCTACCTGTGCTCGGGAGGACTGGACCTTTCGACGGACGCGGGCCAGCGCATCGCCGTGCGCCGCTACAACAACTCGCAGTCCTATGTGGACACCGTGATGGCGTGGGCCGCGGCCTACCGTGGCGGCGTGGCCCAGCTGCCGGACAGCGAGGTGCCGATCGGCGCGCCCGACGCCCCGGACGCCGCCGCGGCGGGCGGCCCGGTCGGCGCGCCCGCACCGCCCGCACCGCCGGCCCCGCCGGTGGTCGTCCAGCCGCCGGGCTCGCTGCCGGGCACGACGACGCCGCCGGGCAGCACCACACCGCCGTCGACGCCGGGCTCCACGACGCCCACGACGTCCACCAAGCCGACTACTCCGACCACTCCGACCACTCCGACGACGCCGACCACCCCGACGACGCCGGCGAACACGGACGGCACCACACCGCCGGCCACGACGTCGACCGCGGCGTCCCCCGCCGCCTCGACGGACTCCCCGACCGAATCCACGACCACCAGCCCGACGGGGTGAGCCCGGTGGAGCCGTTCCTGGTGCACATCCGCTGCGACACCGACGGCTACACCCATGCCGTCACCGAGGACGAGTTCGCGGCGGGACGGCACGACGGGCGGTTCCGGGCGGTGTGCGGGCACGTGGTGCTCGCGGCGCCGATGATCGAGGCGCCCGGCCGGTTCGACCCGGTGTGCCGGGACATCCTGCGCGGCGAGCCGCCGGCACCGTCGGTGCCGTCGGTGCCCAGGCAGGAGCGGCGCCGGTCGCGGTGGCGGAGCCGGCACTAGTGTCGCGCGCGTCCGAGGTTCGTTGACAGGGCCCGACGTTGCGCCCCAATGTGGCATTGGTTGCGTCTGACGCACCGAACGCCACATTGGGTGCGCTCAACGCACCCAACGCCACATTGGGGCGCTCGGCCCGAACGTCGAACAACTTGCGACGCGGCGCTAGCCGACCATGGCCTGGATGCCGTCGAGCATGCGGTTCAGGCCGAACTCGTACGCCGAGTCACCCTGTGCCTTCGCGCTCTGGTCGAACCCGCCGCCGAGCCAGATCCGGTTCATCGCCGGGTGCGCGTCGACCACGAAGTACTTCTCCCAGAACGAAGACCGCTGGTGCCACCACGCGTCGGTCGACTGGCCGGTGCTGCGCTCGAGGCGGGTGTTCTCCGCGCCGAGCGCGGCGTTCGCGTCGACGTACGTGCCGATCCCGTTGGCCGCCGCGACCGCCTGCCGCGGCGGCAACCCCAGATCGTCCATGATGGACAGCAGGTACTCCTGCCCGGCCAGCTGGCCGGGCCCGAGCGGCGGCCGGACCCGCGACACCTCGCACAGCCACGGGTGGGCACGGTAGGCCTCCCGGGTCCGCTCGGCGTACAGCGCCACCTGCTCGCGCCAGTCCCCGGGCCGCGGCTCGCCCGGCCCGGGCAGCCGCCGGGAGACGAGCACGTCGTCGACCATCAGATCCACCAGCTCGGCCTTGCCGGGCACGTAGGTGTAGAGCGTCATCGTGCCGGCGCCGAGTTCCTTCGCGACGCGGTGCATCGACGCGGCGGCCAGCCCGTCGGCGTCCGCGACCGCGATCGCCGCGGCGACGATCCGCTCGACCGTCAGCGTGGGCCGGCGGCCCCTCGTCGGTTCGGCGGAACCGCCACGGGCGCGCCAGAGCAACGCGAGCGTCCGGTCGACGTCCTCGGCGCCAGTGCGTTCGACGGTCATGCGCTCCCCTCGCTCCTCCGCCGGCGATCCTACCCGGACAGGGCTCCCCACCTGGCACTCTGGAAGCATGACCCGACGCAAACCGCCCAAGGTCTCCTTCCGCTGGTGGGTCGACCGGCAGATCGACGAAGCCCGCGCCCGCGGCGAGTTCGACGACCTGCCCGGCACCGGGAAGCCGCTGCCGAAGCCCACCGGCAACGACGCGGCGACCGACTGGGTGCTCCGGCAGGTCCGGGCCGGCGGCCACGACACGAAGGAGTTGCTGCCACCGGCACTCGCGCTCAAGCGCGAAGTCCAGGACCTGCCCGGACGGCTCGCCGGGGAGCGCACCGAACGGCAGGTGCGGGAGCTCGTCGAGGACCTCAACGAGCGGATCCGCCTGGCCTACCGCACCCACCTCGGCGGGCCGCCGCTCACGGTGGCGCTGGTGGACGTCGAAGAGGCCGTCGAGGATTGGCGCCGCTCACGAGCCACGCCGTAGCAGTGCCCGTTCCGCCGCGACGGCAGCTGCCGCAGCATCGGCAGGCAGCCGGCGAACAGCGAGCTCCCGGACTCCTGCTGCTGCTGTGGTCGGGTCAGTAACGAACGGCGCAGTAACAGCCCGATGGGCTGTAACCTGGTTCGATGAGAGGTCAACTAGTCGTCGTGCCGATCCTGGCGCTGCTCCTGCTGTTCGCCGTCCCCTGGTGGACGCTCGTGCTCGCGCCGGACTGGGGCGTCGCGGGCACGATCGCCGGCACCGCGCTGTTCGCGCTGGGCCTGGTGGCCATGCCGGTCGCCATGGTCCGCGGCCACGGGAAGCGCCAGCGCGACGGCGCCGCGCGCCTCGGCGACTCGCTCCTCGCCGTGATCTGGGTGCTGTTCAGCTGGTCCGTGCTGAGCCTGGTGCTCCGGGTCGCGCTGCTCGGCGTCGACGACCCGGCGCGGTCGCGGATCGTCGCGGGCGCGGCCGCGCTCGTCGCCGTCTCGCTGCTCGTGCACGGCAACCGCGTCGCCATGCGCGTGCCGCCGGTGAAGGCGGTCGACGTCGTCATCCCGCGCCTCGGCCCCGGCCTCGACGGCCTGCGCGTCGCCGTGCTGACCGACACCCACTTCGGGCCGATCGACCGGACGAAGTGGTCGGAGAACGTCGTCGCGGCGGTGAACGCCCTGGAGGCGGACGTCGTCTGCCACGCCGGCGACCTCGCCGACGGCTCGGTGGCGCGGCGCCGCAAGCAGGTCGACCCGCTCGGCGGCGTCCAGGCCGGGCTCGGGCGGTTCTACATCACCGGCAACCACGAATACTTCGGCGAGGCGCAGGCCTGGCTCGACCACATGGCCGCGCTCGGCTGGGACACCCTGCACAACCGCTCGACGCTGCTCGAACGCGGCGGCGACCGCATCCTCTTCGCCGGCATCGACGACCCGACCGGCACCGCGTCCGGCCTGCCCGGCCACGGCCCCGACCTGGCTCGCGCGCTGGACGGCGCTCCCGCCGACGTCCCGGTGGTGCTGCTGGCGCACCAGCCGAAGCAGGTGACCCAAGCCCGCGAGGCGGGCGTCGACCTGCAGATCTCCGGTCACACGCACGGCGGGCAGATCTGGCCGTTCCACTTCCTGGTGCGGTTCGACCAGCCGACGCTGTCCGGCCTGACCCGGCACGGCCCGACCCAGCTGTACAACAGCCGTGGCACGGGGTTCTGGGGCCCGCCCTTCCGGATCTTCGCGCCCAGCGAGATCACGCTCCTCACCCTGCGCCGTTCCTGAGGTCCAGCCACCGACAAATTTTTTTGTCTTGACAGTTTTGACCATCGGGTGTCAGGCTGTCCGCATGACCGCGACCGTGCTTCCCGCTCCCGCCACCTCGTCCACCCGAACCCTGCTGACCTGCGGGATCCTCGCCGGTCCCGGCTTCGTCCTCACCGGCGTCCTCCAGGGCCTGACCCGCGACGGCTACGACTTCACCCGGCACCCCGCGAGCGTCCTGTCGAACGGCGACCTCGGCTGGCTCCAGATCACGAACTTCGTGGTCCCCGGCCTGCTCACGATCGCCGCCGCGGCCGGGATCCGGCGGGTGCTGCCCGGCCGGTGGGGGCCGAGACTGCTCGCCGTCTACGGCCTCAGCCTGCTCGGCGCGGGCGTGTTCCGCGCCGACCCGCAGGACGGCTTCCCTCTCGGCACACCCGCCGGGCCGCCGGCGTCGGTGACCTGGCACGGCACGCTGCACTTCGTCTGCGGGGGCATCGGTTTCGCGGCTTTGATCGCGGCCTGCTTCGCGATCGGTTCGCACCTGACACCCGCGCGGGCGTGGTACTCGCGGATCAGCGCGTTGCTGTTCCTCGCGGGCTTCGCGGGCGTAGCGTCCGGATCGACGAGCCCGGCCGTCACCCTCGGCTTCTGGGCGGCCGTGGCGATCGCCTGGACGTGGCTCGCCACGACGTCCGCCCACCTGACGCGGCGCGCCGTCGCCTGATTAGGAGAACTCCCATGAGCACCATGATTTCCGCCGACGGCACGAAGATCGCCTACACCAGCATCGGGTCCGGCCCCCCGCTCGTCCTCGTCGACGGCGCGATGTCCTACCGCGGCTCGTCGATCAACGACGCGCTGGCGAAGGAACTCGCCACGCACTTCACCGTCTACACCTACGACCGCCGTGGGCGCGGCGAAAGCACCGACACCGGGCCGTACACGGTCGGGCGCGAGGTCGAAGACCTCGCCGCGCTCATCAAGGAAGCGGGCGGGGAGGTGTTCCTGTTCGGCATCTCCTCGGGTGCCGCGCTGGCGCTCGAAGCGGTCAACCATGGCCTCCCGGTGACGAAGCTGGCGCTGTACGAACCGCCGTTCATCGTCGACGACACCCGCCCCCGCGTCCCGGCCGACTACCCGGCCCGGCTCAATGAGGCGCTGAAGCAAGGAAAACGCGGCCAGGCGGTCAAGATGTTCATGACCGAAGGCGTCGGCCTGGGCAAGGCGACGGTGGCGATGATGCGGCTCATGCCGTTCTGGGCGAAGCTCAAGCGGGTGGCCCACACGATCCCGTACGACACGACGGTGATGGGCGACCACCAGTCGGGCCGTCCCCTGCCGGCCGCCTGGCCGGAGGTCAAGATCCCGGCACTGGCGATCGACGGCGGCCGGAGCCCGGACTGGATGCGCAACAGCGTGGCGTCGCTGGCCAAGGTCCTGCCCGCGGCGGAGTACCGGACACTGCCGGATCAGACGCACATCGTGAAGGCGCCGGCGCTGGCCCCGGTGCTGACGGAGTTCTTCCTCGGCTAGGCGGCGATCGTCCGCACCCAGACGGGAAAGGGCCGCGGCGGCGGCGGTTCGGGCTCGGAGGCCGCGACCGGCTCGAGCGCGGTCCACGGCACGAAGCCGGGGCTCGGATCGGCGAGGAACGCCTCGACGATCGACGCCAGATCACCGGTCGGCTCGTATCCGACCCCGAAGAGCAACTCGTCGGGCCGGAGCGACGAGAGCGAGGACTTGAGGGCGCCGACCTGCTCGTCGTGCCAGACGTAGAAAGTCGCGGGTCCGGCCGGGCGCAGGCGCACGTCGAGGGCCTGCGCGACGGCTTCGAAGGCGGCGACGACCTGTTCGGTCGTCACTTCGGCCCGTCGCGCCGATTCCACCCGAGGTGCCAGGTGTTCTGCCGCGCTTGGGCGCCCGGGTCCGCCGGTGCCAGGAGATATTCCTCGGTCGCCAGCTCCGCGATGAAATCCAGCAGCACCGAGCCAGTATCTCCGGCAGCATCGGTTCTATGCGCATCCGGATCGTCGACGCCGACATCACCACCCTCGAGGTCGACGTCGTCGTAAACGCCGCCACCTCCTCGCTGCTCGGTGGGGGCGGGGTCGACGGGGCCATCCACCGCAAGGGTGGCCCCGAGATCCTCGCCGATTGCCGGAAGCTGCGGGCCGGGCACTACGGGCGAGGACTGAAGACCGGCCAAGCCGTCGCCACCACTGCCGGGAAGCTGCCCGCCCGATGGGTCGTGCACACCGTGGGCCCGGTGTGGTCGACGACCGAGGACCGCTCCGGGCTCCTGGCCGACTGCCACCGCAACGCCTTGAAAGTCGCCAGGGAGCTCGGTGCCAGGACCGTCGCCTTCCCCGCCATCTCCACCGGGATCTACCGCTGGCCCCTGGAGTCGGCTGCCGAGATCGCGCTCACCGCCGTCGCCGAAGCCGAACCTGGCACGATCGAAGAGGTCGTCTTCGCCCTACGCGGCGAAGACGCCATGCGGGCCTTTCGGGCTCGTCACAACTCCCTTGCCTGAACGATCACCTAGCGGGCAGGGTGCAGTTGTGCCCACCCGCGCCCTGGTCTTCGACTTCGACGGCACGCTCGCCGACACCGAGTCCGCCGTCCTGCGGTGCTGGCAGGAGACCTTCCGCGAACACGGCGCCGAACTGCCGTTGGAAGCTTGGTACGCCGTCATCGGCACGCAGCACACCACGCCCGCGATGTTCGCGCTGCTCGCCGAGTACGCCCCGGGCATCGACCCCGAGGCGCTGCGCCCGGTCACGAAAGCCCGGGTCATGGAGCTCCTCGTCGCCCTCGGTCCCCGCGAAGGCGTCCTCGGCTACCTCGAGGCCGCGGCCGGGCACGGCCTCAAGCTGGCCGTCGCCTCCAGTTCGTCCGGGGCCTGGGTGAACCCGCACCTCGAACGGCTCGGCATCGACGGCTACTTCGACGCCGTCCTCACCGGGGACCGGCACCGGGCCAAGCCGGACCCGGACCTCTACCTCGCCGCACTCGATGCGCTGGGCGCCGACGCGGGCGAGGCCATCGCCTTCGAGGACACCCCGCACGGCGTCACCGCCGCCAAGGCCGCCGGGCTGACCTGCGTCGCCGTGCCCAACGCGATCACCGAAAGCCTCGACTTCGGCCAGGCGGACGTCGTGCTGCCGTCGTTCACCGCGAAGCCGCTGGAAGCGCTGCTCAGCCGCTGACCAGCGCCAGCAGCCGGTCCAGGAACGGCAGCTGGCCCTTCACCAGCTTCTCCCGCGCGGTGGCCAGATCGAACCACTCGACGCGGTCCACCTCGGGGAACTCCTGCAGCTTCCCCGAGCGCGGCGGCCACTCCATCGAAAACGTCCCGGGCACCACCGCGGCCGGGTCGAGGTCCGCCTCGACCGCCCACGCCGTGACGACCTTGCCGCCCGACTGCTTCACTTCGCCGAGGGAGACGTACTCGCCGTCGGGCGCGGGCAGGCCCAGTTCCTCCTCGAACTCGCGCCGCGCCGCCCGCTCCGGCGGCTCGTCCGGATCGAGCTCGCCCTTCGGCAGCGACCACGCGGCCGCGTCCTTCTTCGCCCAGAACGGCCCGCCCATGTGCCCGAGCAGCACTTCGACGGCGTCGCCCCGCCCGCGGTGGACCAGGAGCCCGGCACTGCGCTTACCCGCCATGTTTACCCGCCATGTTCACCCGCCATCCACCCAGTCTGCCGAAACCCGGCCAAGATTTTTTCGCGAGGGTGTCGATCCGGCCGGGGCCCGGTCGACGCGTAGGCAGAAGGCAAGGAACCCAGGGAAGGAACCCCCACGATGACCACCACCACCGCGCCCAAGACCACCGCCACCACCGCTCAGGCCAGGACCAACCCGGTCACCGGTGTCGTCGTCTCCGCGAGCCGGATCGTGATCTCGTTCCTGTTCGGCTTCCACGGCCTGCAGGGATTCGGCTTCTTCGGTGGCATCGACGGCCAGGGCGGCGGCGTCCCGTTCGGCTCGTTCCCCGGCTGGTGGGGCAGCGTGCTCGAACTCGCCGGCGCCGTGCTGCTGCTGTTCGGGCTCGCCAGCCGGGCCGCCGCGCTGCTGCTGTCCGGCGTGATGGCCTACGCCTACTTCACCGTGCACGCGCCGATGGGCCTGCTGCCGCTGCAGAACATGGGCGAGCCCGCCGCCGTCTACTCGTGGATCTTCCTGCTGTTCGCGGCGATCGGCCCGGGCCGCTACGCCGTCGACACGCTGATCAAGCGCCGCCGCTGAACCGCGAAAGTCCGTGAATGTCGCATTGAGGGACTTGAAGTCCCTCAATGCGACATTAACGGCTGTGGGGGTGGGGGCAGTG
>NZ_JBFBBN010000012.1:0-99748 GCF_040682715.1 Amycolatopsis sp. NPDC051128 | reverse complement strand
CCGTCAAGGAGCACGCGCGGACGCCGTTCAAGGAGTCGGTGTGGAACCGGCTCGCCGAAGGCATCCGGTTCTCCCTCAATGCGACATTCACGGACTTCGGGGTCCCGGGGGTCCGGTCAGTAGCCGCCTTGGGCGGCCGCGAGGTCGGACCGCGCCATCACGTGTTCCATCAGGCTGGTCAGCACCTGCTTCGTCGACTCGCGCTCCCGCGCGTCGCACAGCAGCAGCGGGACGTCCATGCCGACGTCGAGCGCCTGCCGGACCTCCTCGGTGCCGTAGCGGTACGCGCCGTCGAAGCAGTTCACGCCGACGACGAACGGCAGGTTGCGACGCTCGAAGAAGTCCACCGCCGCGAAGCAGCTGTCGAGCCGCCGGGTGTCGGCCAGCACGACGGCGCCGAGCGCGCCCTCCGCCAGCTCGTCCCACATGAACCAGAACCGGTCCTGCCCGGGCGTGCCGAACAGGTAGAGGATCAGGTCGGGGTTGATCGTGATGCGGCCGAAGTCGAGCGCGACCGTCGTGGTGGTCTTCTGCTCGACCCCCGACAGGTCGTCCACGCCCTCGGACGCGGTCGTGATGACTTCTTCGGTGCGCAGCGGCGGCACTTCGCTCACCGAACCGACCATCGTGGTCTTGCCCACCCCGAAGCCGCCGGCGATCAGCACCTTGACCGCGGTAGCGGTCAGGTTCCGCCGGGGATCAGAGTTTCCGGATGCCATCAAGAACCGCCTGGAGTACGTGTTTGTTGGGGGTTTCGTTCACCGGCGCCGCGGTACGGAACAGCACCAGGTTCTGCTCGATGAGATCGCTCAGCATCACCTTCACCACGGGCAGCGGGAGATCCACCCGCGCGGCCACCTCGGCCACCGAGACCGGCCGCTGGCACAAGGCGATGATGCGCGCGTACTCCGGTTCGAGCATGCCCGCTTCGTGCGCGGTCCGCAGCGCGACGACGAGCGTGATGAGGTCGAGCCCGAGCGTGTCCGACCGGGTGCGGCCGCCCGTGACCGCGTACGACCGGACCAGCGGGCCGGCCTCGTCGTCGAACCAGGCTTCGTGCCGTGCGCTCATGGCGACGTGGGCTGGACGCCGGCGCCGGTCCGCGGAGCCGAGGTGAGCACCTGTCCGACCCGCTTCACCATGAGGTTCATCTCGTACGCGACCAGCCCCATGTCGGCGTCCTCGCGGGCCAGCAGGGCGAGGCAGGCGCCCCGCCCGGCCGCCGTCACGAACAGGAACGCGTGGTCCATCTCGACCATCGTCTGGCGGACGTTGCCGCCACCGAAGTGCCGTCCGGTGCCGCGGGCCAGGCTCTGGAACGCCGAAGCCACCGCGGACAGGTGTTCGGCGTCCTCTTCGGAGAGGTTGCCGGACCGTCCGATGAGCAGGCCGTCCGAGGACAGGACCACCGCCCGGTCCGCCCCGGCGACCCGTTTGACGAGGTCGTCCAGTAGCCAGTCGAGCTCGTGGGCGCCTGAGTTGACCATTACTCGCGCTCTCCGTACCTGTCGTCGTTCTCGGAAAACTCTTCGTCGCGGGCCCGGCGGGTGCCCTGCTGGAAGGCGGACAGCCTGCTGCGGGCGATCTCGGGCGAATCCAGCCTGACTTCTTCCCGTTCCGCGGCCACGGGCTTATCTTCCCGCAACTGGGGCACGAGGCTCTGCTGACGTCGCCGTTGGGGCAGCGGCGGCCGGCCGGGCGCCTCCGGGCGGCGCGGCTGCTGCGGCCGTCCGTCGGACGCCGAGGACCGTGGCTCCTGTGGCGGCCACACCGGCTGCTGCGCGCCCGGCCGGGCCGGACGCGAGGTCCGGGCGGGCGGCGCGGGCGGCCGGACCGAGGCCACCGGCTGCGCCTGGGTCGGCTGGCTCACCGGCTCCGAGACGGCCCCGACCGGGACCGGCGTCGGCACGGACGGCGGTTGCGCCGGGGCCGGCGGAGGCGCGGCCACGGGCGGCGGCGGCACGGCGGCGGGCGCCGTCACGGGCGCCGGCGGCGCGGGCGGATCGGTGCGGTGCCGGGCCGGGCGGCGTTGCGGCCGCTTGAGCGGCATGACCTCGTCGTTCACCGGCTCCGGCTCGACCGGGTTGGGCACGAGCTCCGGCTTCGGCGGCGTGATCGGCTGCTCCGGCTCGGACTCCGCCAATGGAGCCAACAGGTCGGTGCGCACCAGCACGATGGCGCGGGTGCCACCGTAGGCCGACTCGCGCAGGTGCACCTGGATGCCGTGGCGCGCGGCCAGCCGCGCGACCACGAACAGGCCGAGGCGCGGCTCGTCGGACAGCGCCATGATGCCGAAGTCCGGCGGGTCGGCCAGCATCACGTTGATCTCTTCGGTCTGGTCCGGCTCGAGCCCGAGGCCCTGGTCCTCGACCTCGATCACGACGCCCTTGCCGACCACGTTGCCGCGGATCTCGACCCGCGACTGCGGCGGCGAGAACGACGTCGCGTTGTCGATCAGCTCGGCGAGCAGGTGCACGAGGTCGCCGACGACCGGGCCGCGGACGGCGATCTGCGGCAGCACCGCCGTCTTGACCCTGGCGAAGTCCTCGGTCTCGGCGGACGCGCCGCGGACCAGCTCGGCCAGCCCGACCGGGTTGCGCCACTGCCGGCCCGGCTGCCCGCCGCCGAGGATGATCAGGTTCTCGGCGTTGCGGCGGGCGCGGGTGGAGAGGTGGTCGAGCTGGAACAGCGTGTCCAGCTGGTCCGGGTCCTCCTGCTTGCGCTCGGCCTGGTCGAGCACCTTGAGCTGGCGGTGCACGATGACCTGGCTGCGGTGGGCGATGTTGAGGAACACCGTCTTGGTGCCCTCCCTGACCTTCGCCTCGTCGATGGCGGCCGCGATGGCCGTCTGCTGCGCCTTGTTGAACGCGTCGGCGACCTGGCCGATCTCGTCGGTGCCGTGGTCGAGGAAGTGACCGCCCTCTTCGAGGTCGACGGGCTCGCCCGCCCGGACCCTGGCGACCAGCTCGGGCAGCCGGACCTCGGCCGCGTCGAGGGTGTCCTCGCGCAGCCGGTGCAGCCGGCCGATGAGCCGGTTCGACAGCCGGACGGCGACGAACACCACGAAGACCGCGAACAGGACCGCGATCACACCGGCGATCAGCGACTCGGTGAACGTCGAGTCCGCGTCGTCGATCGCCGCCTGGCTCGCGTTCGAGCTCTGCGTGATGAAGATGCCCATCAGCGCGTCGCCGACCTGCCGGGCGGCGGTGCGCCACTGGTCCTGGGCGACCGGCAGCTTGCTCAGGTCGCCGCGCAGGAACGCGGTCTCGACCTGGTTCACGGTCTGCCACGGCTGGCTCGCCATCAGCTGGTCGTACTTCGCCTTGACCTCGGGGATCATCTTCGGCGCCGACGCGTCGAGCTGCGCGTGGTAGGCGCCGACCTGACCGACGTAGGTGCGGAAGTCGTCGTTGGTCAGCCCACCGGCGGCCAGCCCCGCGGCGGCGAGCGCGTCACTGCGCTGCATCTGGTCCGCCGCGGTGAACAACGGGATGGCGGTCAGGCGGTCGAACGCGTTCTGGGCGCCTCGCGCGTTCTGGGCCAGCCCGGCCACGCCGTCGGTGAACTGGTCGATCATCTTGTTGTAGTAGGCGAAGGCCTGGCTGATCTGGATCTGACCGCTGTCGACCGCCTGGCGGGTCTGCGGCAGCTGCTGGAACAAGCCGAAGAACGTGGTGATGTTCCGCAGGACGCTCGGCGGGGTGTCGTTGTAGTCGGCGAAGTTGTCCCTGAGGTACTCGATCGTCTTCGCGGCGGCCTGGTCCGTCTTCGGGCGGACGGACGCGAGCACGGCTCGCTGGTTGCCCTGGCCCGCGAGCAGGCTCAGCGTGCCCTGGCGCTCCTGCTGCAGCATGGCCAGGAACGGGACCGACGGGGCTTCCGAGCCCCGGATCCGGTTGGTGTAGTCACGCCCCGTGACCGCGT
This sequence comes from Amycolatopsis sp. NPDC051128, assembly GCF_040682715.1. Classification (NCBI taxonomy): domain Bacteria; kingdom Bacillati; phylum Actinomycetota; class Actinomycetes; order Pseudonocardiales; family Pseudonocardiaceae; genus Amycolatopsis; species Amycolatopsis sp. NPDC051128. Next base: position 95,821 of record NZ_JBFBBN010000012.1, on the reverse strand, counting down.
CGTAGATGAGGTAGCCCGCGAGCGCCACACCGACCAGCAGCAGGGCCACACTGGGGATGAGCGCGATCGTGAGCACGCGCTTCCGAATCGAGGATCCCCGGTTGCGTCGAAGAGAAATCTGCTTCACCTGGGTCCGTTTTCCTTCCGGCAGTACATGGTTTCGGGTCGCCCGAGGCGCTCAACACCCGGATTCCGACCAGCCGGATCAACATCCACCGTGGTCTGCTTCGCCCGCGACGACGTTAGGCAGCGCTCCAGGGCGCGTCAAGTCCGAGGCGATAACGTGATCTTGGAAGGGTGACCCCTCCACACTCACTGCCTGCGCTTGGAAAGTCCACCACCGGAAGTCGTGACGTTCGTCCCAGCCCGGCTTCCGTTCCGCGGCACCGGGTGCAGGCCGGGAGCGGTGGCCGTCCCGCCGGTCGCCGGCGGCGACGTCGCTACGTACGACAGCGGCGAAGCGTTCGGTGAGAAACATCACGAGTTCACGGCCGGAGCGGCTCATCGCCACTTCGTTCGGGTCGGACAGCTCCCCCGAAGCGAAAGTACCCGGTATTCGCCTTCCCGGCCACGGATTCACCGGATAGGACGCCGAAAGTCCCGCTATTCCGCAACCGCGGTGGTCTCACCGCCCTCCTGGCGCCGGCACCGGTTCCACCCCGCGGCGGGCGTCAGCCCGGGAACTCGTCGGCGAGGGTGTTCCAGAAGAGCAGTTCGTAGCTCTGGAACAGCCGGGCGCAGCGGTGCGCCTCGCGTTCGTCGAGCCGGTGCGTGTCGAGGCCGGCTTGGACCGCGGCGAGCGCTTGTTCCGCTATTTCGGGAACGTCCGCGGCGAAGAAGTCGAAGAACGCGCACGCGTCGTCGGCGAATCCGTAGTGCGCGCGCATGCCGGCGGCGACGTCCGCGCAGTACCGGCCGAAGGCGGCGAAGTTCGCGAAGATCCCGGCCGCGGTCGCCGACGACTCGCCGTTCAGCGCGAGCCACGCGACGTAGGCCGGGTAAGCCTGGCAGCCCGCGCGCGGCCGCTCCTTCCCGTGGTCCGGACCAACCGCCTTGATCAACGCGTCGAGCATCCCGTTGGCCTGCTGCTCGCCCGGCGCGAGACCGCCGAAGAAGGTGCGCGCGTGCGGCTCGTCGGCCCGGGCGGCCAGCGCGTGGAAGCTCCGCCAGTCGCTGAGCGTGATCAGCTTCTCCTCCGCGGCGAGCGCGGCGAAGACCGCCCGCGGCGCGCGGCCCGCGGTGATCAGCGGCACCAGCCGGTTGTCGCCGTCGCGCGGCGCGAGTTCGGCCTGGATCCTGTCGAGCAGTTCGCGAGCCGACCGGGTCATCGGATCCCCCTGTGTGTCCACCGGACATGACTGTGCGATTCAAGTGACTGTGCCCATTCAAGCGCGGTTCGCCGCCCACCGTCGAGTACATTGTGGACAATCGTGGGCCCCTGACCGCGGGCGACCGCGTGAAGGGGACGCCCGACCTGGCCGCGATTCTCTATCCACCCGGCCCGGGAGCCCCTACAGTGTGGCCAACCGGAGCACCGAGGAGGCCAGCGTTGACCACCCCGTCCGTCGCCGAGCAGACCGAAGGCCAGACGATCCCGCGGTTGCTGCACCGCAACGCGGTCGAGTACCCCGACCTGCCGGCGATCACCTCGCTCGACATCGACGGGCAGCCGACGCTGACCTGGCTGGAGTTCCGCACCGCGATCGCCGAGGTGTCCCGCGGCCTGGCCGGGCTCGGGCTCGCCCCGCGTGATCGCCTGCTGATCATGGCGCCCGGGTGCCCGGACCACATCATCGCCGACCTCGCCGCGACGCACCTGTCCGCGATCCCGTGCACTGCCTACGCCACGCTCAGCCCGGACCAGATCGGGTTCGTCGCGCGGCACAGCGCGGCGCCGGTCGTGGTGCTCGGCGGGGAGAACGAGCTGGCGCGCTGGCGGCCGGTGCTCGACGACCTCCCGGCGCTGCGCCACGTCGTCGTCATGGACGAGACCGCGATCCCCGAAGGCGACGACCGCTTCCTCTCCCTCGCCACGCTCCGGGACCGCGGCCGGGAAGCGCTTGCCGCCGACCCCGGCGCGTTCGAGCGGTCCTGGCAGGACATCAAGCCCGACGACCCGCTGTCCATGATCTACACCTCCGGCACGACCGGCGACCCGAAGGGCGTCGTGCTGTCGCACCGCAACGCGATCCACCAGGCGTACGCGGTCACGGAGCTGCACCACCCGCCGATGCACGCGACCAACATCGCGTACCTGCCGCTCGCGCACATCGCCGAGCGGGAGCTGTCGATCTACCTGCCGATCGTGTGGGCCGGCCACGTGCACACCCTCGCCGACCCGACGGGGGTCGTCGGCGCGCTCGGCAAGGTGCACCCGCAGAGCTTCTTCGGCGTGCCGCGAGTGTGGGAGAAGATGGTCGCCGGGCTGAAGAACATGCTCGGCGGCGTGCCGGAAGACCGGCGCACGGCGTTGCTGCGGGCGAACGACCTGCTGCAGCAGGGCTACAAGCTGCGCAGCGCCGGGAAGCCGGTGCCGGCCGAGCTGGCCGAGCAGATCAGGCAGACCGACGAAGCCGCGCTGGCGCCGGTGCGCGCGCTGCTCGGGCTGGACAAGGTGCTCGTCGCCTCCAGCGGCGCGGCCGCCCTGCCGGTGGAGATCATCTACTTCCTGGCCGGCCTCGGCATCGAGATCTGCGAGGTCTGGGGCCTGTCGGAGACGACCGGCGCGGCGACGTCCAACTCCGGCGAGTCGTTCCGCGCGGGCACCGTCGGCAAGCCGATCGCCGACGTCGAAGTGCGTGTCGCCGACGACGGCGAGCTCCTGGTGCGCGGCCCGATCGTGTTCCTCGGCTACCTGCAGGAGGACGGCACGATCGCCGACGCGACCGACGCCGACGGCTGGTACGCCACCGGCGACATCGGCACGATCGACGAAGACGGCTTCGTGACGATCACCGACCGCAAGAAGGAACTGATCATCACCTCGAGCGGCAAGAACATCGCGCCGACCCGCGTCGAGGGGCTGCTCAAGGAGCACCCGCTGATCGGCCAGGCGGTCGCGATCGGCGACGACCGGCCGTACGTGACGGCGCTGCTCGTCCTCGACGACGAAATCGCCCCCGGCTGGGCCGCGGCGAACGGCGTCGAGGCCGCGCCCGGCGAACTGGCCGAGCACCCGGCGGTCCGGGCCGAGCTGGAGCGCGCGGTCGAGTCGGCCAACAGCAGGCTGGCGCGGATCGAGCAGATCAAGCGCTACCACGTGCTACCGAAGTCGTGGACGCCCGAGTCCGGCGAGCTGACGCCGACGCTCAAGCTCAAGCGCCGGGTCATCAACGACCGGTACTCGGCCGCCATCGAAAGCCTCTACGCGGCGGCGCGAGACCCCGAACCGGCGGCCGGCTCGTAGCCCAACTCGCCACTTTCGCTAGGAAAGATGCGTCTGAAGGGCCTCCGGACGCATCTTTCCTAGCGAAAGCTCGGCTTTGAAACACAAAGTGGTTAGGCGGTGCGGGGCGAAGTGTCGGTCCACTTGCGCAGTCGCGGTGGGACGCGCTTCTCGAGGCCGTAGTTCTCGAGGTGGGCGGAAAACACCTCGTCGAACGCCTTCTGCACGGTCTCGGTGTCCCAGACCGGGCGCTCGAGGATCGGCTGCTTGAGGAACGGCTGACCCATGATGTGCAGCTGCGGGCCGTTGCACCGGATCATCTGGCCGGTGATGCCGTGTGAGCCGTCGCCGAGCAGGAACAGCACGACCGGCGCGATCCGCGCCGGCGTGCGGTCCGGCGGGCAGGCGCGCAGGGAGCGTTCGGACTTCCACACCATCCGCGTGTGCGCGAGGGGGCAGAGGGCGTTGACGCGGATCCCGGCTTCCTCGAGGTCGAGCGCCCACGAGTAGGTCAGCGACGCGACCGCGCCCTTGCTCGCCGCGTACACGCCGAGCTTGCGCTGCCCGAGCGAAGCGCCCGAGGAGATGTTGACGATCGAGCCGCCGGTGCCCGCGTCGACCATCGCCTTGATCGCGGCCAGTCCGGTGTTCACCACGCCGAGGACGTTGACCTGGATCAGCTCGCGGGCCTGCTCGAAGTCGTCCTCCCACGGCAGCGCCTCGTAGTTCAGCCCGGCGTTGTTGACCAGGCCGTCAATCCCCCCGAACTCTTTGACGCACAGCTCGACGATCTCCTGCGCCTCACCGGCGTCGGCCACGGTGTGCCCGCTGGCCACGGCCTGGCCGCCGTGCGCCCGGATGTTCTCCGCCGTCCGCTCGGCCAGCTCGACGTCGATGTCGTTGACGACCACCGACCCGCCCGCCCGCGCGACGTGCACCGCGAACGCCTCACCCAGCCCCCGCCCGGCGCCGGTCACCACGACCGCCTTGCCCTGCATCAACCCGTCCATCGTCTTCTCCCCGCTTTGCGGCGCCCGGCGGCGCGCGGCCGTCCACCCCGGCCGGCTCTCCGTCCAGTCTTGGCCCATTCGGTCGAACGGGGCATCGTCCCGACGACGAGCGGCGGCCGCGCTGCGCCGAGCGAGTCCGGTTCGATCAGCCCGGAGGTACCCCCGCGCGCCGGTCACGGCCACCGGTTGCCCCTGGCCGGTGAGGGTCATCCGATCGGCTCTCCGAGGATGAGGAAGCGCGTTCCGAGGACATCGGGGCGTAGCCGGCGGCATACTGTTAGTGCTTCCGGGAGGGCCGACCGTGACTCCCCCGGACGGGGTCGTCACTGGCGAGGCACAATGCCGACGGTCCATGTTCACTCGATCGGGGGACGGTGGTTACGAGGTGGCGACACGCGCGACCCCGCGGCTCCGGGCCGTCCTGGCCAACCGCGAGTTCCGCGCGCTGTGGTTCGCCGAAACGCAGTCGATGCTCGGCGACCAGCTGACCATCGTCGCGCTGGCCATCCTGATCTTCGACCGGACCGGATCGCCGCTGCTCTCGGCCGTCGTCTACGCGCTGACCTTCCTGCCCGCCCTCGCCGGCGGGCTCGGGCTGTCCCAGCTGGCCGACCGGTTCCCCCGGCGCGCGGTGCTGGTGTCCGGCTCGCTCGCCCAGGCCGTGCTGATCGGGCTGATGGCCTTGCCCGGGACGCCGATGGGCTGGCTGTTCGTGCTGTTCGTCTTCGCCCGGCTGGCGAACGCGCCGGGCAACGCGGCACAGAACGCGCTCGGCCGCGAGATCTTCGCCGACGACGACGTCTACCTGCAGAGCCAGGATCTGCGCGGGATCACGAACAACACCGCGATGCTGGCCGGCCTGGCCGCCGGCGGCCTGCTCGTCACCACCATCGGCACGTCGTGGGCGCTGGCGATCGACGCGCTGACGTTCCTGGTCGCCGCCGTCGTGGTGCGGCTGCTGGTGCTGCGGCGGCCGGCCGCGGGGGACGGGGCCGCGCCGTGGTTCGGCGCCGTCCGGCAGGTTTTCGGCGACGAACGGCTGCGGGTGCTGCTCTACCTGTCCTGGCTCGTCGGCCTCGCGGTGATCCCGGAGGGCCTCGCCGCGCCACTCGCCGCGCAGCTGGGCGCGGGCGACCAGGCGGTCGGCTGGCTACTGGCCGCCGACCCGCTGGGCTTCGTGATCGGCACGTTCGTGCTTTCGCGGTTCGTCTCGACGGAGCACCGCCGCAAGCTGCTGGGAGTGCTGGCCGCGCTGCCGCTGGCCGCGCTCGCGGCGTTCGCGCTGCGGCCGAACCTGGCGCTCGCGCTGGTCCTGCTCGCGCTGGCCGGTGCGACCGGTGCGTACGTCATCACGGTGTCGGCCACGTTCCTCACGTGGGTGCCCAACGACATCCGGGGCAGCGCCGGCGGGCTGTACCGGACCGGGCTGCGGGTCGCCCAGGGTGTGGGCGTCGGCATCGGCGGACTGGTGGCCCAGGGAGTCGGGTCCGTGAACACGACCATCGCGCTCGCCGGAGCCGTGGGGCTGCTGGTGGCCGTCCCAGTCGCGCTGGCCTGGCGCCGGGTGGGCGGGACAGAACCGGAGCCACGGTTGTCATGAACGGTTTCTCGCCGGGTTTCAGGCGTCACGGTTCGACATCGGTCGCCACCTCTCCGTACAGGATCGATCATGAATGACATTCAGCCAGGGACAGCGAGTAATTCGCGCTCGAGTCAGCAGTCGCGGTTCGACATGGGGTCGACACCTCCGTCATGGGAAGCATGAACAAGCGATTGGGCCGGGTTCCCGGTCGGTTCGGCTGAGAACCCGGAGGTTCTGTTACTGAAGGATGATACCCGGCTACGGAATGCGTCAACACTCTTACAGGTACCGATGAGATTACTCAAGCCCCGGGCTAGACTGGAAAGGAGGTGACCAATTGCATCCCGGACCAGACGACGACCCGGCGGCCGGCGACGGCGCCGCGGCGGCCGCGCGGCAGGCACGGGGACCAGCCCCGCAGCCACCGGTGACCGTCCCAGCCGGACCGGCGGGCGGTCCGGCTGGGACGGTCGAGCGCGACCACCCGTATCGGCCCGGCAACTGGGCGCTCTGGCGCCGCCCGCCGGTGCTGATCGCTTTCATGCTCGGCTGCGAGGTCGTCGCGGTCACCGTGCTCACGGTTTCCTTCCGCCTTTCCGCGATTCCCGGTGGACGCGACTGGATCAATTTCGCCATTCTCGCCTGCGGTGCCACAGTGCATATCCAGCTGACGCAGCGGCAAGAGGAGCGGCGACGCAATCGCGCCAAAAAGGTACTGATCGACCTCACCGCCGTCTGGACGTTTTCGGCGGCGTTGATCCTGCCGGTGCCACTGACTCTGCTCATCGTTTTCCTCATTCGCACACAGCATTGGTTCATCGCGCGACGGCCGGCTCACAACTTCATTTTCTCGTCGATCACCCACGGGCTGGCCGGCGCGGTCGCCCACCTCACCTACGAGGCGCTCGGGCCGCACCTGCTCGGCCAGTCCGGCTGGGGCGGCTTCTGGCACGAGGCGGGCACCATCGTCGTGACCGGCGTCGTGTACGAAGTGATCCAGATCCTCTACGTCGGCGGAGCGCTGGCTCTCGGGCTCTCGTCCGAGCCGACCCTGCGTAACGTCCTGGGCAGCCCAGCCGACAATCTGCTCGAAGCGGTCACCATCGGCCTCGGCGCCGTGACCGCGATTCTGCTTGCCGTCGTCCCGCCGATGGTCGTCGTGATGGCGGTCGCCACCGTGGTCTTCAATCGCCTCGCGGAACTCGACCAGCTCCAGAACGACGTCCGGACGGACCCGAAAACCGGCGTTCTCAACATGCGCGGGTGGTCGGAGTCGGCCGAGCGGGCACTCGAACGGACTGCTCGATCAGGCGATCAGCTGGCGCTCCTGATGGTCGATCTCGATCACTTCAAGTGGATTAACGACACCTATGGACATCCGGCGGGCGACGACGTGCTGCGCACCGTTGCGCAAACCCTCGACGAAGTGACGCGACCCAGTGACTTGGTCGGCCGATTCGGCGGCGAGGAATTCCTCATTCTGCTGCCGGACATCGACGAAGAGGCGACCTGGGACGCCGCCGAGCGAATACGTATAGCGATTGCCAAACTGCATATCGTGACAACGGACAAGCGCGGCGATCCGGCCACCGTCGCGGGCCGGACGACGTCGATCGGTGTCGCCCGCCACCCGCGGCACGGCGACACCTTGGAGCGACTGCTCCACTCCGCGGACGCCGCCGTCTACCTGGCGAAGGAGAACGGCCGCGACCAGGTCTGCTTCGCCCCGGACACGCCGGGCGCCGGCCTTACCCGCCCAGCCGAACCGTGAGCTCGAACTTGACGAGCACCTCGGCGGACGTGCCCGCCGCCGCCGGGTCGAGCCGCAGCCGCTCGCCGCGGTAGCCGGCCGACTCCAGCCGCAGCATCCGGGCGCCGGATGCCGGACGGGGGTGGCACCAGTGCCGCACGAGCCCGGTCCGGGCCGGGTCCTTGGCCAGGAGGAGGTACTCGTGCCCGAGGTCGTCGGCCACCCGGCCGAGGCCGGTCCACCACAGCGCCCGCAGCGTGGGCCCCCCTCGGTCGTCCACCAGATCCACGGGCGGATCGGAGTCGATGTCGACGCGGAAGCCATGATCGCCGACGCGCACCGAGCGGACGTCGAGAAAGGCGGCCCGCGACGACAGACCCTCCGGCCCGCGATCACCCGGCAGCGGGCCGGACGGCTCACATTCACCGGCATCGACCCGCGACACCAAGACCTCCCGTCCTGGGTCGCCGAAGTCGGCCGGTGGCAGGAGTGCCGCCACCGTCAGCTCCGCGGCTCGCACCCCGTCCTCCCCGTCCGGGACCACCGGGGCGCCGCGCAGCTCGTCGGCCAGGATCCGGTGGCCCGTGCCGTTCGCCCAGCCCAGCGCCGCCGCCCGGAGTCCCGGCTCGGTCCGCAGCCGGTCGAGCAGGGCGCCGGCGCGGCGGCCCGCCCGCCAAGCCCCGCTGTAGCGGGCGGCGCGCACCAGCCGGGCCGCCTCCGGACCCGGCGTGTCCGGCCTGAACAACCCCGTCATCGCCTGGTCGAGGGCACGCAGCTGGTCGCCCAGCACCACGCGAGCCACCGGCCCGGGATGGCGGCGCGCCAGCTCCATCGGCGAACAGCCGAGCAGCGCGCGGGCGAGCACGCGCAGCTCCGGCGTGCGCGGTTCGCGCAAAGCGGCGCCGGGGGCGAGCCGGCGCAACGCGCACGCCGTGTTCTCCACGGGCACGGCGAGCCGGCCGGTGCCGGGATCGGTCGAGGCCACTGCACGCCCTCCTCGTTCCGCCCCCACCTCCACTGTTCACGGGGGCGGGCCGGCGGCGGAAGGGAAGAACGGGCGGCCGTTCGGGCAGCCCGGGAAACCCTCGGGTTAGCCCCATGTCGGCGCCGCGGCGGGGCTGGCACCCTGGGAACCATGCCAGCCCCGACCGAGCCGCCCCGAGTCCGCCGACCCTGGTCGACGTCCGGCTGGCTGCTGCTGGTCCTGCTGGTCGTGTTCGCGTTCGGGCTGATCGCCTCGCGCCCGCCGTCCCCGCCGGACCAGGGCCCGCCCACCGGGGACGTGCTCGCCGCGCGGAACTCGATCGAGGCGCTGGTCCACCCCGGCCCGCACCCCGACGCGCTGGCGCGGCTGCCGAAGGACTTCACCGCGCTCAGCGGCGTCACCCCGGCCGCGCTGCCGGCCCGCGACGGCACGGTCCGCGCCGTGCACGTGGACGGCGGCTGCTCGACGCCGTGGGGCGACGACAACACGAAGTGGGACTACGCCGTGCCGTGCAAGTCCCACGACCTCGGCTACGACCTGCTGCGGTACGCCGACCGCAAGGGCCACCCGCTCGGCCCGGAGGTCCGCGAGGCACTGGACGACCGGCTCTCGGCCGACATGCATCACGCCTGCGACCTCAACCCGATGAACTCGGCGGTCACCTGCCGGGTCGTCGCGTCCTTCTATTCGGCCGGGCTGGTCGTCAACTCGTGGCACCAGCGCTGGGGCCCGCCGGTCGGCGACCCGATCGGCCCGATGGTCGCCGGGGTGCTGGTGATCGGCTGCCTGCTGGTGTTCCGGCTGCGCGGCTGGCTGCACGCCCGCCGCGTGCCGCGGGCGCCGGCGCCCGCGGCCGCCCCGGCGTCGGTGAGCCGGTGGGCGCTGCTCGGCGCCGGCGGGGTCGTCCTCCTGCTGCTCGGCGAATCGGTGACGGCGCTCGCGCACTGGGCCGGCACACCCGAACCGGCGCTGTGGCCGCTGACCTGGCTCGCCCAGCTGGCCCCGCTGATCTTCTTCGCCGGCGGCCACCTCAACGCGGCCGGCTGGCGCGCCGAACAGCGGGACGGCGGCGGCTACCGCCACTACCTGGCCGAACGCGCCGGCGCGCTGCTGCGCCCGGCGTCGATCTTCGCGGTCGTCGCGCTGCTGACGCCGCTCGCGCTCGAACTCCTCGGCATCCCGGCGGGGACGACGGCCACGGTGATGCGGATCGCGCTGCACCCGCTCTGGCTGCTCGGGGTCTACCTGCTGACGATCGTCTGCGCGCCCCCGCTGCTGGCGCTGCACCGCCGGGCGCCGGTGAGCGCGGCCGCCGCGCTCCTCGCGCTGGTCGTCGTCGGCGAAGTGACAGCGAACTGGTCCGGTTCGCCGTTGCCGCGCTACGCGGCGACGTTCGCGCTCGCGCTCCTCGCCCAGCAACTCGCCTTCGCGCACGCCGACGGCGTCCGCCCGTCACGGCGTTTGTTCGGCTTCGTGGCCTTCGCCGGAGTTGCGGGCCTCGCCGGGGTGAGCGTCCTGCGAGGCGGGCCGCCCGTCCTGCTCGGCAGCCCGGGCGCCCCGGCGGCGTTCTCCGCCCCGCCGTGGGGCGTGCTGCTGCTCGGCCTGGTCCAGCTGGGCCTGCTCGGGCTCCTGGCCGGCCCGCTGGCGCGGCTCGGCGCGCGGCCTGCCGTCACCGGCGCCTGCCGGTTCGTCCTGCGCGCGCCGATGAGCCTCTACCTGGCGTTCCTCGCCGGGATGCTGCTCCTGGTCGCCGTCGTCCACCTGCCCGGCCGGATCGCCGACGGGCTGAGCTGGGTGGTCCGGCCGCGCACGCTGGTCGCGGTGGGACTGCTCGCGCTGCCCGCCGCCCTGGTGTTCTGGTGGTTCGAACGGCACACCCACGACGCCCGGGCCCCCCGCGCGGCCGAGCACCCGGGCCGCGGGACGGCGGTGCTCACCAGGGCCGCGGCCGGCCTCGGCATCGGCTACGCGACGCTCGGCGTCTTCGGCTTCGCGCTGACCCGCTTCGGCGGGGTGGCCGCCGACGCCGACCTGCTGGGCCTGCGGCTCGACCCGATCCAGAGCCTGGTGCACCTGCTGCTCGGGGTGTTCCTGCTGCACACGATCCGGATCGGGGCCGGCGCGGCCACCGGCACCTGGCTCGCCACCGCACTCGCCTGCGCGCCCTCGCTGCTGTTCGCCGCCGACGGGGACACCCCCGGCTTACTCGGCGTCACGCTCCACGCGGTGACGGCGGCGTTCGCCCTGCTCGCCGCCGCCGGCACGGTGCTGGCGGCCAGACGACCGGTGAATGCGACGTCCTGACCAGGCGTAACCGGTGGCCATGCGGGAAACTGGGTGGCGTGTGACACATCCGGAGGGGGATGTGTAACGCTACCGCAACCCGGGGAAGGCACCATGCGTCCCAACCCCTAGCACCACCCGTTCGAACGCAGTGAGGAGTCGCCCGCGTGGACCACCCGCCTCGGAACGGGCAAGGCGGCCGCCGCCCCGCCCGGCCCCGGCAGGACGAGCCAGGCCAGGACGACGCCCGGCGCGGCACCTCGCCGCGCCGCCCCGCACCCCGCCGCGAGCCGGTGGACGCGCGCCGCGGCGACCCGCCGCCCCGCCGCCCCCAGCCGCGCCCGCCCCGCCGGCGCTCCTTCCGCGGCGCGAAGATCTCGCTGACCGTCGTGTCGCTGCTGGTGATGGGCCTGACCGGGTACGCGTGGGCGGCCATGCAGGGCCTGGTCAACGGGCTGAACTACACGAACGTGCTCAGCGACGGCGGCGGTGGCGAGAAGCCCGCCGACGGCGCCCGCGACATCCTGCTGGTCGGCCTCGACAGCCGCACCGACGCCCAGGGCAACCCGCTGCCGCGCGAAGTGCTCGACCAGCTGCGCGCCGGCGTGGCCGACGGCGAGCTCAACACCGACTCGCTGATCTTCGTGCACATCCCGAACGACGGCAGCAAGGCCGTCGCGATCTCGCTGCCGCGCGACACCTACGTCGACATCCCCGGCGGCTACGGCAAGCACAAGATCAACTCGGCGTACGCCCGCGCGATGCTCTCGGCCCGCAAGGACCTGCAGAAGCAGGGCGTCACCGATCCGAAGGAGCTCGACGTCAAGGCCAACCAGGCCGGGGCGAAGGAGCTGATCGAGACCGTCGAGAAGCTCACCGGGTCGACCATCGACAACTACGCCGCGGTGAACCTCCTCGGCTTCAGCGAGATCACCAAGGCCATCGGCGGCGTCGACGTCTGCCTGAACAACAACGTCAAGGACCAGTACTCCGGCGCCAACTTCAGCAAGGGGCAGCACACCATCTCCGGCGTCGAAGCGCTGGAGTTCGTCCGGCAGCGCCACGGCCTGCCGAACGGCGACCTCGACCGCGTCGTGCGCCAGCAGGTGTTCATGGCCGGCATGGCCCGCAAGGTGCTGTCGGCCGGCACCCTGACCAGCCCGGCGAAGCTGTCCGACCTGATCGAAGCGATCAAGAAGTCGGTCGTGCTCAACCAGAACTGGGACATCTTCGGGTTCGCCCAGCAGATGAAGGGCCTGACCGGCGGCCAGCTCGAGTTCCGCACCATCCCGGTGAAGAACGTCGATTACAAGACCCCCGAAGACGGCTCGGCCATCCAGGTCGACCCGGCCGAGGTGAAGCAGTTCGTGCAGGGGCTCGCCGGACCGCAGCCCGGCACGGCGGCGCCGCCCGCCCAGCAGGCCGACAGCGCGAACAAGGCGACCACGGTCGACGTCCGCAACGCCTCCGGCCGCACCGGCCTCGCCGCGAGCGTCGCCAAGACCCTCCAAGGCAAGGGCTTCACCTCCGGTGACACGGCGAACGCGACCGGGCGCAAGACCACGGTGATCTGGGTGCCGAAGGGCGGCAAGGACGCCGGCCAGGCCGTCGCGGACGCGCTCGGCGGCTCGCCGACGATCCAGGAGGACAAGAGCGTCCAGGCGGGGCACGTGACGGTGTTCCTCGGTGCCGACTACGAGGCGTCGAGCTCGAACGTCAGCGCCGGCAGCGGCGCCGGAGCCGCCGCCGGAGCGACGTCGCAGGCCGCTCCGCCGCCGGGCGCCGACGAGGAGAAGCCGATCACCGCCGAGGGCGTTCCCTGCGTCAACTGACCCGGTCGACGCGGTGCCGTTACCCCGTTCGGACTAACTCGCGCAATCGGTATCAAAGACATGCCGGAATTCGCGTAAGGCCCGGCCTCCTGCGCACTTACATACACGTGAGGGTGCACCTGCACGGGAATTGTCACTGTCGTGCGGGTGCCGGAGGAGCGCACGGCAGGGGACGTTGATGTGCTGATCGACGCTGAGGACTACCAGCGGATACTCGGGGACGAGCTCCGCAAGCTCCGGCGCAGCCGAGGGTGGACGCGCAAGGAGCTGAACCAGCACCTGCAGAGCGAGATCTCGCTGCAGACGCTGGCCACCTACGAACTGGGCACCCGGCAGTGTTCCGTGGTGCGCCTCGTCGAGCTGTGCGTCGCGATGGACGAGCTGCCCCAGAACCTGCTGGCCAAGGTGCACAGCCGGGTGTTCGTCGACGAGCCCGGCCGGGTCCGCGTCGACCTCCGCAAGGTCGTCGCCGACGCGCCGGCCGACTTGTTTCCGCTGCGCCGCTGGGCCGAGGACCGCTTGCGCCGGGCCGGCGAACACGGCGCCGGCGAGATCTCGCTCGACCTGCCGGCGCTGGAGCGCATGGCCGAACTGTGCGAGCTGCCGACCGTCGATCTCATCGGCCGCCTCCGCCGCTACACCTCCCGCTGAGCCCCGCCGGGTTCCTGTTACTCGCAGTCCACCTTACTCAGAGTAAGTTACTGACGGTAGAGTGATGCCGGTGACCACCGCGAAGCGCAAGCGCATGCCACGGGCCGACCGGATGCGGCAGATGATCGAGGTCGCCGAGCAGGTCTTTTCGGCGCGCGGCTACGCGGCGGCGTCCATGGACGAGATCGCCGAACTGGTCGGCGTCTCGAAGCCGATGCTCTACGAGTACTTCAACTCCAAGGAAGGCCTGCTCCTCGCCTGCATCCGGCAGTCACGGGCGGTGCTGCGCGAGGCCACCGAGCAGGCGACCGCCGGCGCGACCGGCGCCGAGGACGCGCTGCGCCGCGGCGTGCTGGCGTTCTTCGTCTTCATCCGGGAGCGGCGCCAGGCGTGGTCGCTGCTGCGGCACGAGATGGCGCTGATCGGCACGCCGGCCGCCGACGAGGTCGAGGAGACCCGCCGCCAGCAGACCGACCTGATCGCCGCGCTGATGAGTGACCACTTCGACAGCGGTGACGAACTGAGGGCCGAAGCGGCCGCGGAATTCGTGGTCGGAGCGTGTGAACGGCTCGCGATCTGGTGCGAGCGGCACGAGGAAGTGAGCCCCGAGATGGCCACGCGGTACACGATGGACGTACTGTGGGCCGGCCTTGGGCAGCATGCACGGTAGCCTGCGCGTGCAATGCGCCAACTGACGGTTACTCAGTGCATACTCTGCTTCGTGTCTTGTGACACAGAGTTTCTCTACGGTATCGATGACACGGTAGAAAGTGTGCTGGAGCTTTGTGACCGTGCGAGGGAGGCGGAAACCACGTCATGACGACGTGGCGACCGAGTCACGGTAGTGGGAAGCAAGCTGGTGAGGAGAGGGGCGTGAGGTGGATGGTGGAAGCGATCACGGCGACGTACGTCCAAGAGGACGCCGACTGGACGATCACGGTCAGCGGCCACGGCAAGGAGCTGACCGCCAGAGCGCCCGGCATCATCGCCGCGCGGGACCGGGCCGACCAGCTGGTCGAGCAGCTCGGTGACGGCGGCAAGACGACAGTGGTGCACCTGCTCAACGGCAGTGCGCTGGACTTCACGAGCGCCTACATGACCGCCCGGCTGACGCTCCCGAAGCTCCCGCCGCTCGAGGTCCCGCCGCCCGGCGGCGTGCCGAAGCAGCAGACCAGCGAGCAGGCACCGGCCTCGACGGAGAAGAAGCCGGTGCTGCCGCCGAGCAAGCAGCTCCCCAAGGCCGTCGAAGATCGCAAGGCCTCGGCCGGTCCGGTGCCGGCCGAGACCAAGACCCCGGCGAAGCGGGCCCGCGCCTGATCGCCGCTACTTGAGGAGCTTGCGCACCAGCAGGACGAGCACGAGGACGCCCGCGCCGATCAGCGGGTACTTGACCTTGGGGTTGTCCAGCTTGGCGCGCGCGCCGTCCTTCGCCGCGTCCGCGAGCTTCTTCGGGTCGGCCTTGACGGTCAGCTGGTCGAGCGTCGCCGCCAGGGCGGTCCTAGCCTGCTCGATCTCACGCTCGATCGTCTCGGGATCGCGGGCCACGTGTCCTCCTCGCCGCAAGGGACTCCAGGCGGCCCACGTTAGCTGGCCCGCCCCCGGCAACCCGCACCGGCCACGCCCGACGTGGCGAACCGCGTAGCGCGCTACGCTTCCGAGTGCTGGGGGCCCGTAGCCCAATTGGCAGAGGCACATGGTTTAGGTCCATGCCAGTGAGAGTTCGAGTCTCTCCGGGCCCACTCTCGGCGCGTCATCGCGTAGCACCCCCGGTTCCGGCGAGGACGGGGAAGTTGCTGCGGAACACCCCGTGCGGGTCGCGGTTCCGCTTGATCGTTCGCAGCCGCTCGAGCGCGCCGGCGGTGAACGTGGCCGCGGCGTTCTCCCCCGGCGCGAGACAAGTGAACGGCTTGCGGTCGCCGACGTCCGGGCCGAGACCGGTGATCAGAGCGTCCTGCCGGGCGTGGATGGCCGCCGCCGGCGCGGGCGGGCGGACGCGGCCTCCGTCCGCGTCCGCGCCTTCGCCGAAGCCGCACACGACCTCGTCTCGGCCCACCGGTGACGCCTCAGGCCGGAGTTTCGACCGAGATGTGCGGCGAGAGCGCCCGCAGGAAGCCGGGCGCGTCGAAGATCTCCCCCGCCGAGGCGACCCCCTTCACGCGGGTCCGGCCGGTCAGGATCCGATCGACGGCCTCCACCGCGAGCGGCGCGCTGACCGCGTAGATGTCCTGGCCGCGCGCGACGATCCGGCGTTCCTCCGCGCCGGCGCGCACGACGACGTCGACCACGAACGTCTCGGCCGAGCGGCGTTCCTGCGCCGCCGACAGGCCCTCGGCCGCGGCGGTCGTCATGTACGTCGTCACGTCGGGGACGTCGAGGTGACGCGGGATCGTCACGACGTCGGCCATCGTGAACTCGCCGAGGACGGGCCGGGGCCCCAGCGGCGCGGGGAAGGCCCACTCCAGGGTCGGCAGGGCGTCGTCGCGGTGCTCCAGCCGGCCGCCCGCGTACCGGAGCCGCCTGCCGTCACGGCGCTCGCGGGAGACCCGGCCGGCCGAAAGGGTCCCCGGCGTCGGGTGCCAGCCGCTCAGCCCGTACGCGACGTGCACCTCGTCGGCCGTCGTCCAGTCGCCCATCGCCGTCGTGGCCAGCAGGTCGCCCAGGCCACCGAAGAACGCCATCGCGGGCACGATCACGGTGTCCGCGTCCGCGAAGAGCGCGAACGTGTCGAGGTTGGCCTCGATCTCGGCCGCGACGTCGACGTACGGGACGCCGGCGCGGATGGCCGCCTCGATCAGCGGGGTCGCCGTCTCGGCGAACGGCCCCGCGCAGTTGATCACCGCCGCCACGCCGTCCAGCGCGCGGTCGAGCGCCGCCGGGTCGTCGACCGAGGCGGGCCGCCCGCCGGGCAGTTTCGCCGCGTTCCGGCCGGAAAGAACCACGTCGAATCCGCGTTCGCGCAGCTCGGCCACCACGAAGCGGCCAGTGTGCCCATAAGCGCCGTAAACCAGTACCGAAGTCATGCAGCAATCCTCACGGCTGCCGTGCCCCGGCACCAGTGTCCGGAACGCCGCGATGCGTACACTTTCGGACATGACTTCTGTCGCGCTGGCCGCCACCGACGGGATGCTGTCCTTCGAGCTGACCATCGCCTCCGAGGTGTTCGGGGAGAACCCGCGGTACGACTTCTCGGTCTGCGGTTCCGCTCCCGTGCGGGTCGGCCGGTTCCGGCTGGAGCCGGACCACGGGCTCGACCGGCTGGCGCGCGCGGACACGGTGATCGTGCCCGGGTGGGCCGACGTCGACGTGGCCCCGCCCGCCGACCTGGTCGACGCGGTGCGCGCGGCCCACGCGGCCGGAGCGCGGGTGGCGTCCCTGTGCACGGGCGCGTTCGTGCTGGCCGCCGCCGGCCTGCTGGACGGGCGGCGGGCGACCACGCACTGGGCGCACACCGACGTCCTCGCCGCCCGCTACCCACGGGTGACGGTGGACCCGGACGTGCTCTACGTCGACAACGGCAGCGTGCTCACCTCCGCCGGCAAGGCCGCCGCGATGGACCTGTGCCTGCACCTGGTCCGCGCCGACCACGGCTCGGCGGTCGCCAACGCGGTCGCCCGCCGCCTGGTCGTCCCGCCGCACCGATCCGGCGGCCAGGCCCAGTTCGTCACCACCCCGGTCCCCACCCACGACGACCACCCGCTGGCTTCGCTGCTCCCGTGGATCACGGCCCGGCTCGACCAGCCGCTGACCGTCGAAGACCTGGCCCGCCAGGCGAACCTGAGCTCCCGGCACCTGGGCCGCCACTTCCGGTCGGCGACCGGCACGACGCCGTTGCGATGGCTGCTGACCCAGCGGATCCGCCGCGCCCAGGAACTGCTGGAGAACACCGACGCCGGGATCGACACCATCGCGGAGGCGGTCGGCATGGGCACCGCCACGACGTTGCGACGGCACTTCAACCGCACGGTCGGCGTGCCACCGGACACCTACCGCCGCACGTTCCGCGGTCAGACGTCCTGACGCGAGGCCGCCGCCCTGGGGTCCGATCCGTTCAAGACGGGCGACCGCGCCGGGTGCGACGCTGGCCGCATGGCTGTGAACTTTTCCGCGGCGGCGTCGTTCATGGCGACGCACGCCCGCCTCCTCGACCGGCGCCGCTTCGAACTGCTCCGCGGCGAAACGAACGCCGACGCCGTGCTGGCCGCCGTCGACGGCTACCGGAACCCCGACGGCGGCTACGGCTGGGGCCTCGAGCCGGACCTGCGGGCGCCGGAGAGCCAGCCCGGTGGCGCGCTCCACGCCTTCGAGGTGTTCGAGGAGATCGCCCCGGACACGGCACCGCACGCGGCGAAGCTCTGTGACTGGCTGGCTTCGGTCTCGACGCCGGACGGCGGCCTGCCCTTCGCCGTGCCCGTGGCGGATCCCGCCGGCTGCGCGCCTTTCTGGGTGCAGGCCGATCCGGCGGCGGCCACGCTGCAAAGCACCGCGTTCGCCGCCGGCGTAGCGTTGCGCGTCGCCCGCCACGACGCGGCGGTGCGCGAGCACCCGTGGCCGGCCGCCGCGACGCGGTACTGCTTCCGCGGCATCCGCGAGCTTGCGTCGGCACCGCACGCGATCGCGCTGTCGTTCGCGGTGCGGTTCGTGGACGCCGCCCACGACCTCCATCCGGAGGCGGCCGAGCTGCTCGACCACCTGGCCGCGTTCGTCCCGCCCGACGGCCTGGTCCCGGTGGCCGGTGGTTCGGAGGGCGAAACCCTGCGGGCGCTGGACTTCGCGCCGCTGCCGGACCGCCCGGCGCGTACGTTGTTCAAGGACGACGTGATCGACGCCGAGCTGCGGCAGCTCGCGGCCGAGCAGCAGGACGACGGCGGCTGGCGGGTCGACTTCGCGAGCTACTCGCCCGCCGCGGCACTCGAATGGCGGGGCTACGCGACCGTTCGTGCGGTGTCCATCCTTCAGCGCAACGGCGTCGCCTGAACTTCTACACGAGCGACACCGAGGTTCACTCGAACGTGGAACTTCAGGGAGCGGAGTAGTGAGCGAACCGGCCGTGGTGACTCTCCGCGTCCCCGGCCGGACCCGGCGTGTCGAGTCACAGCGGCCGCACGCGCCTTCCGGCGGGCCCGGCCGAACCCGTACTGTGACGGGGAAGCCGGTTCCCGGAGGTGAGGCATGTCGTCGCGCAACCCGTTGCGCTGGATCGCCCGCTGGGCCGACTGGTTCGAGGAACGCGGCGTGTACGTGCCCGGCGAAGAGAGCCGCGCGGTCGATCCGATTCGCGATTTCGGCTGGCTGATGGCCGCCTGGGTGGCCGGCGTGGCGATCTTCATCCTGTTGTTCGCGCTCGCAGTTTAAGTGGCATGTCGGCAGTGATTGTCACCACCCGTGCCGTTCCGGTCACGGATTGGCCACGGAGCGGCACCAGGTGCGCGACAACCCCCCGTCGCGCCTCGTAACGCCGCGCGATCACGGCCACAGTGGAGCGGGTTCGCCCGGCACGCCCGTTGCCGAACGGAACCCCGACCCGCCGACTGGAGTACCCGCGATGGCGCCCGCGCGCACGTGCAAGATCATGTTCACCTCAGGACTGCTTTGCCTGGCGGTGGCGTGCGGGGTCCCTTCGGCCAAGGAAGGCACCGCGGCGCTCGGCGCGGCCGGCTCCCCCGCGGGTGCCGGGGCGTCGGCTTCGCAGGCGGGCAACGACCTCAAGTTCGGCGCCGACCACCGGTTCGCCAGCGGCGTCACCATCTCGGTCGGCTCCCCGAAGTCGTTCCAGCCGAGCCTCTCGGCGTACCCGCAGAGCCCGCGCGGCGCCGCCTTCGACGTCCAGCTGACCAACGACGGCGCGACGACGTACAAGCTGTCGGGCCTCACGGTCACCGCCACGTCGGACGGGACAGCGGTCAAGCAGGTCGTGGACACGACCCAGGGCTTCACCGGCATCGCCGACGCCGGCAAGGACGTGCAGCCGGGCCGGACGGTGCACGTCACCTTGGCGTTCGCGGTACCCCAGCAGCAGACGCAGCTGCGGCTGCAGATCCGGCCGAGCGCGACCGAGGCCGCCGCGGTCACCTACTGCGGTCCCGCCTGACCTGTCGCCATTAGGCTCGGGGCATGAGCGAGCGACTTTCCCCCGGCGACGAAGCCCCGGACTTCACCCTGCCCGACAGCGAGGGCAGGGAGGTGTCGCTGCGCGACTTCCGCGGCAAGTCCGTCGTGGTGTACTTCTACCCGGCGGCGAGCACTCCGGGCTGCACGAAGCAGGCCTGCGACTTCCGCGACAACCTCGCCGAGCTGAACGACGCCGGCTACCAGGTGCTCGGCATTTCCCCGGACGCGCAGGCGAAGCTCGCGAAGTTCGCCGACACCGAGAAGCTGACGTTCCCGATCCTCGGCGACCCGGAGAAGACCGTGATCTCCGAGTGGGGCGCGTACGGCGAGAAGAAGAACTACGGCAAGACGTACCTGGGCGTGATCCGTTCGACGTTCGTCGTCGACCCGGCGGGCAAGATCGCCAACGCCTGGTACAACGTCCGCGCGACCGGCCACGTGGCCAAGCTGATCCGGGATCTCGGCCTGGCTTCCTGAGGCGTTCCACGGAAGGCTCGGCCCCGGAGTCAAGCTGACCAGCCACCAGTTCTCCTTGACCTCAACCAAAGTAGAGGTCACAGCATGGGTCAAGATCCCATCCACCAAGGAGAACCGCATGGCCGACCTCACCAAGGGCGTCACCGAACTGGTGCTCGAAGCCCGCGACCTCGAAGCCTCCGAACGCTTCTACACCGACGTGCTCGGGCTCCCCGTGGTCCTGCGCTGGGAGGGCCCGACTTGGAAAGGCCGCGAGGCCGTCTGGGTCCAGTCCGGCGACCGGACCCGCATCGGGCTCTGGAAGCCCGCCGTCGGCATCGCGGGCGCCCGCCCAGGCGCGCACGTCCACTTCGCGATGACCGTCGCGGAGGAGGACTACGACGCGGCCGTAGCCCGTGCCCGAACCCAAGGCGTACACGTCGACGAGGTCTACTTCGGCAACGATCCGGCGGCACCCGGGCAGCGAAGTGCGTACGTCACCGATCCGGACGGCCACGTAGTCGAACTCTGGACCCGCGACGTCGCCACCCAGGCCGACGCGGGCCCTCCGCACGCCGTCACGCCGGACGTCCCCGGGCTCTAGCCTAGGCCAGCTCCCGCAAAGCCGGAAGCAGCGCCCGCAACGCCCGCCCCCGGTGCGAAACCGCGTCCTTCTCCGCCGGCTCCATCTCCGCCGACGTCCTGCTCTCCCCATCCGGCAGGAAGATCGGGTCGTACCCGAACCCGTTCGTCCCGCGCCGCGAGCGAACCAAAGTCCCTCGCCACTCGCCCCGGACCACAGTCTCCTCCCCCGACGGCAGCACCAAGGCCGCAGCACAAACGAACTGCGCCCCACGGCGGTCATCGGGCACGTCGGAAAGCTGCCCCAGCACCAGATCCAGGTTCGCCTCGTCGTCGCCGTGACGACCCGACCACCGCGCCGACAGCACGCCCGGCATGCCGTTCAACGCGTCGACCGCGATACCCGAGTCGTCGGCGATGGCCGGCAACCCGCAAGCCGCCACCGCGTCACGGGCCTTCGCGACCGCGTTGCCCTCGAAGTCCGGCGCGGTCTCAGGCGCCTCGGGAAACGAGGGAACGTCCGCGAGGCCGAGGACCTCGATCCCCGAAATCCCTGCCGCGGCAAGGATCCGCCGAAGCTCGCCCAGCTTCTTCGCGTTGCGAGTGGCGAGAAGCAGTTTCGTCACTTCGAGCCCTTCTTCTTGTCCGGCCGCGGCTCCGGCAGCTCGCCGGGGTACGGCAGCGCCAGCGCCTCGTTCTGCAGCCGGGTCAGCTCCTCACAGCCGGCCAGCGCCATGTCCAGCATCGTGTCCAAAGTGGACCGGGCGAACGTCGCACCCTCGCCGGTGCCCTGGACCTCGATCAGCGTGCCCGCGTCGGTGGCGACCACGTTCATGTCGACCTCGGCGCGCGAGTCCTCCTCGTACGGCAGGTCGAGCCGCACCCGGCCGTCGACCACGCCGACGCTCACCGCGGCCACCGACGACGACAGCGGCTGTGGGTCGTTGAGCCGGTTCGCCGCGCCCAGCCACGTGATCGCGTCCGCCAGCGCCACATATCCGCCGGTCACCGCGGCCGTGCGGGTGCCGCCGTCGGCCTGGATGACGTCGCAGTCGATGACGATCGTGTTCTCGCCCAGCGCCGCCAGGTCGATGCAGGCCCGCAGCGACCGGCCGATCAGCCGCGAGATCTCGTGCGTGCGGCCGCCGATCCGGCCCTTCACCGACTCGCGGTCCCCGCGCGTGTTGGTCGCGGACGGCAGCATCGCGTACTCGGCCGTCACCCAGCCGAGGCCGGAGCCGGCCCGCCAGCGCGGCACCCCTTCGGTGACGCTCGCCGCGCACAGCACCCGCGTGTTGCCGAATTCGATCAGCACCGACCCCGCAGGCCACTGCTGGAACCCCCGGGTGATCTTGATGTCACGGAGCTGGTCGTCGTTCCTGCCATCTTTTCGAGCCACGGGTGCACTCTAGGACCGCCCGCTCAGACGTCGTAGACGGCACCCTGCTTGACGACCTCGGCCCCGGGGAACCCGGCCGAGGCCTCGGCCAGCACCGCACCCGGGTCCGTCCACGGCGCGATGTGCGTGAGCAGCAGCCGCCCGACACCCGCGTCGCGCGCCAGCTCGCCCGCCTGCTTCCCGGACAGGTGCACGCCGGCCGGGCGTTCGGCCGAGTCCGTCCAGGACGCCTCGGCGAGCAGCAGGTCGACGCCGTCGGCGAGCTCGTTCAGCGCCGCGCACGGCCCGGTGTCGCCGGTGAAGGCGAGGATCCGGCCGCCGTAGGAGATCCGGAGGCCGTACGCCGTGGTCGGGTGGTCGACCTCGACCGCGACGACCTCGAACGGCCCGATGCGGAACGGCTCGGCCCGCATCGGGCGGAAGTCGTAGACGTCGGTGAGGTCGGTGACGGCCCGTTCGGTCTCGTTGGGCGCGTACGCGTTCGCCAAGCGGGTCGGCGCGTCCGGTGGCGCGTACAGCGGCAGCAGACGTGGGCGCGCCGGGTACGGCGGCGCCGGGTGGTAGCGCCGCAGGACGGTGAGCGCGCTGACGTCGGCGCAGTGGTCGGGATGGAGGTGCGTGAGCACGAGCGCGTCCAGGTCGAACGGGTCGGCCACGGCCTGGAGCTGGGCCAGCGTGCCGTTGCCGAGTTCGAGGCCGAGCAGGAACCCCTCGGCCTCGACCAGGTAACCGGACGCGGCGGCGTTCGGCCCGGGGATGCTGCCGGAGCATCCGAGGATGGTCAGTCGCACGACGACACCCTAAGCGTCGGCCACCGCGATCACGCGGTGGTGGGAGCGAGGACACCCGGGGCGAAGCCCATGAACCGCTGGGCGAGCCGGGTGAACGGCTCGGCCGAGCCGGTGGCCAGGAATTCGTGCCGCGGCGGCGTGTCCCTCGTGGTCAGCAGGTCCTGTTCGGTGAGCACGCGCACGAGGTCCTTCGCGGTCTCCTCGGCGCTGCTCACCAGGGTGACTTCCTGCCCCATCACGATCTGCAGCACGCCCTGCAGCAGCGGGTAGTGCGTGCAGCCGAGCACGAGCGTGTCGACCTGGGCGTCGAGCAGCGGCTGCAGGTAACCCTGCGCGAGCCCGAGCACCTGGCGCCCGGAGGTGATGCCGCGCTCGACGAAGTCCACGAACCGCGGGCAGGCGACGCTGGTGAGCGTGATGCCCGGCGCCGCGGTGAAGGCGTCTTCGTAGGCCCGCGACCGCACCGTGCCCTCGGTGCCGATCACGCCGACCTGGCCGGTGTGCGTGGCGACGACGGCGCGGCGCGTGGCGGGCATGACGACCTCGATCACCGGCACGTCGTAGCGCTCGCGCGCGTCGCGCAGGCAGGCCGCCGACGCCGTGTTGCAGGCGATCACCAACGCCTTGACGCCGCTCTCCACGATCTCGTCGAGCGCCGCGAGCGCGTAGCTCCGGGCGGTGGCGATCGGCAACGGGCCGTACGGGTTGTGCGCCGTGTCGCCGACGTAGCGGAGCTGCTCGGCGGGCAGCTGCTCGAGAATCGCCCTCGCGACCGTCAGCCCGCCGACGCCGGAATCGAACACGCCGATCGGGGCATCAGCGGGCGGTGACGTCACACCCCGAGGTTACCCGGGACCGCGGACCCGGCTTTGCGGGACTTGCCCGTGCGGCTGGTCAGCCACGCCGCGAGGACGCCGGCCAGCGCGCCGAAGACGTGTCCCTGCCAGGAGACACCCGGGTTGCCCGGCAGCAGCCCGGCGAGCATGCCGCTCCACACGCCGAGCAGGACGACGGCGACCAGGATCTGCCCCGCCGCCCGGTTGAACAGGCCGCGGACCAGCAGGTAGGCGAGCCAGCCGAAGGCCAGCCCGGACGCTCCGACGGTGACCCCGTCCGACGGCCCGGCGAGCCACACGCCGAGGCCGGAACCCACCCAAATGATGGCCGTGACCAGCGCGAACCGGCCGATCCCCGCGGCCATCGCGAGGAAGGAGAACACCAGGACGGGTACCGTGTTCGCGAACAGGTGCGACCAGCCGGCGTGCAGCACCGGCGCGAACAGCACGCCGTCGAGCCCGGACAGCGCTCGCGAGTGGATGCCGCCCTGGTCCAGGTCACCGGGGAGGATCACGTCCACCAGCTCGACCAGGTAGAGCAGCAGGGTGAACGACAGCGCGACGAGCGCGGCCGCCCTCGGTTTCGGCGGCAGCACGCGCTTGGCGGCGTCGGTCGCGGCGTCGGTTTCCGGGGCCGGGTTCACGGGCAGAGTGCTCACGTCTTCGAGGCTACGTCCGGTTCCGGCGGGTCCGCCTCGGGTGAAATCCCTGATCCGCCGGTTTTGTCGGTGGTCGCCGCTAGCGTGGCGGGCATGGGGAACATCGACGTCACCGGATACCTGCGGCGGCTCGGCCTCGGCGTGGAACCGCCGAGCCTGGCCGCCCTGCGGCGGCTGCACGCGGCACACGTGGAACGGGTGCCGTACGAGGCACTGGAGATCCAGCTCGGGCGGCCCACACCGCTCGAGCCATCGGCGTCGACGGCGCGGATCCTGCGGGGCCGCGGCGGGTACTGCTACCACCTCAACGGCGCTTTCTCGGCCTTGCTGCGCGCACTCGGCTACCAGGTCACGCGCCACCTCGGCGGGGTGCAGGGCAGCCAGGACGCGCCGAACGTCGACCGCAACCACCTGGCCCTCACCGTCACCGGCCTGCCCGAGGACCCGTCGGTGAGCTGGCTGGTGGACACCGGGCTGGGGGACGGCATCCACGAGCCGCTCCCCCTACGGGAAGGCACCTATGTCCAGGGTCCGCACACCTACCGGCTCCGGCCGTCGGAGGTCGCGCCGGGCGGCTGGCGGTTCGACCACGACCCGTCGGGCAGCTTCGCGGGCTTCGACTTCGCGCCCGGCCCCGCGGAAATGGCCGACTTCGCGGAGAAGCACGCCTGGCTGTCGACGGCGCCCGAGTCCGGGTTCGTGCGGGTCTGCGCGCTCCTGCGCCGGGACGCGACCGGCGTCGACACCCTGCGCGCGCTGACCCTGGACCGCCACGGCGCCAAGGAGGTGCTCGAGTCGCCGGAAGACTGGTGGACGGCGGTGGGTGACGTGTTCGGCATCCCGTCGGCGCAGTTCACACCCGAGGAGCGCGAGCGGCTGTGGCGGCAGGTCGTCGCGCAGCACGAGGCGCGCGTGGACAAGCCGGACGGCGAGGCGGTGGTCAGCGTGTGACGTCAGGCCGGCGGCTGCGGCAGTGAGGCGGTGCCCAGCGCGTAGTCCACCGCCGCGTCGGCGTGCAGGCGGGTCGTGGGGAAGGTCGGCACCGGGGAGTCCTCCGGGCCGACCAGCAGCTCGATCTCCGTGCAGCCGTAGATGACACCCTCGGCACCCGCGTCGACCAGCCGCGCGATCACCCCGCGGTAGGCCTCGCGCGACTCCGGTCTGACGACGCCGAGCACCAGCTCGTCGTAGATCACCCGGTGCACGAGGTCGCGGTCTTCGGCGCTCGGCACGAGCACGTCGAGGCCGTGCGCGGCGAGCCGGCCGCGGTAGAACGGCTGCCCCATGGTGAACCCGGTGCCGAGCAGGCCGACCCGGCGGATCCCGGCGGCCTCGATGGCCGCGGCGGTGGCGTCGCCGAGGTGCAGCAGCGGGATGCCGAGGCCGTCTTCCAGCCGGCCCGCCACCTTGTGCATGGTGTTGGTGCAGAGCACGACGAAGTCGGCGCCGGCCGCTTCCAGGGCCTTGGCGGCCCGGTTGAGCTCGGCACCGGCGTCGTCCCAGCGGCCGTCGGCCTGCATGCGCTCGATGGCGGCGAAGTCGACCGAGTAGAGCACGGTGTGCGCCGAATGGAACCCGCCGAGGACGGCCTTCACCCGTTCGTTCACGAGCCGGTAGTACTCGATCGACGACTCCCAGCTCATCCCGCCG
The DNA here is from genome assembly GCF_040682715.1 of Amycolatopsis sp. NPDC051128. Taxonomy (NCBI): domain Bacteria; kingdom Bacillati; phylum Actinomycetota; class Actinomycetes; order Pseudonocardiales; family Pseudonocardiaceae; genus Amycolatopsis; species Amycolatopsis sp. NPDC051128. The sequence continues at coordinate 69,862 of NZ_JBFBBN010000012.1, read as the reverse complement.
AGCAGCCCGATGACCTTCATGCCGTCAGGATGCCTAAGCCCAGAGCTGCCCGTCGAGCCTTTCCGCGGCTTCGTCCAGTGAGCCCGCGTAGGCACCGGTGGACAGGTACTTCCACCCACCGTCCGCGACGACGAAGGCGACGTCGGCCGCTTCGCCGCGAGCAGCCGCCTTCTCGGCGACCGCCAGCGCCGCGTGCAGCACCGCGCCCGTCGAGATGCCGGCGAAGATGCCCTCGTGCTCCAGCAGCTCCCGCGTCCGGCGCAGCGCGTCGTACGCGCCGACGGAGAACCGGCCGTTGAGCACGCTGGGGTCGTACAGCTCCGGCACGAACCCCTCGTCGAGGTTGCGCAGGCCGTAGACCAGCTCGCCGTAGCGCGGCTCGGCCGCGATGATCTGGACGTCCGGCTTCGCCTCGTGCAGGTACCGGCCGACGCCGACGAGCGTGCCGGTCGTGCCGAGGCCGCCGACGAAGTGCGTCAGCGTGGGCAGGTCCTTGAGCAGCTCGGGGCCGGTGCCGCGGTAGTGCGCGTCGGCGTTGGCCGGGTTGCCGTACTGGTAGAGCATCACCCAGTCCGGGTTCGCCTTGGCCAGCTCCTTCGCCCGCCGGACGGCCTCGTTCGAGCCGCCCGCGGCCGGCGAGAACACGATCCGCGCGCCGTAGGCCTGCAGGAGCTGTTTGCGCTCGGTCGAGGTGTTCTCCGGCATCACGCAGACCAGCCCGTAGCCCTTGAGCTTGGCGGCCATGGCCAGCGAGATGCCGGTGTTGCCCGACGTCGGCTCCAGGATCGTGGAGCCGCGCCGCAGCTTGCCTTCGCGCTCGGCGGCTTCGATCATGGCCAGCGCGGGGCGGTCTTTGATCGAGCCGGTCGGGTTGCGGTCCTCCAGCTTCGCCCACAGGCGCACGTTGTGCGTCGGCGAGAGCCGGGGCAGCCCGACGAGCGGGGTGCCGCCGAGCGCGTCGAGCAGGGACTCGAAGCGAGCCATCGATCAGCCACCGGCCACGGCGGGGAGGATGGTCAGGGTGTCGCCGTCCTTGACCTCGGCCTCGAGCCCGCCGGAGAAGCGCACGTCCTCGTCGTTGACGTAGACGTTGATGAAGCGGTGCAGCTTCTCCTCCTTGACCAGGCGGCCCTTGATGCCGGCGTGGCGGGACTCGACGTCGTCGATGACCTCGAGGACGGTCGTGCCCTTCGCCTCGACGGACTTCTCGCCGCCGGTGTGGGTGCGCAGGATCGTCGGGATGGAGACGGTCACGGCCATGGGTTCTTACCTCCGGTGGGGGTTCTTACACGCAGACGCCGGTGGCGCGGCGGTTTATTCCGGGCGGGGTCAGTCGACGATCTCGACCGGCTCCTCGGTGATCTCGGCGTCCACGATCCGGTACGACCGGAACTCGTGCACTTCGGGGTCGCGGGTGGAAACGAGCACGTAGTGCGCGTCGGGCTCGGCCGCGATGGACGCGTCGGTCCGCGACGGGTACGCCTCGGTGGCGGTGTGCGAGTGGTAGATCACCACCGGCACCTCGTCCTTCGCGGCCATCTCGCGGTAGAGCTTCAGCAGGTCGCCGGAGTCGAATTCGTAGAACGTCGGCGACCGGGCCGCGTTCAGCATGGGGATGAAGCGCTCGGGGCTGTCCGAGCCTTCCGGCCCGGCGATCACCCCGCAGGCCTCGTCGGGATGGTCACGACGGGCATGGGCGACGATCTCGTCGACGAGTTCACGGCGGATCCGGAGCACACCGACATCTTAGGTCGTGGACAAACCCGGTCCAGATGGTGAGACATTCCGCTCACCAGGCCGGTTACCCGAACGCTTCCGGCCAGACGTCCCGGTAGGCAGGCACCCCGCCGGCCGTGGTCGCGGCCAGCAGGCCGTGCACCATTGCCCGCGCGAACACCCGCGCCGCCGCCGAGCAGAGCGCGTCCAGCGCCGCCGGCCGCGCCGCTTCGCCGAACGGCCCGCTCGCGTCCGGCAGCGCGTGCGCGCCCGTGGCCAGCGCGAACACGGTGTCGCCGTCGAACATCGTGTGCGCCGGACGCACCGCCCGCGCCAGTCCGTCCTGCGCCGCGACCGCGATCCGCCGAGCTTCGGCCTTCGACAGCGCCGCGTCGACCGCGACGACGCCGATGGTCGTGTTGAGGTCGGTCCGGCGAGAGGGCAGTGAAGCCGGCCGGGAAGGCCACGTCACGCCGAAGTCGCCGTGGTCGGCCGCGTACGCCCGGCCCGTGGCGAGGTCCACGGCCTCCCCGGCCGCGTTGACCGCCGCCAGCGCCCCGACGGTGAATTCACCCACGACCTCGCTGGCGGTGCCGATCCCGCCTTTCAACGACCCCACGGCCGCCCCCGCGCCCGCGCCGACCGTGCCCTGCGTCACCGGCCCGGAGTCCGCCGCGGAGCAGGCCGCGTAGCCGAAGGACGCGTCAGGCCGGTTGCCCCACTCGCCGCGCGGCAGGTCGAACAGCACGGCGGCGGGCACGATGGGCACGACTTCGTGCGGCCGCGTGCCCACCGGAAAGCCCAGGTTCCGCTCCGCCAGCCACCGCATCACGCCGTCGGCCGCGGCCAGGCCGTAAGCCGACCCGCCCGAGAGGCAGACGGCGTTGACCCGCTGCACCAGGTTCTCCGGCTCCAGCAGGTTGGTCTCGCGCGTGCCGGGCGCGCCGCCGCGCTGGTCGACGGCGCCGACCGCGCCGTCGGGCACCAGCACCACGGTCGTCCCGGTCGCCCAGCCGTCCCCGACCCGCTCGTGGTGCCCGACCAGGACACCGGGCACGTCGGTGATCATCCGGTCAGCGCCTGGATCAGCGTCTCCTGCACCCAGGTCAGCCAGTGGTAGACGCCGAGGTGCGGCGCCCGCGGGTCGTCCTCGGGCAGCTCGTCGGGCATGTCCTCGGTGACGTCGAGAGCGGTGCCCAGCGCCAGCCGGACGTCGTTGAGCGCGCCCAGCCAGGCGTCGGCCTGCTCCTCGGTCAGCCGGACGTGGCCGCCGTCACGGGGCAGCGTGTCGAGCACGATCTTGGCCACGCCGACCTTGATGTCGAGCAGCTCGGGCTCGTGCAGCGAGCGCATCGCCGAGGCGGAGTCGAGGTCCTCGCGGGTCGGGTTGTCCGGGTCGAGCTTGTGGAAGTCCGGGAGCAGCCGCGACAGCACCGGGTCGTCCGGGGACTCGGTGGGCCCCGTCCGGATGCCGGTCAGCTCGGCGAGCTCGTCCTGCGGCGCCTCCTCGGCGCGCGCGGTGAGCATGTCCTCGAGCTGGCTGACCAGCCCGCGCAGCACGGCCGCTTCCTGCTGCTCGAACCCCGCGTGGATCACCGCGCCTTTGCGTCGCCAGCCGTTCACGATGGCTGCTCCATGGTGGCCCACAGGCCCGCCGCGTGGAGTTTCGCCACGTCCGTCTCCACCTTTTCCTTGCTGCCGGACGACACGATCGCCTTGCCTTTCTGGTGCACGTCCAGCATCAGCTTGGTGGCGTGGTCGCGGCTGTAGCCGAAGAGCTTCTGGAAAACGTAGGTCACGTACGACATGAGGTTGACCGGGTCGTTCCACACCACGGTCCGCCACGGTGTGTCCGAGGCGGTGGCCTCGGCCCCGACCGGGTCAACCTGCGTCTGTTCGGAAGCGACAGGCGTGGACATGCACCCCATGGTGTCACGGGGGTCACGGGGTACGCCGCGCCAGGTCCGGCCATGTGAGTGAATAGGCTTACCCCCATGGGTTCACCGGAGCCGGCCACGGCCAGCACTGCGCTGCTCACCGACCACTACGAGCTGACCATGCTGGGCAGCGCGCTCGCCGACGGGACGGCGGAGCGACCCTGCGTGTTCGAGGTGTTCGCCCGGCGACTGCCCGACGGGCGGCGCTACGGCGTCGTCGCGGGTACCGCCCGGGTGCTCGACGCGATCGCGGACTTCCGCTTCACCGACGCCGAGCTGGCGCAGCTGGAAGCCACCGCGGTCGTCGACGAGGCGACGCTCGCCTGGCTCGCGGACTACGAGTTCTCGGGTGACATCGCCGGCTACCCCGAGGGTGAGCTGTACTTCCCCGGTTCGCCGATCCTCACCGTCACCGGCTCGTTCGCCGAGTGCGTGCTGCTGGAGACGCTGGTGCTGTCGATCCTCAACCACGACAGCGCGATCGCGTCCGCGGCGGCCCGGATGTCCGGCGCCGCGCACGGCCGTCCGATCATCGAGATGGGCGGCCGCCGCACGCACGAGTACGCCGCGGTCGCGGCCGCGCGCGCCGCCTACCTGGCCGGTTTCGCGACGACGTCCAACCTCGAAGCCGGGCGCCGCTACGGCATCCCGACCCGCGGCACCGTCGCGCACGCCTTCATGCTGCTGCACGACAGCGAGGAGGCGGCCTTCCGCGCGCAGGTCGAGAAGATGGGGCAGGACACGACGCTGCTGGTCGACACCTACGACATCACCGCGGGCATCAAAACGGCGGTCCGCGTCGCCGGGCCCGAGCTCGGCGCGATCCGGATCGACTCCGGCGACGTCGGCCCGCTCGCCCGCCGCGCCCGTGAGCAGCTGGATTCGCTGGGCGCGAAGGACACCCGGATCGTGGTGTCGGGCGACCTCGACGAGCACGCCATCGCGGCGCTGCGCGCGGAGCCCGTCGACGCGTACGGCGTGGGCACGTCGGTGGTCACCGGGTCCGGCGCGCCGACCGCCGGGATGGTCTACAAGCTCGTCGAGGTGGACGGCAAGCCGGTCGCCAAGCGCAGCGCGCACAAGGAGTCCCGCGGCGGACGGAAGTCCGCGCTGCGGCGCCACCGCGACACCGGCACGGCGGTCGAGGAGGTCGTCTGGACGACTTCGGGCGCCGCCCCGGAGCCCGAGGCGAACGACCGGCCGCTGCAGATCCCGCTGATCCGCGCTGGCCGCACGGAGCCGGACCTGCCTACGCTCGACGACGCGAGGCAGCGGCTTCGCCGCGGCCTGGTCAGCCTGCCGTGGGAGGGCCTCAAGCTCTCGCACGGTGAGCCCGCCATCCCGACGCAGTTCTTGTAAACGACACTGGCTCTGAGAGAAGGAGTTCGACCATGGGGACCGCGCTGATCGTGGTGGACGTGCAGAACGACTTCTGCGAAGGGGGTTCGCTCGGCCTGCCGGGCGGGGCCGCCGCGGCCGCCGCCATCTCGAAGCAGGCCGTCGAGGGCGGGTACAGCCACGTCGTGGCCACCCGGGACAACCACATCGACCCGGGCGGCCACTTCAGCGAGACACCCGACTTCAAGGACAGCTGGCCGGTGCACTGCGTCGCCGGCACGCCGGGCGCGTCGTTCCACCCCGCGCTGGACGTCGTCCCGATCGGCGAGGTGTTCTCCAAGGGCGAGTACAGCGCCGCGTACTCCGGCTTCGAGGGCGCGGCCCGGGACGGGAAGTCCCTGGAGGCGTGGCTGCGCGCGCACGACGTCACCGACGTCGACGTCGTCGGCATCGCGACGGACTTCTGCGTCCGCGCGACGGCACTCGACGCGGCGAAGGCCGGCTTCGGCGTGCGGGTGCTGCTGGACCTGACCGTCGGCGGCTCGCAGCCGACGGTGGACGCGACGCTGAAGGACTTCGAGGAGGCCGGTGTCGCCTACTCCGGCACCGCGCCTGTGCCGCCGGCCGCGTGAAGGACCTGCAGACGGCGTTGGCGCGGCACCGGCTCGTCGCGATCCTGCGGGCTCCGGAGGCGTCGCGGTTCGCCGACGCCGCGATGGTCCTGCACGCGGCGGGCGTCCGCCTGCTCGAAGCGACGCTGACGACGCCGGGCGCGCCCGCCGCGATCACCGCGCTGCGCCTGGCGCTCGGCGACGACGCCCTGATCGGCGCGGGCAGCGTCCGCGAACCGTCCGATGTGGACATCGCGGCCGACGCGGGCGCGGCGTACCTGGTCACGCCGACGGTCAACCCGGCGGTCCTCGAGCGCGCGGCGGCGCTGGCGGTCCCGGTGATCTGCGGCGCGCTGACGCCGACGGAGATCGACCAGGCCTGGCGGCTCGGCGCGGCCGCGGTCAAGGTGTTCCCGGTCGCGGCCGCGGGCGGGGTCGCCTACGTCCGCGCGGTGCGGGCACCGCTGCCGGACGTCCCGCTGGTCCCGACCGGCGGCGTCCACCTGGCCGACGTCGAGGGCTACCTGCGCGCGGGCGCGATCGCGGTCGCGGCGGCGACACCGTTGCTGGGCGACGCGCTGTCGTCCGGCGGCAGCCTGCCGGACCTGGCGACGCGGGCGGGCGAGTTCGTCGCGGCCGCGAGCCGCTTCACCACGCCCTGACCCCGGTCCCAAGCGCCCCAATGTGGCGTTGGTTGCGTCCAACGCACCCAATGTGGCGTTCGGTGCGTCCAATCCAACGCACCCAACGCCCAAGGCCGGGTAGTTAAGGATTCCTCTGCCGCGCAAGCGGTCAACGGAAGGCCGTGCCAATCGGGCCAATCGGGCCAATCGGGCAGCTTGACAGCTCGCTGCCGCAGCTAACTGCCCGGCCTTGACCGAACGCCGCATTGGGGCGCCCTGATCGGGTCCACCCGTACGAGTGGCCGGTGAGGAACGCAACTCAGGGGGTCCCGGGAACGGTAACGAGCGTTAACCTCGATCGTCGCGTGTGAGAGTCCACCCTGGGAGGTTTCGTGTCTTCGCTGTCCTTCGCCGGCAAGCGGCCCGTGCTGGCCGACCTCGTGCCCGGCACGCTCGTCCGGGACATCGCGCTCGTCGCCGGCGGCGCCGTGCTCACCGGCGCCGCCGCGCAGCTGACGATCCCGGTGCCGGGCAGCCCGGTGCCGATGACCGGCCAGACGTTCGCCGCGCTGCTCGTGGGCGCCTCGCTCGGCATGTCGCGCGGTGCCGCGTCGATGCTGGTGTACCTGCTGGTCGGCGCCGTCGGCGTGCCGTGGTTCCAGCACGGCACCGCCGGCCTGTCCGGCGCGAGCGCGGGCTACATCGTCGGGTTCGTCTTCGCCGGCGCGCTGGTCGGCGCCCTCGCCGGCCGCGGCGGCGACCGGACGCCGCTGCGCACCGCGGGCACCATGGTGCTCGGCAACGTGGTCATCTACGCGTTCGGCGTGCCGTGGCTGATGGCGTCGACCGGGTTCGACCTGTCGACGGCGTTCGCCAAGGGCGTGACGCCGTTCCTCGTCGGCGACGCGCTGAAGATCGTCGTGGCCGCCGGTCTGCTGCCGCTCACCTGGAAGCTGGTTTCCCGCCGCACCGAAGACTGACCGCTCGCCGGGGGCCTTCCCGCGCGGACGGCCCCCGGCGGCGCGCGAGTGGCCCGTTCGCGACGGATCACCGATCCTGTCGGAGGTGGCCGCTAATGTGTCGCTGTGCCCGCCCGAACTGATTTCCCCGGCGTCCTCGAACTCCTCACCCACGCGGTGGAGTCCGTCGGTGGTGCCGAACGCCCAGGGCAGGTCGAGATGGCCGACGCCGTCGGCCGCGCCATCCGCACCGGTGAGCACCTGGCCGTGCAGGCCGGCACCGGCACCGGCAAGTCACTGGCCTACCTCGTGCCCGCGATCCGCCACGCCGTCGAGAAGGAGGCCACGGTCGTGGTCTCGACGGCCACGATCGCGCTGCAACGCCAGCTCGTCGACCGCGACCTTCCCCGGCTCGCGAAGGCGCTGAGGAAGCCACTCGGGCGCGAGCCGACCTTCGCGATCCTCAAGGGCCGCCGCAACTACATGTGCTTGCACCGGCTGGATTCCGGCGCGCCGGACGAGCCGGAGGACGCCCAGCTCTTCGACCCGTTCGCGGTGTCCCGGCTGGGCAAGGAGGTCACGCGGCTGCGGGAGTGGGCGTCGGACACCGAAACCGGCGACCGCGACGAGCTCGTCCCCGGCGTCACCGACCAGGCGTGGCGGCAGGTTTCCGTGACGGCGAAGGAATGTCTCGGCGCTTCGCGCTGTCCGATCGGCACGGACTGCTTCGCCGAGAAGGCCCGCGCCGAGGCCGGCCGCGCCGACGTCATCGTCACCAACCACGCCCTGCTGGCGATCGACGCCCTGCAGGGCTACCAGGTGCTGCCGGACCACGACGTGGTGATCATCGACGAGGCGCACGACCTGGTCGACCGCGTCACGTCGGTCGCCACCGGCGAGTTGACCAGCGCGATGTGCGCGGCGGCCGCGCGGCGCTGCGGCAAGCTCATCGACGCCGACGTCGCCGACCGCCTGCTGGAGGCGGGTGACGGGCTCGCGCTGATCGTCGACGACCTGTCCGCCGGCCGGCTGGACGAGCTGCCCCGGCCGTTGCAGGGCGCCATCCCGGCGATCCGCGACGCCGCGCACGCGTGCATCACCGCGCTGGGCTCCGACCGCAAGGAGGACGTCGAGGGGGCCACGGCGCGCAAGCTGGCGCGGTCGCTGCTCGACGAGGTGCACGACACCGCGGTCCGGCTGCTGGAGGCGTTCGAGGAGGACCAGGCGCACCAGCGCGACGTCGTCTGGCTGTCCGGCGACAAGTACGCGTCGAACCCGCGGCCGCCGGCGCTGAAGGTGGCGCCGCTCGGTGTCGCCGGGCTGCTGCGCGAGCGCGTGTTCAACCAGCACACGACGATCCTGACCTCGGCGACCCTGACCCTCGGCGGCACGTTCGACACCATGGCGCGCCAGTGGGGGCTCCCGCCCGCCCCGGCGCGGGTCGAGAAGGCGCCCGGCGCGGCGACGGACAAGGAAGCGCCGTCCGACGTGGAAACCGGCCCGAAGTGGACCGGCCTGGACGTCGGCTCGCCGTTCGACCACCGGAAGAACGGCATCCTGTACCTGGCCAAGCACCTGCCGCCACCGGGCCGCGACGGCCTGACGTCGTCCACAATGGACGAATTGGCCGAGCTGATCGAGGCCGCGGGCGGGCGCACGCTCGGGCTGTTCTCCTCGATGCGGGCGGCCAAGCAGGCCACCGAGGAGATGCGCGAGCGGCTGGACTTCCCGATCCTGTGCCAGGGCGACGACGCGACGTCGCTGCTGGTCCAGAAGTTCTCCGAAGACGTCCGCACGTGCCTGTTCGGCACGCTCAGCCTGTGGCAGGGCGTGGACGTTCCCGGGCCGTCGCTGCAGCTCGTGGTCGTCGACCGGATCCCGTTCCCGCGCCCGGACGACCCGGTGTCCTCGGCGCGGCAGCGCGCGGTGGAAGCCCGGGGCGGCAACGGGTTCCTCACCGTGGCAGCCACGCACGCCGCGCTGCTGCTCGCACAGGGCACCGGGCGGCTGCACCGGTCGGTCACCGACCGCGGTGTGGTGGCGGTGCTGGACTCCCGGCTGGCGAACGCCCGCTACGGCGGCTTCCTGCGCGCGTCACTGCCGCCGTTCTGGCCGACGATGGACCCGAAAGTGGTGCGGGAAGCGCTGCGGCGGCTCGACGCAGCCGCGCCCGCGTGACGCGGTCCACGGCCGCGCCCGGTACGGTGAACCCACCGAAGCAACAAGGGAGCACCGGTTGACCCAGGATTCGTCCAGCGCCCAGTCCCGGACCGTCAGCGTCGACGACACCGGAGTGCGGCGGCGGCTCGCGGACGGCAGCGAAGAGGCCGTCACGTGGTCCGAGCTGTCCTCGGTGATGGTCAGGGTCATCCCTGACGGCCCCTGGAACGAAGACGTCTTCTTCATGCTGGTGGGTAACGACGGCAAGGGCACCGCGGTGCCGAGCGGCGACCCGGCGGCCGACGCGCTGATCGAACGGCTGCAGGCCCTGCCCGGCTTCGACAACGAGAAGTTCATCGAAGCCATGACGACCGACGCGGACCAGGCCTACGTTGTCTGGGAATCCAGCCAGAACTAGGTTCGGGGGAAGGTCTCCGTCACGGGGACGCCCTTCTTGAGCGTCCGGCTCACCGTGCAGAGCCGTTCGATCGCCCGGTCCACGGCGGCGGCCAGCGCCGCCCGGTGATCCGCCGCCAATGTCGACACATCGACGTCGAAAGCGACGTGCACGGCATCCAGTTCCGAAGCACCTTCGCGCCGGTCGGCCGAGACGGTGACACAGAACTTCGCGTCTTCGCCGACCCGCCGCGTGATCAGCTCTTCGGCGGTCACCGCGCCGCAGCCCGCGGCCGCGATCTGCAGCAGTTCGGCGGGCGAAAACGCTCCTTCGGCGCCCGCCCGGCCCAGCCGCACCTCGGCGCCCCGGTCGTTGCGCCCGACGAACGCGTGCTGCCCGTCGCGTCGTACTTCGAGTCCCATGCCCGCTCCAACCCGGTCAGGAAGACACTTGTTCCGGTTCCCACTGGGCAAGAACCGTGATCGTCCCCGGGTCGACCTCGGTGAACCCGGCGTCCCGGACGGCGATCACCCGGTCGCGCCGCCACGCGCCCTCGGGATCGTCTCCCGGGTGCAGTTCCTTCCACCGCGCGACGCTCGCCGTGCGCACCGCGGTCCGGTAACCCCGTTCGGCCCAGCCGGCCAGCTTCGCTTCGCCGAGCAGCGCGGCGAGGATCATCGTGGCGTGGCCGACCTGGGCGGCGGCCTTGCCGACGGTCATCGGCACGTGCGGGTTGAGCAGGAGCAACGGGACGCCGTCCGGGACCGGGCCCGGCTCGTCCGGTGGTAGTTCGCTGCCCGAGATCTGCAGCCGCGCGACCTCTTTGGGCGTCTCGGTGACCAGGCCCGGCACCAGGGCCCTGGCCTCGGCGCCGTCGACCTCGCAGGTGATGCCCGGCAGGTCCTGGACGGCCGCCCAGTGCGCGCCCCGCGCCCGCCGCGCGACCTTCCGGATCCGGTTGTCGAGCCACGCGTGCATCGGCTCGGCCCACTCGCCGCCGGGCTCGGCGCGCTCGTCCAGGCACACCGCCAGCGCGGCCGCCGCCGCGGCTTCCAGCAGCGGGGTGCGGCCCGGCGGCTCGGCGCGTTCGATGCGCAGGATCACCGGCATCGCCCGGACCTCCTCCGGGAGCTCGTCGGAGGTGTCCGAGGTGTCTTCGGCCGGGAGCCCGAGCCAGAAGGCGTAGCGGGCGCCCAGCGGGTCGAGAACGCTGCTCACGGACGCATCAGCTCGAGCCCGTCGGCGGCGTCGGCCGCTTCGACTTCGCTGCGGGTGAGGCCGAGCACGAACAGCACGACGTCGAGGTAGGGGTGCGACAGCGCGGTGTCGGCCACCTCGCGCAGCGCGGGCTTGGCGTTGAACGCGACCCCCATGCCCGCCGCGGAAAGCATGTCGATGTCGTTGGCGCCGTCCCCGACCGCGACGCACTGCTCGAGCGGGATGTCGTACTCACCGGCGAAGCGGCGAAGCACCTTCGCCTTGCCCGCGCGGTCGACGATCTCGCCGACCACCTTCCCGGTGAGCTTGCCGTCCACGATCTCGAGCTCGTTCGCCGCCGCGAAGTCGAGGCCGAGCTCCTCCGCCAGGCCGTCGATGACCTGGGTGAACCCGCCGGACACCACGCCGGTGCGGAAGCCCATCCGCTTGAGCGTGCGGATCGTCGTGCGGGCGCCCGGGGTGAGCTCGATCGACGCGGCGACCTCGTCGATCGCCGTGGCCGGCAGACCGGCCAGCAGCGCGACCCGCCGTTCCAGCGACTCCGTGAAGTTCAGTTCACCGCGCATGGCCGCTTCGGTGATCTCGCGGATCTCCGGCTCCACCCCGGCGTGCGCGCCCAGCATCTCGATGACCTCGCCCTGGATCAGGGTCGAGTCGACGTCGAAGACGACCAGCCGCTTCGCGCGCCGCATGATGCCCGCCCGCTCCACGGCGATGTCGATGCCGGCCTCGACCGCGGCGTCGGCGAGTTCCAGGCGCAGCGCCGCGTCGGCTTCGGGGGTGTCCCGGTCGACCGAGACGTACAGCTCCAGCCCGGTCACGGGATAGTCGGCGACGCTGCGGATCGCGTCGATGTTGGCGCCGAGCGACGCCAGCCGGCGCGCGACCTCCGAGAAGCCCCGCGCGGTGACCGGACGGCCCAGCACGACCAGCACGTGGGACGAGTCGCCGCGGCCCAGCGCGAACGGGTCCTCCCCGATCGCCGCACCGATCTTGACCTCGACCTGCATGCCGACGGACGCCATCGCCTGCTCGACCGACTCCTGCAGGCCCTCCGGGTCGCGGTAGACCCCGGCGAGCACGCCGAGCACCAGCTGCCCGCGGATGACGACCTGCTCGACGTCGAGCACGTCGACGTCGTGCAGGGTCAGCACGGCGAACAGCACGGACGAGACGCCCGGCTTGTCGGGGCCGGTCGTCGTGATCAGGACGGGGGTCTGTGTCACTGGTCATCCCTCGTTCGGCAACGCTGCACGGTCAGTCTGCCGGGCCGGACTCGGCCAAGTGGGCCGATTGTTACCAATCCGACCACAGCCACGTGAGGGCTCGGCCTGCTCTGGCCGGATCGGTAAGCAAAGCGCGTGCCCGGCTTCACCGAAGCCGGGCACGCGCTGACTCGTTCAGGGGGTCCTACTTGTCGCCTTGCTCGCTCGCGTTGTCCTTGGAGTGGTCTCCCGGGATCACCGCTTCGGTGAGCAGTTGCGACGGCGCCGCGTGGCTGTTGACCTTCTGCTTCCCGAAGAAGCCGATCTCGCCTTCCTTGTGGATGCGCTCGAGCATGTGCGGGTAGTGCAGCTCGAACGCGGGCCGCTCGGAGCGGATCCGGGGCAGCTCGGTGAAGTTGTGCCGCGGCGGCGGGCAGGAGGTCGCCCACTCGAGCGAGTTGCCGAAGCCCCACGGGTCGTCCACCGTGACGATCTCGCCGTACCGGTAGCTCTTGAAGACGTTCCAGATGAACGGCAGCGTCGAGGCGCCGAGGATGTACGCGCCGATCGTGGAGATCGTGTTCAGCGTGGTGAAGCCGTCACTGGTCAGGTAGTCCGCGTACCGGCGCGGCATGCCTTCCGCGCCCAGCCAGTGCTGGACCAGGAACGTCATGTGGAAGCCGATGAACGTGGTCCAGAAGTGCCACTTGCCCAGCTTCTCGTCCATCATCCGGCCGGTGATCTTCGGGAACCAGAAGTAGATGCCGGCGAAGGTGGCGAACACGATCGTGCCGTAGAGCACGTAGTGGAAGTGCGCGACGACGAAGTAGCTGTCCGACACGTGGAAGTCGATCGCCGGCGCGGCCAGCATGATGCCGGTCAGGCCGCCGAAGAGGAACGTGACGATGAAGCCCATCGAGAAGATCATCGGCGTCTCGAAGGACAGCTGGCCCTTCCACATCGTGCCGATCCAGTTGAAGAACTTCACGCCGGTCGGGACCGCGATCAGGAAGGTCATGAAGGAGAAGAACGGCAGCAGCACGGCGCCGGTGGCGTACATGTGGTGCGCCCACACCGCGACCGACAGGGCCGCGATCGCCAGCGTCGCCCACACCAGGCTCTTGTAGCCGAACATCGGCTTCCGGCTGAACACCGGGAAGATCTCCGACACGATGCCGAAGAACGGCAGCGCGACGATGTACACCTCGGGATGGCCGAAGAACCAGAACAGGTGCTGCCAGAGGATCACGCCGCCGTTTTCGGGGTCGAACACGTGCGCCCCGAGATGCCGGTCCGCCAGCAGGCCCATCAAGGCCGCGGTCAGGATCGGGAAGGCGAGCAGCACCAGGATGCTCGTGACCAGGATGTTCCAGGTGAAGATCGGCATCCGGTACATCGTCATGCCCGGCGCGCGCAGGCAGACCACGGTAGTGATCATGTTGACCGCGCCGAGGATGGTGCCGAGACCACCGATCACCAGGCCGGAGATCCACAGGTCCGCGCCGACGCCCGGCGAGTGGATCGCGTCCGACAGCGGGGTGTAGGCGAACCAGCCGAAGTCGGCGGCGCCACCCGGGGTCAGGAAGCCGGACATCACGATCAGGCCGCCGAAGAGGTACAGCCAGTACGAGAACGCGTTGAGCCGCGGGAACGCGACATCCGGCGAGCCGATCTGCAGCGGCAGGATGAAGTTCGCGAAACCGAACAGGATCGGGGTCGCGTACAGCAGCAGCATCACCGTGCCGTGCATGGTGAACAGCTGGTTGTACTGCTCCTGGGACAGGAACTGCTGCCCGGGCCGCGCCAGCTCGGTGCGGATGAGCATGGCCATCGCGCCGCCCGCCATGAAGAAGGCGAACGACGTGACCAGGTACATGATCCCGATCTGCTTGTGGTCCGTCGTGCGGAACAACCGCAGCAGGTACGAACCCTTAACCGACTCGCGCGCGGGGTACGGGCGCGTGGCGATCGGCTTGGGGGCTACGGCCGTCACTCCTGCCTCCAACACTGAAACCTTGTGGTGGTCATCGTCCGGCCGCCGGGCGCGGGCTGGGCCCGGCTCCGGCGGTCAGGGGGGATCGTATCCCTCACTACCGACAGTCGCGCGCACCGGCTGGCAAGATCGGGCCGTGGCCGACGACTACACGCGCGCCGCGGTTCGCGCGGCACTGACCGTGACGTCCCGGCTCGGCCTGCGCGAGCACGAGCCCGAGGTGCTCCACGAGCGCTCGAACGTGCTGGTGAAGCTGGGTCCGCTGGTCGCGCGGGTGCCGGGCACCATCCGCCTGGCGCGGCCCGGGGCGGCGTGGCAGGAGCGGGACGTGGCCGTGTCCCGGTTCCTCACCGAACGTGGTGTGCTCGTCGTCTCACCGGCCACCGATCCCCCGGCCGGACCCCATTTCGCCGAGGATCTGCCGGTCACACTCTGGCACCACACCCCGCACGATCCGGACCACCGGTACGCACCGGACGTCGTCGCGGGCTCGCTCGCCGAGGTGCACTCGGCACTGCGGGAGTTCCCGGGCGAACTGCCCCGGCGCGGCCCGCTCGACGACCTGGAGCGCATCTTCGGCCGGCACGACCTGGACGGCGAAACGCCCCGGTTGCGCGCGGAGACGGCCCGCCTCGCCGCGACGCTGCCGGACGTCGCCGTGCAGCCGTTGCACGGCGACGCGCACCCCGGAAACCTGATCGCCACCGAAGCCGGACCGTGCTGGCTGGACTTCGAGGACACCTGGCGCGGGTCGCTGGCCTGGGACCTCGGGATCCTCGCCCGGCAGGGTGGCCCGGAGCTCCTGGCCGCCTATCCGGGCGATGTGCCCGAGGCCGTGCTCGGGCCCTGGATGCGCCTGCGGGAGCTCTACTCGGTCGTGTGGCGGCACGTCATCGCGATCCGGTTCCCGCACCGGCTCCCCGCGGCCCGCTCGGCGTTCGCCGCCTACTTCTCCTGAGTCGCGGGGTGCCAGGACAGGATCGCCTCGACCACGTCCGCCGGGGCCTCCAGCGGGCTCAGGTGCCCGGCGCCCGGGATCACCACGAGCGTGGCGCCGGCCATGACCTCGACCATCGCGCTCGCGGCCGCCACCGGGGTGATCGGGTCTTCTTCACCGACGATGACCAGCGCCGGCACCCCGGCGTCCCGCAGCAGGTCGAGGGAGTCCGGCCGGGTCCGCAGCGCCAGCGCCGCCCACGAGATCCCGTTCGGCGGCTGGGATTCGATGATCTCGCGGACGGTCTCGGCGATCTCGGGACGTCGCTCCCGCGTCGATCCGGCCAGCAGGTTCGGCAGGTTGGCCTCGGCCAGCCAGCCCCCGACGCCCTCGTCTTCGACCCGCTTGGCGACGTCCAGCCTCGCCTGGGCGGCCTCGGGCGTGTCGGGGGTGGCCTTGGTGTCGATGAGCACGAGGCCGCCGATCCGCTCCGGCGCCAGCCGGAGCACGGCCATCGCGAGGTAGCCGCCCATCGAGCAGCCACCGAGCACGACGCGGTCCAGCTCCAGGCGGTCGAGCAGGGCGACGACGTCGCGCGCGGCGTCTTCGAGGCTCGGCTCGCGATCGGAGTCCGGCAGCGGCGAGCGGCCGAGCCCGCGCTGATCCGGAGTGATCACCCGAAGGTGTGAAGCGAGGGGCTCGCGGACCGCGTCCCACATGCGGGCGTCCAGGGGAAAGGCGTGGAGGAGGACCAGCGGCAGTTCGGTCATGCCCGTCATTTTGTCGGACCCCCGCGTTAGCTTCGCCGATGTGTTCACCGACATCGAAACCGACCGGCTGCTGCTGCGTCCGCCGAACGAGGCGGACCGGCGGGCGATGGTCGACATCCACACCGACCCGCGCACCAACCGCTTCCATCCCGCGCCACCCGACGTTCCGAAGGCGTCGGAGATGTTCTCGGGCTGGCTGGCGCACTGGGCCGAGCACGGCTTCGGCTACCCCGCGGTGCTCGAACGCGGCGGCGCCGAGGTGCTCGGCATGTGCGGCGTGCGGCTGCGGGAGTTCCACGGCGAGAAGGTGCTCAACCTCGGCTACCGGTTCCGGCCGTCCGCGTGGGGCAAGGGCTACGCCGTCGAGGCGGGCCTGGCGGTGCTGGAGTGGTGCGCCCGCGAGCTGCCGACCCTGCCGGTGCTGGCGAGCGTGAGCGTCGCGAACAAGCCGTCGCTGCGGGTGGCCGAGCGGCTCGGCTTCACCGAGTACACGGAGGAGATGTACGAGGGCGCGATGTCGCGGCACTACCGGCGCTGAGCCGGGCGGTGTTTGACAACTCCAGAGCGAATCACCAGCGGCGGTGCGGGCGGCGGCGTGCCCGGGCGTCCCAGCAGGTGCGGTGCCAGTGCCGCCGATCGGCGACCGAGCCGGTCTCGTCGGCGGGCCAGACGACGACGTGCGGGGTGCCCGGCCGGATCTCGTGGTCGCAGCCGGGACAGCGGTAGAACTTGGTGGCCTGGGCCCCGGGCACGGTCCGGACCAGCCAGTCGCCGTCGGCCCCGGACTCGGCACGCGCCCAGCCGGTCGCGGCACCGAGGTCGCGCTCGGGCGGCCCGCCGTCCGAGCGGCGGCCGGGACGGTTGCGTCGAGGCACGCCCAAACCGTATCCGGGCCCCCACCCGCCACCGACCGACCGCCCAGGCACGCAACCCGACCGCCCAGGTACGCGAGCCGACCCTCCAGGCACGCGAGCCGACGCTCCAGGCGCGGGTGATGCCCCGCCAATCACACGTGATGCCTCCTCGATCACGGGTGATGCCTCTCCCATCACACGTGCGGCCCGCCCGGTCTCAGGCCGCGCGTTCGTCCACCGCGGCCGGCTGCCCGAGCGTCCGCAGGATGCCGAGTTCGCCGTTCCGGTACGGCTCAGCCCTGGGCGAGCGCCAGCGGCACCAGCTGTTCGGCCGTGGTGAGCGAGCCGTGCTGCCCGATCAGCGACGTCTCTACGGCTTCGGCGAGCCCCCGCACCATCCCGAACCGGTCACGGGCCGCCGCGACGACGTCACCGATCCGCGGCAGCACCCGGTCGCTGACGGTGTGCCCGAACCAGCCCTCGGCGACGGCTTCTTCCCGCGACCGCACCCAGGCCCGCTCGCCCAGCACCGCCCGCCAGGCCGCGAGGACGTCGCCGGCCGCGCCGGGCTCGGTGTAGACGTGCCGGGCCCGGACCTCGCCGCCGAACGTCCGGACCCCGTCCAGGAGCTCCGGGACGTCTTCGAGGTCGAGCTTGTCGTCGACGGCGACCATCCCGTGGTCGGCCACCACCGCGAGCAGGGCGCCGGACGGCAGACCGTCCACAAGGGACTCGACGAGCCGGTCTACCTGCCGCAGCTGCATCCGCCACGCGGCCGAACCGGGGCCGTACACGTGCCCGAGCAGGTCGAGTTCGCTGTGGTAGGAGTAGCAGAACGCCCGCCCGTCGAGCACCGACAACGTCCGCGCGGCGAGGTCGCCCAGCGCGTGCACCCCGGCGTACCGCGCACCGCTCTGCGTGGCCCGGGTCAGGGCCGTGTCGGCGAACTTCGCGGATGACACGACCGCGGCGTCGATCCCCGCCGCCGCGGCCCGCTCGAACGTCGTTTGCAGCGGCTGCACCTCGCGGGGCGGGAGCGCGCCGCGGAGGTCGCCGCCGTCCTCGTGGCTGCACCAGCGCAACGCGTTGAGCACGCCCGTGCCCGGCATTTCGAAGGTGTAGCCGACCATGCCGTGCTCGCCCGACGCGAGCCCGGTGCCGATCGCGGCCACGCCGGCGGCCGTCGTCGACGGGAAGCCCACGCGCAGCGACTCCCGGGCGAGTTCGGCCAGCACCGGGGCGTCCGCGTCGTGCTCGGCGAGGAGTTCCCAGCCGAGCCCGTCGACGAGCAGCACCGCGGCACTCCGCGCCTCCGGCAGCACCAGCGTGTTCGCGCAGCCGGGCACCCCGAGCGCGGCGAGCAGGGACGGGACGACCTGGCCGAGGTGGGGAACGTCGGCGAGCGAAGGCGGCTGCACACGCCCAGCTTCCCACTCATCGGCGTTCGCGGGGGTCCGAGTCGCGCCGCCCCGGCCCGGGCGGAGGCCCCGGGTGTCACAGCGGGCTGCTCCGGCGATAATCGCGGTATGCCGACCTACGCGTACCGCTGCCGCGAGTGCACCGAGACCTTCGAGCTCCTGCGCCCGATGAGCGAATCCAGCGCACCGGCGGCCTGCCCGGATGGCCACACCGACACCGTCAAACTGCTCACCACGGTCGCCCTCACCGGGGCCGCGAGTGGTTCCGCGGCCCCGGCCGGTGGCGGTGGCGGTGGCTGCTGTGGCGGCGGCTGCTGCGGCTGACCGGTCTCAGGTCTCCGGTCGTCTCCGGTCTCAGCTCTCCGGTCTCAGCTCTCCGGTGTCAGCTCTCCGGTGTCAGCTCTCTGGTGTCACAGCGCCTTCAGCGCCTGCTCCAGGTCCGCCCACAGGTCCTCGACGTCCTCCAGCCCGGCGGACAACCGGATCAGCTGGTCGGACACGCCGGCGTCGCGCCGGTCGCCGGCGTCGACGATCCGGTGGCTGATCGAGCCGGGGTGCTGGATCAGCGTGTCGACGCTGCCGAGGCTGACCGCCGGCGTGATCAACCGGACCGCCCCGATCAGGGCGTGCGGGTCGCCGTCGACCTCGAACGCCACCAGCGGCCCGCCCAGCCGCGGGTAGTGGACCGCCGTCACCGCCGGGTGGGCGGCGAGCCGCTCGGCCAGCGTCGCCGCGGTCGCGGACGCGGCGTTGACCCGCAGCGGCAACGTGGAAAGCCCGCGCAGCAACAGATATCCGGCGAGCGGGTGCAGCACCCCACCGGTGGCGAAGCGGATTTGCCGGAGCCGCGCGGCTTCCGCGGCGTCACACGCGACGATCCCGCCCATCACGTCGCCGTGTCCGCCGAGGAACTTCGTCGCGCTGTGCAGCACGAGCCGCGCGCCGTGGTGGCCGGGGCGCTGCAGCACGGGGGTCGCGAACGTGTTGTCGACGGCCAGCGGCACGTCCCCGCAGGCCGCCGCCAGCCCGGCGATGTCGACCTCGGCCAGCGTCGGGTTCGCCGGCGTTTCGACGAACACCAGCCCGGTGTCGGGCCGGAGCGCGGCGGCGACGGCGCCGGGCGCGGCCCAGGTGACCTCGGTGCCGAGCAGCCCTGACTCGAGCAGGTGGTCGCTGCAGCCGTACAGCGGGCGCACCGCGACGACGTGGCGTTTCCCTTGCGCCACCGCGGAAAGCAGGCAGGCCGAGACGGCGGCCATGCCGCTGGCGAAGGCGACGCCGTGGTCGAAGCCTTCGAGCTCGGCGAGCGCCCGCTCGAACCGGTCCACGGTCGGGTTGCCCACCCTGCCGTAGATCGGCGGGCCGTCGAGTTCGCCACCGGCGGCGAAGGCGTCGATCCGGGCGGCTTCGGCGGCACTGTCGCGGGACGGGTAGGTCGTGGACAGGTCGAGCGGAGCGGCGTGCACGCCGAGGTCCGTGAGATCGTCACGGCCGGCGTGGACGGCTCGCGTGCGCAGCGAGGAAGTCATGGCAGCATGGTCGAGCTTTTCCCGGACTGCAGGCAATACTCTCGGATATCATTCGGCGATGCCCGATTCCCTCGAACTGAGTCCGGTCGATCTTGAGATTCTGCGCCTGCTGCAGAACGATGCCCGGATCACCAACAAGGACCTGGCGGCGGCGGTCGGCATCGCGCCGTCGACGTGCCTGGACCGGGTGGCCCGGCTGCGGGACACCGGCGTGATCACCGGCCAGCACGCGCAGGTCGACGCGGCCAAGCTGGGGCGGCCGCTGGAGGCGTTCCTGTTCGTCCAGGTGCGCCCGCACCGGCGGCCGCTGGTGGACCCGTTCGTCGAGCACCTGCTCTCCCTGCCGGAGGTGCGCGCGGTCTACCACCTGACCGGGCCGGACGACTTCCTCGCGCACGTCGCGACCAGCTCCGCCGGGGAGCTCCAGCGTCTGGTCCTCGACGAGCTGACCGCGCGTGACGAGGTCGCCCGCGTCCACACCAACCTGGTGTTCCAGCATTGGAGCGGCGGCCCGCTGCTGCCGCCGGGGGCCTGACCTCAGAGGGTCTCGAGCCAGCGGCGGGTCTCGCGCGGGGATGTCAGCCGGACCACGGCGGGGCCGGGCGGCTCGGCGGCCCAGGCCCGGATGCTGGCCCGCTTGCGCGCGAACGAGGTGAAGTGCCAGCGGATGATCGAGTCGGCGGAGAACACCTGGCGGAACGATTCGACGTTGCCGTTGCAGATCCGCCGGCGGGTCACCGCCCGCACCAACGTCCGGCGGACCAAGCGGCTCAGCGAAAGCCAGCGCGGGTAGTCGAGGCCCACGATCAGCTGGGTGCGCGGCAGGACGATGTCCTGCCACTTGCTGTAGACGGCGTCGAGGACCCAGCGTTCCTGGGCGCAGACCTCGGCGATCCGGCGGCGCTGCTCCTCGTCGGGGGTGCCGACCCAGCCCGGCTGCCAGCCGATGTCGTCCGCGGCGTGGTAGGGCAGGCCGGTCCGCTCGGCGATCCGGGCCGCGAGCGTCGACTTGCCCGAGCCGGTCACCCCGACGATGACGATGCGGTCAGGAATCGAGGTCACGGGCGGGCTCGCGCGGTCCGCGGTAGGGCAGGGTCTGGCTGTAGACGACGTTCGTGGTCGTGCTGCCGAACTGGGCCAGCTCGTCCATGGTGCGCTCGAGGTGGGCCATCGAGGCCGCGGCGACCTTGAGCGTGTAGCAGTCGTCGCCGGTGGTGCGGAGGCATTCGAGGATCTCGGCGCGCTCGCCGAGCAGCTTGTGCAGTGCCTCGTGGCGGCTGCCGGGGTACTTGAGCCGGACGACGGCGAGCACCGGGTAGCCGACCTTGCCGAGGTCGACTTCCGCGCGGTAGCCGGTGATCACTCCGGCGGCCTCGAGCCGCCGGAGCCGTTCGGTCGCGGCCGAGGCACTGAGGTTCACCCGGCGGCCCAGCTCGGTGAGCGGCAGCCGGGCGTCGCACTGGAGCTCGACCAGGATGGCCCAGTCCGTCGGGTCGAGACTCTCGGTCATTCGGCGAACATACCGTGACATCCACGGCCGAAGCCGTCGGACGCCGTGACCGTTCCCTTCCGCTCACGGCTTATCCCTCGATAGCCTTTTCCGGTGAAGATCGGCGTGAACGTCCCCAACTTCGGGCCCGGCACGGACCCGGGTGTGCTGCGCGCGTGGGCGCAAACGGTGGAAGGCCTCGGTTTCGACCTGCTGATGGTGTCCGACCACGTCGCGATCACACCCGACGTCGCCGGGCAGTACCCGGCGCCGTTCTACGAGCCGTTCACGACGCTGTCCTGGCTGGCCGGGGTCACGCGGCGGGTGCGCCTGGGCACCACCGTGCTGGTGGTGCCGTACCGGCATCCGCTGCTGGTGGCGCGGATGGCGGCGAACCTCGACGCGCTCAGCGGCGGCAGGCTGGTCCTCGGTGTCGGCATCGGCTGGGCGAAACAGGAGTTCGACGCGCTGGGCGTGCCGTTCGAGCAGCGCGGAAAGCTCACCAGCGAGTACCTCCGGACGATCCGCGCGGCCTGGGCCGATCACGACGACTACCGCGCGGGGCCGATCCCGCTCTGGATCGGCGGGCACAGCGACGTGGGGCTGCGCCGGGCGCTGGAGCTCGGCGACGCGTGGCACCCGCTGCGGCTCACGCTGTCCGGGTTCCGGGAAACGTTGGGCCGCTTGGAAAAGCTCGCCGACGACCGGCCGGTGCCGGCCTTCGCGCCACGGATCCTGCTGCGGGTGACCGGATCTCCGGTGACCGGGCCGGACCGGCGCGCCGGAGAGGGCACCCTCGACCAGGTCCTCGACGACCTGGCGCGGCTGCGGGAACTGGGCGCGGACACCGTCGTGCTCGACCCGTTCGACGCGGACCCGGCCGAAACCCTGCGCCCGGAGACGGCGTGGCGCGACCTCGCGGCGGTGGCCGCGTCCTGGAAGGAGAACCGGTGAAGGACACCGAAACAGCCCTGCTCCGGCGGGCGATCGAGCTCGCTCGTGAGGCACGCGAGGAACGCGGCAACCCGCCGTTCGGCTCCCTGCTGGCCGACGCCGACGGCACCGTCCTGGCCGAGGAGCGCAACACTTCGCTCACGGACGACGACATCACCGCGCACCCGGAGCTGAAACTCGCCCGCTGGGCGGCGCGGCACCTGGATCCGGAGACCGCGGCGGCGACCACGATGTTCACCAGCACGCAGCCGTGCGGGATGTGCGCCGGCGCGATCGAGCGGTCCGGGCTGGGCCGGGTCGTGTACGCGCTGTCGACCGAGCAGTTCCTCACCCTGCGTCCGCCGGTCACCTGGGGCGGGCACCGGCTCGAGGGCCCTGCCCTGTTCGACGAAGCCCGCGTGCCGGTCGAGGGGTACTACCAGTAGCCGAGGGGGACGGTCATGGACGGAACGAGCTACCACGTACGCCCGGTGGCCCAGGTGGAGTCGACCCTGACCGACCTCGCCACGGCCCCGAAGCAGGGTGACGAGGGCGCACCACCGGCCCGCGTGGTGTTCGACCCCGAGTTCCACCCGGCGGCGGCCGACCTCCGGCCGGGTGACCGGCTGGTGCTGCTCACGTGGCTGCACGCGGCCGACCGGAAGGTCCAGTCGGTGCACCCGCGCGGCGACCGCGACCGCCGCCGCGAAGGCGTGTTCTCGACACGCTCCCCGGACCGCCCGAACCCGATCGGCCTCCACACGGTCACGGTGACGGCGGTGGAGAACGGCACGCTCACGGTGACGGGCCTGGAAGCGATCGACGGCACTCCGGTGCTCGACGTGAAGCCGGTCCTCGGCCAGGTGGCCGAGCGCTGATCAGTAGTCCTTGAAGCCCTTTCCGGTCTTCCGGCCCAGCCGGCCTGCCGTCACCAGGTGCTCCAGCAGCGGCGCCGGCGCGAAACCCTCTTCGCGGAACTCGTTGAACAACGTCCGCTGGATCGCCAGCGAGACGTCGAGGCCGACGACGTCCAGCAGTTCGAACGGGCCCATCGGCAGGCCGCAGCCCACCTTCATGGCCGTGTCGATGTCGTTCGCCCCCGCGTAGTGGGCCTCCAGCATCTTCACCGCGTCGTTGAGGTACGGGAACAGCAGCGCGTTGACGATGAAGCCCGCCCGGTCTCCACAGTGGACGGCGTGCTTGCCGACCGTGGCGCAGACCGCGCTCGCCGTCGCCACCACGTCCGGTGCGGTCGCGATCGTCGAGACCACCTCGACCAGCTTCATCACCGGCGCCGGGTTGAAGAAGTGGAGACCGACCACATCGGACGGCCGGGACGTCGCCGCCGCGCACTCGATCACCGGGAGGGACGACGTCGTCGTCGCCAGGACCGCGCCGGGGCGGACGACCTCGTCCAGCGCCGCGAACACCGCCTGCTTCACCGACAATATCTCGGCCACCGCCTCGACGACCAGGTCGACGTCGGCCAGTGCTTCGAAGTCCGTCACCGGGGTGATCCGTGCCAGTGCGAGAACCGCGTCCTCTTCGGACAGCTTGCCCTTGACCACGGCCTTGTCGAGCGACTTCTTCACCTTCGCCACCGAAGCCTGCGCCTTCTCCATGCTCCGGGCGCGCAGCACGACGTCGAGGCCGCGCTTGGCGAACACCTCCGCGATGCCGGTGGCCATCGTGCCGGTGCCGACCACGCCGACCCGCGCGACCGGGCGCGGCGCGACGCCGTCCACAGTGGACGTCGCCACCCCGTCCGCCACCACGTTCGGCGAGTCCGGGGCGTCGTAGGTGTAGAAGCCGCGGCCGGTCTTGCGGCCCAGCAGGCCCGCCGTGATCATCTGCTTGAGCAGCGGCGCCGGCGCGTGCAGGCGGTTGCGGGACTGGTGGTACATCGTGTCGAGGATCTCGTTCGCGGTGTCCAGCCCGATCAGGTCGAGGAGCGCGAGCGGGCCCATCGGGTAGCCGCAGCCGTAGCGCATCGCGGCGTCGAGGTCCTCGCGGGTGGCGTAGCGCTGTTCGTACATCCGGACCGCGTGGTTGAGGTACCCGAACAGCAGCGCGTTCGCGATGAACCCGGCCCGGTCGCCGATCACCACCGGCACCTTGCCGAGCCGTTCGGCGAACGCGACGACCTCGGTGACCACCTCCGGCTCGGTCACGACGGTCTTCACGATCTCGACGAGCTTCTGCACCGGCGCCGGGTTGAAGAAGTGCATCCCGACGACCTTGCCGGGCCGGGCGGTGTGCACGCTGATCTCGGTGATCGAGAGCGACGAAGTGTTGGACGCGAACACCACCTCGGGCCGGGTGATCTTGTCCAGCTCGGCGAAGACGTCGGCCTTCAGCTCGAGGCTTTCCGGGATCGCCTCGATCACCAGGTCCACTTCGGACAGATCCGACAGCGAGGTGCTGTACCGGATCCGGCCCAGCAGCGCGTCTCTTCCGGAAGGATCCAGCTTGCCGCCGGACAGTGCCCGCTCGGTGGAGTGCCGCAGGTGCCCGCGACCCCGGGCGACCCCCGCTTCGTCGAGCTCGACCGTGACGACGTCGAGCCCGCTGCGCGCGAGCACTTCGGCGATTCCGGCCCCCATCGTGCCCAGGCCGACCACTCCGACCGTCGAGATGTCCCGCGCCATCGAGGCCTCCAGAGATGTTACTCGCTGGTAATTAGCCTTGATACTGCCACGCGGGACCACCGGAGCCCAGACGGAATCGAGTCAGTACCGCTCATGTCACCCGGTCGGCGACGGGGCTTCACTCGCCGAAATTGCCGTCCACCAGCTCTTTAGCCTTGTCCAGGGCAGCGGAAGCCTGCGGGCCGCGCGCCTGCACGCGGATCCGGTCGCCCTGGCGGGCGCCGAGCGACATCAGGGCCAGCACGCTGTGACCGTCGGCCTCCTGGTCGCCGAGCCGCACGGTGACCTCGGCGTCGAACTCGCTCAGCGAGCGCACCAGCACCGCGGCCGGGCGCGCGTGCAGCCCGACCTCGTTGCGCAGCTCCAGCTCGATTTCGGCGCCGCCGTCCGTCGCTTCGGCAGGCGCCAGATCCTCGGGCAACCCGGCCGCCGCGACGGCCTCCGCGACCGCCTTGCGGTCCCGGCCGGCCTGCGCCGCGACCGCCGCCGCGATCGCGCCCTCGACCAGCGGGCCGTCCGCGACGATCGCGGCCGAAGGGTCCGCCAGCGATTCGACGGCGAGCTCGGCGGTCATCTGCGCGCTGCCGAGGTCGTAGAGCAGCACGACGCCGGCCCCGGAGTCGGCGCGCTGGGTGGCGGCGACGACCTCGTCGTAGTCCGTGCCGATCGAACCGTCGGACAGGCCCCCGGCCGGCACGATGGTGACGTCCGGCGCCATCTGGGCGGCCAGCTCGGCCAAGCCCTCGGCGAGCTTCGCACTGTGCGACACGAGCACGATTCCGACACTCACCGGGCGGCCTCCGCGAACGCGCGCAGCAGCAGGGCCGACGACCGCGCGCCCGGGTCGAGGTGCCCCACCGCGCGCTCGCCGAGGTAGGACGCACGGCCCTTCCGCGGCACCAGATCCACTGTGGACTCCGCGCCGCGGTCGGCCGCGTCGGCCGCCGCGGTCAGCACCGCGGCGACGTCGCCGCCGTCCTCGGCCGCCTTCTCCGCGGCCGCCACCGCGGGGATCAGGGCGTCGACCATGGTGGCGTCGCCGCCCACCGCCTTCCCGCGGGCCTGGACGCCTTCGAGCCCGGCGCGCAGCGCGTCCAGCAGCGCCGGGACGTCGAGGTCGGCGGCCGCGCCGAGCTTGGCCGAGGCACGCAGGAAAGCCGTGCCGTACAACGGCCCCGCGGCTCCGCCGACCTTCGAGATCAACGTCGTCGCGACGAGCTTCAGCACCCCGCCCGGCGTGTCCGGCGTCCCCGTGTCGAGCGCCGCGACGACGGCCGCGAACCCGCGGTTCAGGTTCTCGCCGTGATCGCCGTCGCCGATCGCGCGGTCGAGGTCGATCAGCTCCACGCGGTGCTCGGCGACCACCGCCGCCGCGGCGCGCACGGCGGCCGCGACACCTTCGGACTCGCAGGGCATCAGAGTCCCCACCGCAGCGCCGCGGTGTTGACCGGGGCGTCCCAGAGCCCGGTCAGCTCGTCGTCCAGTTTCAGCAACGTCAGACTCATCCCCTGCATCTCCAGGCTGGTGATGTACGGCCCGACCAGCCGGCGTTCGACCACGATCCCACGGTCGGCCAGCAGCCGCTCGGCGATGCCGTGCGCCAGGTAGAGCTCGACGAGCGGGGTGCCGCCCATCGAGTTGGTGAACAGCAGCACGCGGTCACCGGCCGCGAACGGGAGATCCGAGACGACCGCCTCGACCATCCGCGCCACCAGCGCGTCGGCCGGCTCGGCCGGGATCCGCTCGCGGCCGGGCTCGCCGTGGATGCCGATGCCGAACTCGACCTCACCCTCGCCGAGGTCGAAGCTCGGCGTGCCGGCGTGCGGCACGGTCGGCGCCGTCAGCGCGACCCCGATCGACCGCACCTGGCCGATCACCTTCCGCGCCAGCGCGGTCACGGCATCGAGCGAGTCACCGCGCTCGGCGGCGGCGCCGGTGATCTTCTCCAGCAGCACCGTGCCGCCGACGCCGCGGCGGCCCGCGGTGTACGTCGAGTCCTTGACCGCGACGTCGTCGTCGATGACGACGCTGCGCACGTCGAGGCCCTCGGCGGCGGCCAGTTCGGCGGCCGTCTCGAAGTTCAGCACGTCGCCGGTGTAGTTCTTGACGATGAGCAGGGCGCCCGCGTCGCCGGTCGTCGCGGTGACGGCGGCCTGCACGGCGTCCGGTGTCGGCGAGGTGAACACCGCGCCCGGCACGGCGGCGGCGAGCATGCCGTGGCCGACGAAGCCGCCGTGCAGCGGCTCGTGCCCGGACCCACCACCGGAGATGACGGCGACCTTGCCCGCGACCGGGGCGTCGGCCCGGATCACGACGTCCGGGTCGTACTGGACGCGGAGGATGTCGGCGTGCGCGGCGGCCAGGCCCCGCAGCGACTCCGCGACCACGTTCGCCGGATCGTTGATGATCTTCTTCACGGCAGCCTCCGGCATCGGCGGGTGGGTGTCCCCTTCCTACATCGCCGCGCGGCCGACCGCCAGATCAGGGTTTGGGGAGCTTCGTGACCACGTTCTTCGCGACGGTGACCGCCTTGCCACACGGGTCGTCGGCGTCCGCTTTGGCGTCGTTGCTCTCGTAGTCCACCTGGGCCAGTTCGACGTCGTCGCCCTGCCACGGCCGGTGCTGCCATTCCACCGTGCACCGCGACGAGCTCGTGCTCCCCTGCTTCTGGTAACCGGTGATCCCGTTGCCGAGGTCCACCTTGGAGTAACCGTCGCCCACGAGCGGGGGCAGGCCCGGCAGGAACTCGACGGTCACCGCCGGGTCCTTCCGGGTGCCCGTCCACTCACAGGAGTGCAGGCCCGAGGGCGCGGGCTTCGCCGACGGCACGGCGGAAGCCACCACGGCGGTGTCGGCCATCGCGCACGGGTCGGCGGTCAGCACGGTGCCCGGCGGCGTCGAATACTTGTCCGGCGAGTCGTGCAGTTTCTGGACGACGGCCGCCATCAGCGTCTGCCCGGGACGGCAGGGATCGCCGGGGTAGATGACCGACAGCGTGAGCGCCGCGTCCGGGTTCAGCGCCGTCATCGCCGCGACCGTGCAGTCGGTGTCGCCGGTCTTGTTCACGCGCAACGGCAGCCCGCCGACCTGCCCGGTCGTCTTGTCGGCCCGCGGCACCAGGGTGTTGCCGATCTCGAGCTCGAACCGGATCTCCTTGCCGCCGGGGTCCTTCACCTTGTTGCCGCAGGTGTCGAAGGCGATCGACGACGGCGACGGGTCCTCTTCGACCGTGCCGAGCCCGAGCGCGCCGAGGGCGTCCTTGGTCAGGAACTGGCACGGCTGGATCGTGCGCAGCACGTTCGCCGCCACGGCGGCGTCGGTGATCGGGCCGTCGGACGCCTGCCCGGTGCCGACCGCGGCAGGCACCGTCGTCCGCGCGAAGTTGGACCGGCCGAGGTCCTGCCCGCACGCGGTCAGTGGCAGCGCGAGGACGGTGACCAGCAGGAACAGCTTCGGGAGACGGCGGTGCCGAACGTCAGGGAACACGCGGAGCACGGTAGCGGCACCCGAGTGCCGCTGTCCGGACAACCCGGCTATTCACCGGCGGGAGCGGTCTCGCCGGCTCCGGGTTCGGCGGGCACGACGAGCGGCCGGACCTTGGCCCAGATGACGAACAGCGCGGAGACGGCCAGCATGCCGATGCCGGCCCACAGGTTGATGTTCACCCCGGCGGCCTTGGCGATCTCCTCGTCGGAGGTGAAGCCGAGGCCCATCACCGTGAGGATGACGCCGTAGACGCCGACCAGCAGGGCGATGATCAGCCGGATGTCGAAGGCGCCCGCCTTGTGCGCACGCGGCTCGGACTCGGTAGCCATTCCGACCTCCTAGAAGATGGCGTTGAGGGCGATGGTCAGGATGAGCACGATGCCGGCGAGCAGGCCCGGCTTGCGGTACCAGCCCGCGTTCTCGCCGGTGGCGTCGTGTTGCCGCGTTTCCTTCGGGGTCAACGAGTAGACGAGCCCGACCAGCTCTTCGTCCGGCTTCGGCTTGGTCGCCAGCGACACCACGACGCTCACCACGATGTCGACGACGAACGCCGTCCCCGCGGCGACGAAGCTGGTGCCCTGGCCCTCCAGCCCGAGCACCCCGGCCTGCGACAGGCCCCAGACCGTGATCGCGGACGCGGTGCCGAGCACCAGGCCGCTCCACCCGGCGTGCGGCGTCATCCGCTTCCAGAACATGCCGAGGATGAACGTCGCGAACAGCGGTGCGTTGAAGAACGAGAACAGATCCTGCAGGTAGTCCAGGATGTTGCCGGAGTTCGACGCGATGAAGGCGGTGCCGATCGCGAGGATCGTCCCGGCCGAGGTCACCACGCGGCCCAGGTTCAGGTAGTAGTGGTCCGGCTTGTCCTTCTTCACGTACGTCTGCCAGATGTCGTACGTGAACACGGTGTTGAACGAACTCAGGTTGGCCGCCATGCCGGCCATGAAGGAGGCCAGCAGCCCGGCGATGGCGATGCCGAGCATGCCGTTGGGCAGCAGGTCGCGCATCAGCAGCAGGAGCGCGTTGTTGAACGTGACACCGCTGGGCGCCGAGCCGCCCTCCAGGAGGATCTTCTTGTCCTGGACGTACTCGTTCACGGTGACCGCGGCGATCATGCCGGGGATGATCACGATGAACGGAACCAGCATCTTCGGGAACGCGCCGATGATCGGCGTGCGCCGCGCGGCGGACATGCTCTTCGACGCCATCGCGCGCTGGACCTCGACGAAGTTCGTCGTCCAGTAGCCGAAGGAGAGCACGAAGCCGAGGCCGAAGACGATGCCCAGGATCGACAGGAGGTTGTTGCCGAAGCCGGTCAGGTTGTCACCGGGCCACGAGTGCAGCTGCGCGCCGCCGCCCGGGCTGTTCGTCACCTTGTCGACCAGGCCCTGCCAGCCGCCGACCTTGACCAGGCCGATGATCGTCAGCGGGACCAGCGCGATGACGATGACGAAGAACTGCAGGACCTCGTTGTAGATCGCCGCGGAGAGGCCGCCGAGCGCGGTGTAGGAGAGCACGATCGCGGCGGCGACGATGATCGACACCCACAGCGGCCAGCCCAGCAGCAGGTTCACGACACTGGCCAGCAGGAACAGGTTCGCGCCCGCGATGAGGATCTGGGCCGAGGCGAAGCTGATGCCGTTGACCAGATGGGCCGGCTTGCCGAAGCGCCGCCGCATGAACTCGGGGACGCTGCGGACCTTGGAGCCGTAGTAGAAGGGCATCATCACGATGCCGAGGAACAGCATCGCCGGGATGGCGCCGATCCAGAAGTAGTGCACGGTCGGCAGGCCGTACTGGGCGCCGTTGGCCGACATGCCCATGACCTCGACCGCGCCGAGGTTCGCCGAAATGAACGCCAGGCCGGTGACCCAGGCGGGCAGCGAACGGCCGGACAGGAAGAAGTCGAGGCTGCTCGACACCTGCCGCCGCGCCAGGTACCCGATGCCGAGCACGAGGACGAAGTAGAACGCCAACTCGATGTAGTCGATCGCGTTCGCGTCGAGTCGCAGGTTCGCATCGGCTAGGACGAGCACCCGACCCACCTCCGGAATTCCAGCAGGACAATTTCCGACAGGAATCACCAGCACCCTGCCGGATCGCGACAGTACTGCACGGATTCAGGCTCGGCACGCTGACGCGTCCAAAGTAGACAGAGGGCGCGTTTCCCCGGTTATGACCAGGGGAAACGCGCCCTCGTTCAACCACCGCGGGAGCGGCTTTCGATCACCGATCGGCCGGGACGGCGATCTCGCCTTCCTCCTCGATCAGCTTGGCGAGCACCTCGTCGGGCAGGTAGGTCCGGTGCGGGTAGCCCGGACCCCACGAGTTGAGCAGCGGCACGGCGCCGAGCTCGTCGGCGCGCGGGTTGGCGAGCACGGTGTGCACGTCGTCGACCGACTGCGCCCAGCGGAACGCCTTGATGCCCTCCGTGGCCACGGGCGCGTAGTGCTCGCGCGCCCGCCAGTCGTCCTCGGCGCAGGCCGGGTCCCAGACGACGTGCCCGGCTTCCTGCAGGACCTCGGCCGCGGCGCGGACCGACGTGCCGTTTTCGTCGCCGGGGTTGGTCTCGGGCCACTCGTCGCGCTTCTTCGCCGCGTCCCAGAGCCAGCGCGCCGTGTAGTCGACGCCGTTGTAGATCGACATGCAGCGCGACCAGCCGAAGCCGACGCAGGCGCCTTCGTGGCCCTGGTCGTAGAACGCGTACCAGGCGTCGGTGTCCGGGGTGCCGCCCGGCTCGAGGCACACGCAGTGGCCGCCGCGGACCCGGCCGAGCTTCTTGACGCCGGCCTTCGCGATGAAGAACTCGCCGGAGGTCTCGTCCCGCTCCGGCTTGTCGAACGCGGAGTACCAGTTGACGCCGATCACGACGGGCGAGCGGGTCGGCCGCTCTTCGTCGGACAACGCGGTCAGCGGATACCGTTCGACGTGCCGCCAGTCGTCCGGAATGAACCGGCCCAGGCGCGGGTCGGCCGGATCGGAACCGAGTGGTCGATAACGCATGACATCCTCCTTCGTGCAGGCTGAAAACGCGCGCACACCGGCCGGATGACGTGCGCACACGAGCTCGAAGGCGGACTGAAACGTTGGCACGACGAAGAAAGACGGCCGTGCGCGCCACCCTCCGGCCACGCCGGACCCACCGGCGGAACCCCTCGAATCGAGTGTCGCACGCGTACGGCGAATAAGATCCCGAGCTCACCCGAATAGCGCAGAAAGGCAAGAGCCGGAAAGGATCAAATCACTTCGCCGAGACCTATCGGGTCAACGATTTCCTGGCGGAGTTGTCAACACGGAATCAGATACCGGAATTCCGCATCGATTCGGTATCGCCACCACGTCCGCCCCTTCGGGCAGCCGCACGACCAATTTTCACCGGTGCGGGCTCAGTCCGCCCGGCGCCGGAACCGCGGCACGACACCGTCGGCGGTCTCGACGGTCTCGGTGAACATCGCCTCCGGGCGGACCCACAGCCCCATTTCGCCGTAGAGCGCGCGGTACACGACCAGCTCCTCTTCGGTCTCGCTGTGCCGGGCCACGCCGAGCACCTCGTACTCGCCGCCCTTGTAGTGGACGTAGCGCCCAGGCTCGACAGCCACCTCAGAACAGCCGGAACTCGTCGGACTCGATGCCGCGGAGCTCGTCGTAGTCCAGCGTCAAGCAGCGGATACCGCGGTCCTCGGCGAGGGTACGAGCCTGTGGCTTGATGATCTGCGCCGCGAACACGCCCTGCACCGGGGCCAGCAGCGGGTCGCGGTTGAGCAGCTCCAGGTAGCGGGTGAGCTGCTCGACGCCGTCGATCTCGCCGCGGCGCTTGATCTCGACCGCCACCGACCGCCCGTCGGCGTCGCGGGCCATGATGTCGACCGGGCCGATCGCCGTCGGGAACTCGCGGCGGACCAGCGTGTAGCCGTCGCCGAGGGTCTTGATGTGCTCGGCCAGCAGTTCCTGCAGGTGCGCTTCGACGCCGTCCTTCTGCAGGCCCGGTTCCACGCCGAGTTCCTTGGCGTGGTCGTGGAAGATCTCCTCGATCGAGATCACCAGCTTCTCGCCCTGCTTGTTTTCGACGATCCAGAGCTTGCCGTCCTCGATCAGCCAGCAGGGCGGGCTCATCCAGTTCAACGGCTTGTACGCACGGTCGTCGGAATGCACCGACACCGAGCCGTCGGACTTGACGAGCAACAGCCGGGTGGCCATCGGCAAATGGGCGGTCAGCCGGCCGGCGTAGTCGACCTGGCACCGCGCGATCACGAGACGCACTCGAGGAGGGTAGGACAGGTTCGGGATACTGGTCGGGTGGACCCCATTCAGCGTGTCGCGTCCCGCGAGGTGTACCGGAACAACTGGATGACCGTGCGGGAGGACGAGATCCGCCGTCCCGACGGCTCGGCGGGCATCTACGGCGTGATCGACAAGCCGGCCTACGCGCTCGTCATCCCCCAGGACGGCGACCGGTTCCGGCTGGTCGAGCAGTTCCGCTACCCGCTGGGCGAGCGGCGCTGGGAGTTCCCGCAGGGCACCGCGCCGGGCCTGGCCGACGTGCCGCCGGCCGACCTCGCCGTGCGCGAGCTGCGCGAGGAGACCGGGCTGCGGGCCGGCTCGATGGTCCCGCTGGGCAAGCTCGACGTCGCCGCCGGCATGAGCAGCCAGCGCGGCTGGGTGTTCCTCGCCACTGACATCACCGAGGGCGAGCCGGAACGCGAGCACGAGGAGCAGGACATGCGCAGCGCCTGGTTCGCACGCGCGGACGTCGAGAAGATGATCCTCGCCGACGAGATCACCGACGCGCAGTCGATCGCCGCGTGGGCCCGGTTCATGCTGTTCGAGCGGCTCCGGCACTGAGCATCCCGCGGATCACCAGGTGGTGGAACGGCTTGATCACCGCGAAGTAGGCCGGGCC
The DNA here is from genome assembly GCF_040682715.1 of Amycolatopsis sp. NPDC051128. Taxonomy (NCBI): domain Bacteria; kingdom Bacillati; phylum Actinomycetota; class Actinomycetes; order Pseudonocardiales; family Pseudonocardiaceae; genus Amycolatopsis; species Amycolatopsis sp. NPDC051128. Next base: position 36,741 of record NZ_JBFBBN010000012.1, on the reverse strand, counting down.
GACCCGGTTGTGGAAGTGCACGATGGTGCCGAGCCGGAACCCGCGGGGCAGCGCCTCGACCGTCAGGTACCCGGTCAGGTGACTGTCGTCCACGCCCGCGACGAGGTAGCGCTCGGGATCGCCGGACCGCACGGTGAAGAACGCGACCCGATCGCCGGGCTCGAAGCCGACGGTCTCCGGCCGGAGCCGGCCGGAGCGCGGGACCGACGCGGTGTCCAGCCGCAGCGCCTTGGCGAGCAGGTAGCGGACGCCGAACAGGCCCTTCACCCACCACGGCGACCAGCCGAACACGCCCGCGACGAACTCGCGCAGGCTGTTCTCGCTTTCGATCTCCTTGAACTCGACGTAGTCGGCGCCGTCGAGGAAGGGCGCGAGGTCGGTCATCTTCATCTTCTTCTCCCCAGAACGAGTTCCAACGCACTCTTGAGCTGCCGGCCGGACAGCGGCGGCACGACCTGCCCGGCGCCGACGACGATCAGATACAGCGCCTGCGCCAGGCCGGCGTCGCCGCTGATCTCGGTCAGGTAGGACACGCGGGTCCGGTCGACGCGCTCCTGGACCACCCTCGCTTCGGCGTCCTGCAGGGCCCAGGCCCGGATGGCGATCTCGAGCCCGAGGCCGGGTCCGGGCGCGAGGACGAGCTTCAGCAGCGCGCCCAGCCGGTCGTCCTCCGCCGCCTCGGCCTGCTCCATGAACCGGGTGGTGCGTTCGGCTTCGAAGTGCGCCAGCAACGCGGTCCGGTAGCCGCTCATGCCCTTGAAGTGGTGGTAGAAGGAGCCCTTCGACAAGCCGAGCCGCTCGGTCAGCCGCTCGATGGTCACCGAAGGCGCACCCTGCTCCGCCAGCAGCGCCAACCCCGCGTCCAGCCAGTCCCGCTTGCCTGCCATGGCCATACCATACCGTATGGTACGGCCAGCGAGCACGAATCCGGCACTTTCACGTGAAAGTGCCGGATCGGGTCAGTCGGGCCAGGAGGGCTTGCGCTTCTCCAGGAAAGCCGCCATGCCTTCGCGGGCGCCGGGCAGCTGTGACGCCGAGGCCATGACCTCCAGCGCGATCGCGTACGCGTCGGCCTCGGGCCGGTCGAGCTGGGCGTACAGCGTGACCTTGCCCATCGTCTTGCTGGCCCGGCTGCCGCGGGTCGCGCGCCCCAGCAGCTCCGCGACGGCGTCGTCCAGCTCGTCGTCGGGGACGACCCGGTTGACCAGGCCCCAGTCGAGCGCGGTGGGCGCGTCGATGACGTCGCCGGTCAGCGCCAGCTCCATCAGCCGCTTCCGGCCGATCGAGCGCGCCACCGGCACCGCCGGGGTGTGGCAGAACCAGCCGCCCTTGCCGCCCGGCAGGGCGAAGCCCGCCGATTCGGCCGCCACGGCGAGGTCGCACGACGCCACGAGCTGGCAGCCCGCCGCCGTCGCCAGGCCGTGCACCCGCGCGACGACGACCTGGGGCACCGACTGCATGGTCTTCATCAGGTCCGTGCACAGCGTCAGCAGCTCGCGCACGCCCATCAGGTCGCGCGCGGCGACGTCGCCGAAGTCGTGCCCGGCGGAGAACACCGGCCCGGCGCCGGCCAGCACGATGCCGGTCGCGTCGGACGTCCCCGCCTCGCGGAACGCGGCGAGCAGCTCCGCGAGGTGGTCCGCGGACAGCGAGTTGCGCCGTGCCGCGCGGTTCATGGTGATGGTGACCGTGTCACCGTCCCGCTTCACGAGGATGTGCTCGTACTCGGCCATACCCCTGACGGTAAACCCTCAGGAGCGGAATGTGCGCCGGTAACTGTCCGGGGCGACGCCGACCTCGGCCCGCATCCGCCGCCGCAGGTTCGCCGCCGTGCCCAGCCCGGACCGCTGGGCGACCCGCTCGACCGGCAGCTCGGTCGTCTCCAGCAGCCGCTGCGCGTACCGGACGCGCTGGACGCGCAGCCAGCGGCCCGGCGTCACGCCGGTGGCCGCGGCGAACTCCCGGTGGAACGTCCGCGCGCTCATCCGCGCGTGCCCGACCAGGTCCTCGACGCCGATGTCGGCGCCGAGCCGCGCCAGCGCCCAGTCCATGGTGGACGCCATGCCGGGCTGGGCCGCCGCCGCCGGCGGCAGCGGGCTGTCGACGTACTGGCGCTGCCCGCCCTCGCGGGCCGGGGGCATCACGAGGCGGCGCGCGAGGGTGGCGGCGACGTCCGCGCCGTGATCGCGGCGGACCAGGTGCAGGCAGAGGTCGAGGCCGCCGACGACGCCCGCCGACGTCAGGACATCGCCGTCGTCGGCGTAGAGCACGTCGCGCTGGAGGTCCGCCCGCGGCGCGACGCGGGTCAGGGCGTCGAAGTCGCGCCAGTGCGTGGTCGCCGGGCGGCCGTCGAGCAGGCCGGCGGCGGCCAGGGTGAACGCGCCGGAGCACAACGCGGCGACGGTCGTCCCGGCCCGGTGCGCCCGGCGCAGCGCCGCGACGGCGGCCGGCGGCACCGACGCGAGCGGGTCGTCGCGGCCCGGCGCCAGCACGAGGTCGCAGCCGTCGAGCCCGGCGAGCCCGTGCGTGGCCGCGACGTCACCGAACGGCGAGACCGCGGTCCGCACCCGGCCCTGGCTGCACAGCCGGACCGTGAAGGGGCCGATCCCGCTGTCGGTCCGGTCCTGGGCCCAGACCTCGGCGATCACCGCGAGGTCGAACATCCGGGTGCCCGGCAGCAGGAGAACGCCGATTGTCCGCATGGCAGAAAAGTACCGCATCGCGCATGTTCTGCCACTCCCCCTCGGCCCACCCGGCCCGCGAGACTCGACGGCATGACCGAAACAGCACTCATCCTGATCGACGTCCAGCGCGGGTTCGACGAGCCCGTCTGGGGGCCGCGCGACAACCCCGGCGCCGAAGCGAACATCAAGGCGCTGCTCGACGCGTGGCAGGAGCGGCGGCTGCCCGTCGTGCTCGTGCACCACGACTCCACGAAGCCGGACTCGCCGCTGCGACCCGGTCAGCCGGGCAACGACTTCAAGCCGGAACTCGACGGCGCGCGGCCGGACCTGGTGTTCGGCAAGAAGGTCAACTCGGCCTTCATCGGCGACGTCGACCTCGACGCGTGGCTGCGCAAGCGCGGCATCACGAGCTTCGTGCTCGGCGGGATCCAGACGAACTTCTGCTGCGAAACCACCGCGCGGATGGGCGGGAACCTCGGCTACGACGTCACTTTCGCGCTCGACGCGACGTTCACGTTCGACCTCGAGGGCCCGGACGGCCGCGTGCTCACCGCCGGCGAGCTGAGCCGCGCGACGGCGACCAACCTGCACGGCGGCGGCTTCGCGACCGTCAAGTCCACAAAGGACATCCTGGCGGAGCTCAGCTGAGCCCGTGGCGCTCCCGGATCAGGCTGACGATGCCAGCCATGATCTCGGTGAGTTCGTAGTCCTTCGGCGTGAACACGCGGGCGATGCCGCGCTCGGTGAGGAGCGCGGCGTCGTCCGGCGGGATGATGCCGCCGACGATCACCGGCACGTCGCCCGCGCCCGCGGCGCGCAGACCGTCGACGACGTGCGGAACGACCTCCAGGTGCGAGCCGGAGAGCACCGAGAGCCCGACGACGTGCACGCCCTCCTGCACCGCGGCCGCGACGATCTGCTCGGGCGTCAGCCGGATCCCCTGGTAGATCACCTCGAAGCCGACGTCGCGGGCCCGGACGGCGACCTGCTCGGCGCCGTTGGAGTGCCCGTCGAGCCCCGGCTTGCCGACGAGGATCCGCAGTCGCTGGCCCAGCTCCGCTTCGGTGGCGCGGACGCGCTCCCGCACCCGCTCCAGCGCCGGGTCGCCCACACCGGCGACGGCGGACGCGGAAACGCCGGTGGGCGCCCGGTATTCGCCGAACACCTCGCGCAGCGCGCCGGACCACTCGCCGGTGGTCACCCCGGCCCGCGCACAGTCCACAGTGGCCTCGAAGAGGTTCGCCGTGGTCTGCGCGCGTTCCTTCAACGTGGCCAGCGTCCGCTCGACGGCGTCGTTGTCGCGCTGAGTGCGCCACTCCTCGATCGCGGTGACGGCGGCCTTCTCGACGGCGGGATCGATCGTTTCGATCGCCTTCGCGCCCTCGGCCTGCAGCGGCGACGGCTCGGTCGTCGCGAACTTGTTGACACCGACCAGCACCCGCTCCCCGTTCTCCATCCCCCGGCGGTACTCGGCCAGGGACGTGACCAGCTGCGACTTCATGTAGCCGCTCTCGACGGCGGCGACCGCGCCACCGAGGTCCTGCACGCGGGCGATCTCCTCGCGCGCGCCGGCCATGATCTCGTCGACCTTGGCCTGGATGACGTGCGAGCCGTCGAAGATGTCCTCGTACTCCAGCAGGTCGGTCTCGAACGCGAGCACCTGCTGCATGCGCAGTGCCCACTGCTGGTCCCACGGCCGGGGCAGGCCGAGCGCCTCGTTCCACGCGGGCAGCTGGATCGCGCGGGCGCGGGCGCCGCGGGAGAGCGACACCGCGAGCATCTCGAGCACGATCCGCTGGACGTTGTTCTCCGGCTGGGCCTCGGTGAGGCCGAGCGAGTTGACCTGGACGCCGTAGCGCAGCCGGCGCGCCTTCGGATCCGTTACGCCGTAACGGTCCCGGGTGAGCTCGTCCCAGAGCGCGGTGAACGCGCGCATCTTGGACATCTCCTCGACGAACCGGACGCCGGCGTTGACGAAGAACGAGATCCGCGCGACGACCTTGGCCATGTCGGCCTGCTCGACCTGCCCGGAGTCCCGGACGGCGTCGAGCACGGCGATCGCGGTGCACAGCGCGTACGCGACCTCCTGCGTCGGCGTCGCACCGGCTTCCTGCAGGTGGTAGCTGCAGATGTTGATCGGGTTCCACTTCGGCACGTGGTGCACGGTCCACGCGATCATGTCGGTGATCAGCCGCAGGCTCGGCCCCGGCGGGAAGATGTAGGTCCCGCGGGACAGGTACTCCTTGATGATGTCGTTCTGCGTGGTGCCGGTGAGCTTCGCCAGGACTTCATCGACGTCCCGGCCCTCGGCCTCGGCCTGCTCGCGCGCCACGGAGACGTACAACGCGAGCAGCCACATGGCCGGCGCGTTGATCGTCATCGACGTGTTGGCTTCGGCGAGCGGGATGCCGTCGAAGAGGCGCCGCATGTCGCCGATGTGCGACACCGGCACGCCGACCTTGCCGACTTCGCCGCGGGAGAGCTGGTGGTCCGGGTCGTAGCCGGTCTGGGTGGGCAGGTCGAACGCCACCGAGAGCCCGGTCTGCCCCTTGGCGAGGTTGCGCCGGTAGAGCTCGTTCGACGCGGCCGCGGAGGAGTGCCCCGCGTAGGTCCGCATCACCCACGGGCGGTCTCGTTCGCGGTCCGTTGGATACGGCACTGAGCACCTCCGGCGGTGGATGTTGCGTCGAGTGTACCGGCCGGTAACTTATGGTGGCAGTGCCATCGGACACGTCTGGGTACTCAGTCGGCGGCCCGCTCCCCCACGATCAGGTCGCGAAGCTCTTCGGCGTCCGGCACGGCGAACAGCGCGATCGGACGCGGTTGGTTCTGCTTCGGTAAGCCGAAGCCGAGAATGTCCACCGTCTCGAACAGCGGGTGGAAGGTGAGCGTGCCGACGCCGTCGCCGCGCAGCGAGGTGACCGCCGGGGTGGTCACCTCCATCCACTTGCGGGTGTGGCCCGAGATGCGATCGGCCACGACGACCCGCTGGTCGGTCACCGCGTACGTCGCGCGATACGTCGTCCACAGCCGGACGAGCACCGGTACCCAGACGATCACGAACCACGCGAGCACGGGAAGCACGTGCACTCCGGCGAGGGAGATGATCACCGCCATCAGGAACGAGCCGACAACGAGCCGGCACCACTCCCAGCCGACCGGGACGACCCGCCGCGGCCGCCCCGACCACAGCAGCCGCTCACCCGGTTCCAGGACGATCAAGGGTTCGTCCACCGCGACCTCCTCTTTGCGAGGCTGACGCTCCGGGAGGCCGTGCCGGTTGCCCTCAGGCGGCCGAAGTGTCGGAAGCGTCCGCTTCCGGCGGCGCCTGCCGGGCCTTGGCCTCGTCGATGGCCTTGGCGAGCAGGTCGCGGACGCGCTTGGGCTCGCCGACGCCCATCAGCGTCACGGCCCCCGGCCCGGCGAAGGAGAGGGTGCCGGTGCGGGACGGTCCCGGCTTGAGGACCGGCGGCGAAAGACCGGCCAGTTCGCTGGAGCGTTCCTTCTGCCGGAACAGGCCCGAGCGCGCGATGATCCGGCTGTCGGTCACGGCGTAGGTCGTGCGCCCGAGCGCGAGGTACCGGACCACCGAACGACCCACCGCGGCGTAGAGGCCGAGCACGAGGACGACCACGGCGCCGGCCATCACCGGGCCGATCGGTTCCTTCGCGAGCAGAAACCAGGTCGCGACGGCGGCGAGGACGAGTCCGGCAGGGGCGATCACCCCGTCCGCGGCGACAAAGAACGGGCGCTGGACCGGCTCTCCCGCCCAGAGCACACGCTCACCGGGTAGAAGATCGATTTCCCCTGCTGACATGGCCGAAATCTACTCTGCCGTGGCGCTCTCCGCCGAATGCCGAGCCTGAACGCTGTGACGAAAATCCGCGAGACCGCACCGCCACCGTCGATTAGCGTGGGCAGCCGTGACGTGGAGTTCGTACGGAAGTTACCTGGTCATCGTGGTCCTGATCGTGCTCGCGCCGGGCCCGGACACGATGGTCATGCTGAAGAACGCCCTCTCCGGCGGGTTCCGGGGCGGGCTGCTCGCGTCGCTCGGCATCTTCACCGGCAACGCCGTGCAGGGCAGCGCCGCCGCGCTCGGGCTCGGCGTCCTCATCGCGAAGTCGCAGCCGCTGTTCCTCACGCTCAAGTGGGTCGGCGCGGCCTACCTCGTCTTCCTCGGCGTCCAGGCGCTGCGCGGCGCGTTCCGCGGGAACTACGACCCTGTCGAGCAGACCCAGCGCCGTCGGGACGGTGGCTTCCGGCGGTTCCGCGAAGGGTTCCTTTCGAACGTCACCAACCCGAAGGTGCTGGTGCTGTACCTGTCCGTGCTGCCGCAGTTCCTCGACCCCGCGCGCACCACGACGTGGGACGCGCTGGCGCTGGCCTACACCGTCGCCGTGCTCGGCGGGCTGTGGCTGCTGGTGCTGCTGGTGTTCGTGCACCGCGTGCGGACGTGGCTGGGCCGTCGCCGGGTCCGCCGTACGCTGGACGGCGTCACCGGCACCGCGCTGCTCGGCTTCGGCGCGGCCCTCGCCTTGGAGTCCTGATGACGTGGAGCACCTACCTCGGCTTCGCCGGGATGATGGCGTTCCTGGCGATGTTGCCGGGCCCGGACACGATGGTCGTGCTCAAGAACGCCCTGACCGGCGGCGCCCGCGGCGGCGGCTGGGCCTGCGCCGGCATCAGCGTCGCGAACGTCCTGCAGGGCACGGCGGCCGCGCTCGGGCTGGGCGCGGTGCTCACGCGCTCCCAGCCGGTGTTCGAGGCCGTGAAGTGGCTCGGTGCGGCCTACCTGGTCTTCCTCGGCATCCAGGCCCTGCGCGGCGCCTGGCGCGGCGACTACGAAACACTCGAAGACGTCCGGAAAGCCCGCGCTTCCCGGGGACGGCGCTTCCGCGAAGGGTTCCTGTCCAACATCACCAACCCCAAGGTGATCGTGCTGTACCTGTCGGTGCTGCCGCAGTTCCTCACCCCGGCGTCGACGCTCGGCGACTCGCTGCTGCTGGCGTACACCGTCGCGGCCCTGGGCGTGGTGTGGCAGGTGCTGCTGTTGTTGTTCGTGCACCGGGTCAGGGGCTGGCTGCGGCGGCGCCGGGTCCGCCGCACCCTCGACGGGGTCACCGGCACCGCGCTGCTCGGCTTCGGGGCCGCGCTGGCGGCCGAGGCCTGAAGCTTCACCGGATCTCTTCCCGCACAAAGGTTTCGAACGACCGGGCGGGCCGGCCGGTGACCTGCTCGACGGCCGCGGTGACGCGGTCTTCGGCGCCGCGCCGGATGTCCTCGTCGAGTGCGGCGAGGACGGCGGCGAAGCCGGCCGGCATCCCGGAAGCCGTCAGCCGCGCGGCGAATTCGGCGGTGCCGACCGCGCGGTGCCGGACCGGACGTCCGGTGTGCGCGGCGACGATCCCGGCGGCTTCGGCGTAGCTCAAGGCGGCGGGCCCGGTCAGGACGTGTTCGGTGTTGTGCGGTCCGGGGTCGGTCAGCGCCCGGACGGCCACCGCCGCGATGTCGCCGGCGTCGACGAACGCGACCCGGGCGGCACCGGTGGCGGTGACGATTTCGCCGTCCCGCACGCCCTGGGCGACCAGGTGCTCACCGGTGAAGTTCTGCATGAACCACGACGGCCGGAGCACGGCCCACTCGGGCATCGTGCGCACCAGCCTCGGCAGCTCGCCGAGCCCGGGCGTCTCGTCGGTGACGGCGGACGAGCTGAGCAGGACGACCCGGCGGACCCCGGCGTCGAGCGCGTCCGCCAGGAACGGCGCCACCAGCCGCGCGGGTTCGGCCTCGCCGATCGGCGCGATGAGGTACACGGCGGTGGCGCCGCGCAGGGCGCCGGCGTGGGTGGCGCGATCGGTCCAGTCGAACCGGATCTGGCCGGGTTCGCCGGGCTTGCGGGTGGCGGCCCGCGCCGTGACGCCGTTCGCGCGCAGGCCCGCGACGACCCGGCGGCCGGTGGTGCCGGTGCCGCCGAGGACCAGGACGTCAGCCACGGCCGCCACCGGCGAAGGCCGCGGTCAGCTCGTCGACGCCACCGAGAATCTCGGCCGCGGCGAGCGGGCTCCAGTAGTCGCGATAACGGCGGATTTCGCCGTCCTGGACGGTGATCACGGCGATGTACGACAGCTCGTACGGCGTCTGCTTCGCCACCGCCACCCCGGCGACGGTGAACTCGGCGACGACCACCGCCGGGTCGGCGGTCTCGTGCACGGTCTTGGCGGTGACCTCGCGGATGTCCAGCAGGTTCGGGTAGTCGCGGAGGTACTCGCGGATCGCGTCGCGGCCCTCCACTCGTGGCGGGTAGCCCGCCGAGGCGAACGGGAACTCGAGGACGCCGTCCTCGGCCCAGAGTCCGGCGAAGCCGGCCATATCGTGCTGGAGCAACAGGGCGAGCCCTCGCTCGACCAGGTCTGCTGGCTGCATGGGAATCTCCTTGAACGTTTGGACGGTACGGTACCGTCCCGACGTCCACCGTAGACGCGACGGTACCGTTCCGTCCACCCGTTAGACTCCGCCCATGGGACGCACCCCGACCGGCGCCGCGGTCCTCCAGGCCGAGGTCACGCAGGCCATCACCGAGGCGGTTCTCCGGGAACTCGCCGACCAGGGCTACGGCAGGCTGTCGATGGAAGCGGTGGCCAAGCGCGCCGGCGTCGGCAAGAGCGCGCTATACCGGCGGTGGCGGTCGAAGCAGGAGATGGTCACCGCGGTCGTCGCGGAGTTCAGCGTGCCGCGCGCGGACCTCGAGGACACCGGCTCACTGCGCGGCGACCTGCGCGTGACCATGCGGGCGGTGCTGGACTGGCTCACGCACCCGCTGTTCTCGCGGATCCTGCCGGACCTGGTCGCCGAGGGCGCGCGGAACCCGGAGATGGCCGACAGCACGCGCACGAGCATCGGCGGACCACGGCGTGACCTCGCGGAGGTGATGCTGCGCCGCGCGATCGACCGGGGCGAACTGCCGGCCGACCTCGACGTCGAAATGGCGCTCGACGTGCTGGCGGCACCGATCTACTGGCGCCTGTTGGTCCGGCAGGCCCCGGCCGGGCCCGACTACCTGGACCGGCTGGTGGAGTACGCCCTGCGCGGGCTGGGCGCCCGGGCGACGTGAAGCCGGGCTACGTGCGGGCCGGTTCGCCGCTGACCCGTTCGATGCGGGCGCCCAGGCGGTTCAGGTTCTCCACGAAGTGCGGGTAGCCGCGGTCGATGTGGAAGACGTCCCAGACCTCGGTGATGCCGTCCGCGCACAGGCCGGCCAGCACCAGGCCGGCGCCCGCGCGGATGTCCGACGCCCAGACCGGCGCGCTCGACAGCCTCTCGACGCCGCGGACCACCGCGTGGTGACCGTCCGTGCGCGCGTCGCCGGACAGGCGGATCATCTCCTCGATGAACCGGAACCGCGCCTCGTAGACGTTCTCCGTGATCATCGACGTGCCCTCCGACACCGCCGACAGCGCCACCGCGAACGGCTGCAGGTCGGTCGCGAAACCGGGGTACGGCAGCGTGACCCAGTCGACCGCCTTGGGACGCTCCGGCTGGACCACGCGGAAACCCTTGTCGCCGAACGTCTCGACGTCCGCGCCGGCCAGCTGCAGCTTGTTCAGCACCAGGTCGAGGTGGTGCGGGTTGACCCCGCGCACGGTGATGTCGCCGCGGGTCATCGAGGCGGCGAACGCCCACGTCGCGCCCACGATCCGGTCGCCGATCACGCGGTGCTCGGTCGGGTGCAGCTGCTCCACGCCGTGCACGGTCAGCGTCGACGTCCCGGCGCCGTCGATCTTCGCGCCCATCTCGATGAGCATCGTGCAGATGTCGATGATCTCGGGCTCGCGCGCGCAGTTGTCGATCACCGTGGTGCCCTCGGCCAGCACGGCCGCCATCAGGATGTTCTCGGTCGCGCCGACGCTCGGGAAGTCCAGCCAGATCTGCGCACCGACCAGGGTTTCGGCCTTCGCGACGACGCAACCGTGCTCGATCGTGCTCGTCGCGCCCAGCTTGCGCAGGCCGTTCTGGTGCATGTCCAGCGGGCGCGAGCCGATCGCGTCACCGCCCGGCAACGCCACGACGGCCTGCTTCAGCCGGCCGACCAGCGGGCCCAGCACGCAGACGGACGCGCGCAGCTTGCCCATCGCCGCCGAGTCCGCGCGGTGCGACAGCTCGGCCGGTGTCGTGATGGTGGCGGTGTCGCCTTCGATGACGACCTCGCAGCCGACGCTCCGCAGCACGTCGCCCATCAGCGGGACGTCGAGGATCTGCGGGCAGTTCGTGATGGTCGTGGTGCCCTCCGCGAGGAGGGCGGCGGCCATCAGCTTCAGCACGCTGTTCTTCGCGCCGACCACGTCGACCTCGCCGACCAGCCGGGCTCCGCCATGCACGTCGAAGTGCTCGCTCATGGCCGCCAATCATGCCCTCTCGCCCGGATTCGGCCCGGGCGGGGGCCGCTATGGTGGGTTCATGGTCGTTCGCATCAACCGCGTCTACACCAAGGTCGGCGACAACGGCACGACCGCGCTCGGCGACGGTTCCCGCGTGCCCAAGACGTCCCCGCGGCTGGGCGCGTACGCGGACACGGACGAGACGAACTCGGTGCTCGGCCTGGCGATCGCGATGGGCGGGCTGCCGGACGAGGTCGCGGACGTGCTGCGCGCGGTCCAGAACGACCTCTTCGACGTCGGTGCCGACCTCTGCCTCCCGATCTCCGACGACCCGCCGTACCCCCCGCTGCGGATCACGGAGAAGTACGTCGAGCGGCTCGAAGGCTGGTGCGACGAGTTCAACGAGCGCCTGCCGAAGCTGACGTCGTTCATCCTGCCGGGCGGCACGCCCGGTGCGGCGTTCCTGCACCAGGCCCGGACGGTGTCCCGCCGGGCCGAGCGGTCCGCTTGGGCGCTGTACGAGGCGGAGCCGGAGACGACGAACCCGGTGGCGCTGAAGTACCTGAACCGGCTGTCGGACCTGTTGTTCATCCTGGCCCGGCTGGCCAACCCCGATGGCGACGTGCTGTGGCAGCCGGGCGGGCAGCCCTAGGGCGTGTTTCTTGGATCTCGTTCGATGAGAGTCGGGATCCAGGTGGTTCCTGGCGGTGCCGCGGGAACGCCCTCGTACCGGGTTGTACTCGGGCGATCCCGCGGTGCCGCCAGGGGCCGCCTGGGCCCGGCTATCGCGAACACGGATCCGAGAAACACGCCCTAGCTCAGCCGCCGAGGTGGGCCGCCCAGTAGCGTTCCAGGTCGGCTTCCGGGGTCCCGTCGAAGTCCGGCTCCACCGGCTGCGTCGTGACCATGTCCTCCGGCTTCACGCGCTCCGGCAGCTTGGCCCAGCGGTTCTCTTCGGCCATCAGATTCCCCAGCTCTTCCGCAGGGTCCCCAGCGCCTCGTGGAAGCCGGGGAACGTCTTCTTCACGCACGTCGGATCATCCAGGGTCACGCCGTCGGTGCGCAATCCCGTGATGCTGAACGCCATCGCGATCCGGTGGTCCCGCCGGCACTTCACCAGCGCACCCGTGGGCTGAGCCGGCTGGATCTCGATCCAGTCGCGACCCGTCTCCACCGGGACACCCATCGCGCGCAAGTTCTCTTCGCACGCGTCCAGCCGGTCGCACTCCTTGATGCGCGTGTTGTAGACGTCCTCGATGCGGACCGGCCCGGTGGCGAACGGCGCGATCGCCGCCAGGGTCGGGACCGTGTCCGAGATGTCGCGCATGTTCACCGTGATGCCGCGCAGGCCGTCCGACGGACCCTCGACGGTCACCGAGTCCTCCGCCAGCTGGACGTGCGCGCCCATCCGCTCCAGCACCGAAGCGAACCGGACGTCGCCCTGCAGCGCCGACGAGCCCAGGCCCGGGATGGTCACCGTGTGGCCGGTGACCGCCGCCGCGGCCAGGAAGTAGCTCGCCGTCGACGCGTCCGGCTCCACCGGGTACTCGCACGCCTGGTACGGCTGCGGCGGGACGACGAACGTCTTCCCCTCGCGGCGGACGTCGACGCCGAAGCGGCGCATCATCTCCAGCGTGATCTCGACGTACGGCACCGACACCAGGTCCGTCACCGTGATCCGCAGCCCCTCCGCGGTCAGCGGCCCGACCAGCAGCAAAGCCGTCAGGAACTGCGACGACAGGCCCGCGTCCAGGGTCAGCTCGCCACCCTTGATGCCGTTCGCGCGGACCGTCAGCGGGTGGTGGCCGGGCTCGCCCTCGAAGGTCAGGTCGACGCCCAGCTCCCGCAGCGCGTCGGTCAGCGGCCCGAGGGGGCGCCGGCGCATCTGGCCGGACGCGTCGAAGTGGAACGTCCCCGTGCCGGCCGCGGCCAGCGCGGGCAGGAACCGGGCCGTCGTGGCGCCGTCGCGGCAGAACACGTCCGCCTCGGCCACGCCAGGGCCCTGCGGCCTGCCCTCGATGGTCCACGCGCCCGGCTGCCGGTCGACGCGATAGCCGAGCTTCACGAGCCCTTCGGCGAAGCCCTCGGTGTCGTCCGAGTGCAGCGGACGGCCGAGCACGGTGGTGCCGCGCGCGGCGGCGGCGAGGAACAGGCCTCGGGCGGTGACGGACTTGGAGCCGGGGATCTCGACGAGGGTCACACAGCGAGTTTACGGCCTGTCGGAAACCCGGAACTCACGTGATCTGACCCGTAACTCGCGTGATCTGACCCGTAACTCGCGTGATCGGGCGCGTCACTCGCGTGATCAGGAGGCGCGCGGGAGGCGTCGCCCGGGCGGGGCGGACTCCAGCCAGGAGAGGAACCCGGTGAGCGCGCCCGGCCCCATGGCGATTTCGATCGCCTCCTGGGTCTCCGACTCGCAGCGCAGCACCGTCGAACCCTCGGGAACCGCGTAGGCCTCGCTGCCGGACGGGTCGCGGCGGTCGGCGATCTGCATGCTTTCGCGCTGGAAGACGCGGTCCGGGCCGCTCCGCAGGCTCCACACCCGGTACCAGACGAACTCGTCGCCCTCGTAGCGGCCGAGCCCCAGGTGCCAGCTCGAGCGCGCGCTGTCCGGACTCCACCGCAGCGCGACGCTCACACCGCCACCGCGACGCATCCGGATCCACCGCTGGCCGTACCAGGCGGCCAGCACGGCGAGCACGATCAGGAGCCCGGCTACGACCACGAGGATCTCCACGGCCCGGCTCCTGCCCGTCTCGCGCTCAGGCCGACTGACCCGCCGCGCGGAGCTGGGCCGAAGCCCTTGTCCGCTCGGTTTCGTCGTCGCCGGTCAGTGCCGCCTTCGCCGCGTCGACGTCGATCTCGTCGGACAGTTCGGCGCTCTCGGCGAGGATGCTCACGCCGGTGCCGGTCACCGAGAGGAAGCCGCCGTGCACGGCCGCGCAGACCGTCTCACCGTCGGTGGTCGTCACCTTGACCACGCCACCCTCGACGAGCTGCCCGAGCACGGGTTCGTGACCGGCCATGATGCCGATCTCACCCTCGGTGGTCTGGGCGACCACGAAAGTGGCGGTACCCGACCAGAGACGGCGCTCGACAGCCACCAGCTCCACGGACATCTCAGCCACGTGCACTCCTTAGCTCGGGGTGTTACTCCCGAGTGTAATAGGTCTGTCTCCGGCCCCGCCGCCGCACGTCGTCCCGCGAGGGGCCGGATCACTTCGAATAGGCGAACGGCGGGGGCCCGAGTCCGGAATGGACACTGCCCCCGCCGTCGTCAGGGCGTTACTTCTTGGTGATCTGCTTGTACTTCTTCTCGAGGTCCTCGAGGCCACCGATGCCCAGGAACGCCTGCTCCGGGTAGTGGTCGAAGTCACCCTTGGTGATGCGGTCGAACGACTCGATCGTCTCCGACAGCGGCACCGTCGAGCCCGGGATCTGCGTGAACGCCTCGGCGACCAGCATGTTCTGCGACAGGAACCGCTCGATGCGGCGCGCGCGCTGAACGGTCAGCTTGTCCTCTTCCGAGAGCTCGTCCATACCGAGGATCGCGATGATGTCCTGCAGCTCCTTGTACTTCTGCAGGATCCGGATGACCTCGGAGGCGACGCGGTAGTGGTCCTCACCGACGATGGCCGGGTCGAGGATCGTCGACGTCGACGCCAGCGGGTCCACCGCCGGGAAGATGCCCTTCTGGAACACCGACCGGGAGAGCTCGGTGGTGGCGTCCAGGTGGGCGAACGTCGCGGCCGGGGCCGGGTCGGTGTAGTCGTCCGCGGGGACGTAGATCGCCTGCATCGAGGTGATCGAGCGACCCCGGGTCGAGGTGATCCGCTCCTGCAGCTGGCCCATCTCGTCGGCCAGCGTCGGCTGGTAACCCACGGCCGACGGCATGCGGCCCAGCAGGGTCGACACCTCGGAGCCGGCCTGGGTGAACCGGAAGATGTTGTCGATGAACAGCAGCACGTCCTGGTTCTGGACGTCGCGGAAGTACTCCGCCATGGTCAGCGCGGACAGCGCGACGCGCATACGCGTGCCGGGCGGCTCGTCCATCTGGCCGAACACGAGGGCGGTGTCGTTGATGACGCCGTCTTCGCTCATCTCCAGGAAGAGGTCGTTGCCCTCACGGGTGCGCTCGCCGACCCCGGCGAACACCGACGTACCACCGAAGTTCCGGGCGACACGGGTGATCATCTCCTTGATGAGCACCGTCTTGCCGACGCCGGCGCCGCCGAACAGGCCGATCTTGCCACCCTGGACGTACGGGGTGAGCAGGTCGACGACCTTGAGGCCGGTCTCCAGCATCTCCGTCTTGCCTTCGAGCTGGTCGAAGGACGGCGCGCTGCGGTGGATGCCCCAGCGCTCGAGGTCGTCGCCGTAGCCGGGCTCGTCGAGGCACTCGCCGAGCGCGTTGTAGACGTGGCCCTTGACCTTGTCGCCCACCGGCACGGTGATCGGGCCGCCGGTGTCGGTGACCTCGGCCCCGCGGACGAGACCGTCCTGCGGCTGGAGCGAAATGGTGCGGACGAGGTTGTCGCCCAGGTGGCTGGCGACCTCGAGGGTCACCGTCTTGCGCAGCTGCTCGAACTCGATTTCGACCTTGAGCGCGTTGAACTGCTCGGGAACGGAACCGCGCGGGAACTCGACGTCGACGACCGGACCGGTCACCGACACGATGCGCCCCTTGGCGCGCGGGGCTTCAGTACTGGTCATCAATCATCACTTCCTGCTGCGGTGAGCGCGTTCGCGCCACCGACGATTTCGGAGATCTCCTGGGTGATCTGCGCCTGCCGGGCCTGGTTCATCTCCCGCGTCAGGTTGCCCACCAGCTCGTTCGCGTTGTCCGACGCGGCCTTCATGGCCGTTCGGCGCGCGGCCAGCTCGGACGCCGCCGACTCGAGCAACGCCGCGTAGATGCGCGTGTTGATGTACTTCGGCAGGAGCGCGCCCAGCAGCTTTTCGGCGCTCGGCTCGAACTCGTAGCTGGGAAGCAGCTCGCCGGGCTGCGGCTGCTGCTGCCCCTCCTCGCCGTCCGTGTACTCGACCTCGAGCGGCGCGACGCGCTTGGCGGTCGGGCGCTGCGTCAGCATCGACACGAACTCGGTGTAGACGATGTGGATCTCGTCGACACCCGTGATGCCGTCGGCGTTGCCGTGCTCGTCGTCGACGCCCGCCATGAACGACTGGACGAGGGCCTCACCCGCCGCCACCGCGCCGGCGTAGGTCGGCTGGTCGGAGAAGCCCGTCCAGCTGTCTTCGACCGGGCGGTCGCGGAACCGGTAGTAGTTCAGCCCCTTGTTGCCGGTGACGTAGACCTGCGGCTCCTTGCCCTCTGCGCGGAGCAGGGCGAGCAGCTCTTCGGTGGCGCGCAGCACGTTGGAGTTGTACCCACCGCACTGGCCCTTGTCACTGGTCACGACCAGGACGGCGGCCCGCTTCGGGTTCGGGCGCTCGACCAGCAGCGGGTGGTCGAGGTTGGCCGCCGCACCGGCCAGCGCCGAGAGCACCTTGGTGATCTCGTCCGCGTACGGCCGGGAAGCGGCGACCTTCGCCCGCGCCTTCGTGATGCGCGCGGTGGCGATGAGCTCCATCGCCTTGGTGATCTTGCCGATCGACTTGGTCGCCTTGATGCGCGACCGGAGTTCCCGGAGTTGTGCGGCCATGAGCTATCAGCTCACTTCTTCGGGGCGGGCTTGTTGACCTTGACGGTCTCGTGCCCGACCTTGTCGGCGTCCATCGCGTCGGCGTCCGCCTCGACCAGGGACTTGCCCTCGGAGGTGGTGAACTCCTTCTTGAACTCGTTCACCGCTTCGACCACGGCGTCGCGGGTCTCCTGCGGGAACTTGCCCGACTCGCGGATGCCCTTGATCAGGTCCGCGTGCTTGCGGCGGGCCGAGTCGATGAACTCGTGGTTGAACCGGCGGACGTCCTCGGTCGGGACCGAGTCGTAGTGCCCGTTCGTGCCCAGGTACACCGTGAGGACCTGCTCCTCGACCGGGATCGGCGAGTACTGCGGCTGCTTGAGCACCTCGTACAGCCGGGCACCGCGCTCGAGCTGCGCCTTCGAGGCGTCGTCGAGGTCCGAGGCGAAGGCCGCGAAGGCCTCCAGCTCGCGGTACTGCGACAGGTCGATGCGGAGCGAGCCCGCGACGTCCTTCATCGCCTTGACCTGCGCGGCACCACCCACGCGGGACACCGAGATGCCCACGTCGATGGCCGGGCGCTGGCCGGCGTTGAACAGGTCCGACTGGAAGAAGCACTGACCGTCGGTGATCGAGATGACGTTCGTCGGGATGTAGGCCGACACGTCGTTGGCCTTGGTCTCGATGATCGGCAGCCCGGTCAGCGAGCCGGCGCCCAGCTCGTCCGAGAGCTTCGCGCACCGCTCGAGGAGGCGGGAGTGCAAGTAGAAGACGTCGCCGGGGAACGCCTCGCGGCCCGGCGGGCGGCGCAGCAGCAGCGAGATCGCGCGGTACGCGTCGGCCTGCTTGGTCAGGTCGTCGAAGACGATGAGGACGTGCTTGCCCTCGTACATCCAGTGCTGGCCGATGGCCGAGCCGGTGTACGGCGCGATCCACTTGAAGCCGGCGGAGTCGGACGCGGGTGCCGCGACGATGGTGGTGTACTCCATCGCGCCCGAGTCCTCGAGGGACTTCTTGACCGCGGCGATCGTCGAGCCCTTCTGGCCGACGGCGACGTAGATGCAGCGAACCTGCTTCTTCGGGTCGCCGGTCTCCCAGTTGGCCTTCTGGTTGATGATCGTGTCCACCGCGACGGCGGTCTTGCCCGTCTTGCGGTCACCGATGATCAGCTGGCGCTGGCCACGGCCGATCGGGGTCATCGCGTCGATGGCGGTGATGCCGGTCTGCAGCGGCTCCGACACCGGCTGGCGCTCGACCACCGAGGCGGCCTTCAGCTCCAGCGCGCGGCGGTCGGAGGTCTCGATGTCGCCGAGACCGTCGATCGCCTGGCCCAGCGGGTTGACGACGCGGCCGAGGTAGCCGTCGCCGACCGGCACCGACAGGACCTGGCCGGTGCGCTTGACCTGGTGGCCCTCTTCGACGCTTTCGAAGTCACCGAGGATCGCGGCACCGATGGAGCGCGCGTCCAGGTTCAGTGCGACGCCCAGGACGCCGCCGGGGAACTCGAGCAGCTCGTTGGCCATGGCCGAGGGGAGGCCCTCGACGTGGGCGATACCGTCACCCGCGTCGATCACGACGCCAACTTCTTCCCGGCTCACGTCCGGGGCGTAACTCGAGACGTAGTTCTCGATCGCGCTACGGATCTCATCCGAGGAGATCGTCAGCTCGGCCATGTCTTTCCCGCTCTCGCTTCGTTCTTGCCAGTATGCAAAGTCTTGTGTGGCCTGGGGCTATGCCCGGGCCAGTCGCCTGCGCAACGCCGCGAGCTGCCCCGCCGCGCTCCCGTCGATGACCTCGTCGCCGACGCGGACGACGAGCCCGCCGCCGAGACTGGGGTCGACCTCGACGTGCAGCGCGATCGACCGCCCGTAGATGGCGTTCAGCTTCGCGCCCAGCTGGGCGGTCTGCTCGTCGGTCAGGACGCTCGCACTGGTCACGTAGGCCACCGAGCGCTGACGCCGCTCCGCGGCCAGCTTGACCAGCGCGTCGAGGCCGACGCCGACACCGCGCCCCTTGGCCCGGCGGACGACCTGCTCGACGAGGGTCTCGGTGACCACGTCCACCTTGTCGGCGAAGAGCCCGCGCACCAGGTTCCGCTTGGCATCCGCGGGACCGGCCAGGTCCGACAGTGCGGTCTCGAGTTCCGGGTGGTGGGCCACCACGCGCGCGACCTGGAACAGCTGGGTCTCGACGGCGTCGATGTTGCCGGTCTTTTCGGCCGCGGTGAGCAGCGCGGAGTGCCCGAGCGACTCGAGTCCGTCGACCAGCTGACGAGGGCTGGACCAGCGGCTGCCCGCCACGGCGTCGAGCACCTTGAGGGCCGGTTCGGACAGCTTGCCGTCGAACAGCCGGCGCACCAGCTCGGAGCGTGACTCCGGCGTCGCCGAAGCGTCACTCACCGCCCGGCGCAGGCCGATCTCCCGGTCCAGCAGGTCGACGACGGAGAGCAGCTCGTCGCCGACTGTGGCCGCGTCGGCTCCCGCGGCGGCCAGAACCTCGCCGAGGCGTTCCTCGGCGAGGCCGAGCGCTTCACGGCTCGCAGCATGCAGCGTCATTACGGTCTACTTCCCCGCTCCGTTGGAGGCACCGGCGGTCTCCAGCTCCGCGAGGAACCGGTCGACGGTGCCACGACGGCGCGCCTCGTCCTCGAGCGACTCGCCGACGATGCGGCTGGCCAGCTCGACGGCGTTGCGGCCCATGTCGGCCCGCAGCTCGGCAATGATCTGCGCCTTCTGGGCCTGCAGCTGGGCCTGCCCCTGGGCGACGATGCGCTGGGATTCGGCCTCCGCGTCGGCCCGCAGTTCCGCCTTGATCTGCTCGGCTTCGAGCCGGGCGTCGTCGCGGATCTTCGCGGCTTCGGTCCGGGCGTCCTGCAGCTGGGCCTTGTACTTGGCCAGCGCCTCTTCGGCCTCGGCCTGGGCCCGCTCGGCCTTCTCGATGCCTCCCTCGATCTTCTGCGCACGCTCTTCGTACGCGGCCTCGAAACGAGGGACGACGTACTTCTTGAGGATGAACAGCAGGATCAGGAAGGCGACGATGCCGAGGATCAGCTCCGAGATGTCGGGGATGATCGGGTTGTGCGTTTCGCCCTCTGCGGCGAGGACCAAGGCACTGTTCAGCACGGCGTCTCCTTAAGCGAGATGAGTGTGACTCAGCCTGCGGAGGCGATGAAGTAGATGACGATGCCGATCAGGGCGAGCACCTCGGTCAGCACGAAGGTCGAGAAGCCGATGCCCTGCAGCTTGCCCTGCGCCTCCGGCTGACGCGCCGTGCCGTTGATGACGGCGGCGAAGATCAGACCCACACCGATGCCCGGGCCGATCGCGCCCAGGCCGTAGCCGATCGCGGCGAGGCCGGGGTTGATGTTGGCGGCCTCAGCGGCGGCCTGGGCCAGAACGATGTTGCTCACGTGCATTTCCCTTCACTTCGGTCCACGCGCTCGCGCGGATCGGGGGCTTGTGTTCTCAGTGCTCCGACGCCAGCGCGGCGCCGATGTACCCGGCCGACAGCAGGGCGAAGATGTAGGCCTGCAGCACCTGGATGAAGGCCTCGAGGAACGTCATGCCGATGGCGAAGATCCACGCCACCAGCGAAACCGGCTTCAGCGCCCAGCCCGACGTCTCGGTCAGCAGGAAGGTGCCGCCGAGGGTGAACACCGCCAGGATCAGGTGACCGGCGAACATGGCGGCGAAAACACGGATGGCGAGCGTGAGCGGGTTGAGGAAGAACTTCTCCGCGAACTCGATGAGCGCGAAGAGCGGCAGCACCGGACCTGGCACACCCGGCGGCGCGAGTTCCTTCTTGAAGTAACCCTTGAAGCCGTGCCGTTTGAACCCCACGAAGTGGTACACGGGGTAGACGACGAGGACCGACAGGGCGACCGGGAAGCCGAACCGCGCCATGGTCGGGAACTGCAGGAGCGGGATGATCCCGTAGAGGTTGTTCACCAGAATGAAGGTGAACAGTGCGAAAACAAGCGGCACGAACGGCTTGAAATCCTTCGAACCGATCTGCTCGCGCGCGATGTTGTTGCGGCTGAAGTCGTAGATCGACTCCGCGACGAACTGTCCCTTGCCCGGCACGACCTGCAGCTTGCGGGTCGCCAGCAGGAAGTACGAGGCGATGATGACAACCGAAAGCACGACGAGCAGCATCGGCTTGGTGACTCCGCCGAACAACGCCGGCAACTCGAAGCTTTCGGCGCCGGGCGGCGCGAACGTCGCACCCTCGGCCAATACCAGCGCGCCCACTGGGCTCCTTCCGGTTCTCCCGGCCGGCGTTCACTCCGCCGGGGGAATCGTCACGATCTGGACTTAACGTACCCGATACGTATCGGGACGTCGGAGGCGGCTGCCCCACTGTGCGATGAACACGGCTTCACGTTCTGCACACGGGGTTGTCTCGCGTGAACACTGCCCTGCGGTCTACTTCGGACCAGCGGCCGGAAGGCGGAACTACACGGTCGCCACACTGCTGATCGCGGTTCGTCTCAGGAAGCGTACGGCCGAGGCCGCCACCCTTGACGCGGACCATACCAGCAGGTCAATCAGTGCCGGACGGGCGTACTCCTAACCAACCGATCAGCGCAGGACTTAGGTCCCGGGTCGTCCCGGGACCCAGGTCCGCACCCGGCCGGGACCCATTCCGGAACGGCGCTGGCGGCAGCCTCGGCGAGGTCCCGGCGATGTTCGGGCCCGCCGCGCGAAAGCGCACGTTGTGGTCCCCGTCACACTCGGGCGGTCGAAGGCGTATTCACGGTCCGTAACGGGCTGGGCGGCGAACCGGGCCGGTGTCAGGACGGGATGATCGTCGGGATCTTGGTCTTGCGGAAGGCGGCGAACTCGGCGGCAGCGGCGAGCATGATGGCCACGATCATCGTGATCCCGAGCGACAGCGGGTGCAGCGCGGTGACGCCCTTCAGCAGCGTCAGCGCGCCGAACAGCAGCACGACCTTGACGACGTACCCGCCGAGCGCGATCACCATCACGAACATGGGGTCCTGGCCCGCGCTGAAGCGCATCAGGCCCAGCGTCGACAGCGAAGCCAGCAACGCCAGCACCCCGCCGACCAGTGAGCCCAGGAAGCCGGGCAGGCCGTTGAGGATGCTGAACAGCGCGATGCAGACCAGCACCGCCGGCGGGGTCACCAGCAGCGAGGCCTTCGTCATCGCGCGGGCCGCCTGCAGCACCACCTTGGCGTGCGGGTTTTCCTGGTCCTGCGGTTCGGTCTCGCTCACACCTGGCTCCCTGCTCGGTTCATCCCGAGTGTAGAGACCCCGGCCGGCTAGGTCCCCGGCTGGTTGCGCGAGCGCAGCCGCGGGACGATCGAGACCACCACCGCGAACGCCAGGCCGACCCCGATGATCCACAGCGCCGCCGCGTCGTCGAAGAGCGTCACCGAGACCGCGCCGAACGCGAGGATGCCGGCCCACAAGTAGATCAGCAGCACCGCGCGACGCTGGGAGTGCCCGATCTCCAGCAGCCGGTGGTGCAGGTGCATCTTGTCGGCCGCGAAAGGGCTTTCGCCGCGGCGCGTGCGCCGGACGACCGCCATGATCAAGTCCAGCATCGGGACGAACAGCACCGCCGCCACGACCACCAACGGCGAAAGCAGCGCGATCGCGTCCTTGCCGCTGAACTGCGGGTAGGGCACGCGCCCGGACGCCGACGTCGTCGCGCCGGCGAGCATCAGCCCGATCATCATCGAGCCCGAGTCGCCCATGAAGATCTTGGCGGGCTGGAAGTTGTACGGCAGGAAGCCCAGACACGCGCCGGCGAGCGTGGCCGCGATCAGCGCGGGCGGGTAGGTGCCGACGTCGCCGCCGGAGCTGTCGAGCAGGCCGAGGGAGAACGCGCACGTCGCGGTCGCCGCGATGAAGCCGAGGCCGCCGGCCAGCCCGTCGAGGCCGTCGACGAAGTTCATCGCGTTGACCATCACCACGACCATCACCACGGTGAGCAGCGCGCCCTGGTTCTTGTCGAGCACCAGCACTGAGCCGAACGAGGCGTCGGTGCCGCCCCACGGCACCCAGAACGACACCCACTGCACCCCGAAGATGACCAGGATCCCGGCGCACATCACCTGGCCGGCCAGCTTTGTCCACGCGTCCAGCTCGAAGCGGTCGTCGAGGGCGCCGATCAGCGAGATCACGCCCGCCGCCAGCAGCACGCCGACCGAGTCGAACGAGGCGTCGAAGCCGTGCGACAGCGCGGGCAGCTGGTGGGCGAGACCCATCGCGCCGGCGACGCCGAGGTAGATGCCGACGCCGCCCATCCGCGGGATCGGGGCGACGTGGACGTCACGCGCCCGGGGGTTGGCGATCGCGCCGACCCGGATCGCGATCCGGCGCACGACGCCGGTGAGCAGGTAGGTCACGGCCGTCGCGGTCAGCGCGACGAGGATGTATTCCCGGATCGGGAGAAGACCGGATGTGGGCGGCACGGGTACGTCACGCTCGCGGGGTCGGGGTCACCCGCGACACGCTATCGTGTCGCGGTTTTCGCCTTGATCCGGCTTCAGGCCAACGATTCCGCGGGCACACCGAGCACCTCCGCGACGGCTCCCTTGCTCACGGCGCCCTCGCGCAGCACCACCGGTTCGGCGCCGGTGAGGTCCACAATGGTCGACGCGACGGGCTCGCCGCTCGACCCGCCGTCGAGGTACACCGCGACCGAGTCGCCGAGCTGCTCCTGCGCCTCCTGCGCGGTGCTGGCCGGCGGCCGGCCGGAGACGTTGGCGCTCGAGACGGCCATCGGCCCGACGTCGCGCAGCAGTTCCAGCGCCACCGGGTGCAGCGGCATCCGGAGCATCACGGTGCCGCGGGCGTCGCCGAGGTTCCACTGCAGGCTCGGCGCGTGCGGCAGCACGATGGACAGGTCACCTGGCCAGAAGGCTTCGATGAGCGCGCGGGCCTGCGGCGGCACGCCGAGCACCAGCCCGTCCACAGTGGACCAGGAGCCGACGAGCACGCCGACCGGCATGTCCGGGCCGCGGTTCTTCGCGCGAAGCAGCGCCTGGACGGCGCCCGCGTCGAAGGCGTCGGCGCCGATCCCGTAGACCGTGTCGGTCGGCAGGACGACCAGCCTGCTCGACCGCACCGCACCCGCCGCCGCGGCCAGTCCGTCGGCACGGGACTCCCGCTTGCTGCAGTCGTAGACCACGCTCATGGGGACGAGCCTAGCGCTGCCCGGAGCCGCGGTCCGTCACACCCGGGAGGTCACGGCCCGCCCACGAACCGGCCGCGGTGCGCGTGCCGCCGCCGTGACCGGCCGGGCCGCCGCGCGGTGGCCCGGCCGGACGCGTCAGAAGCCGAACGCGGTGCAGCTCGCCGTCGCGGTCTTCGACGGGTCGCTCACCGACGTCGCGGTCAGCTTCACCCGCGCGGCCAAGTCGCCGTCCCGCGTCCGCTTGGCGTAGGCCGGCACCTTCACCTGCCCGCCGAACTTCGCCGTGGCCAGCTCGTTCGGCAACCGGACCTGCCAGCCCTTGGCGTCGGTCGACACGCTCAGCCGGTAGGTGTCGGTGTCGTACGGCGCCTTCGCGCCCTTCGCCGAGCCCGTGTTGAGCAGGCCGAAGTCGCAGGTCGCGAGCCCGCCGCGGGCGAACGCGGGCGCGGCCGGGGTCAGCGCCGCACCACGCGCCTGGGCGCCCGAGCCGTCCAGCGAAGCGACGGTGACGGTGTACGACAGGATGCCCTGGCGGTCCCGGTCGAGGCCGGTGATCAGGAACCGGAGCCGGTTCGCCTCGTCGGTGTACTCGTACGGGCTCGCCGCGCCGGTGCCCGCCTTGAACAGGGCGTCGTTGAGCTGCCGGTAGTCCCCGATGGTGATCTTCACCGGCGTCCCGTCCGGCTTCGTGTAGTCGGTGATGCCGATGTCGGCCGGGTTGGCGTCGATCACCCAGTCGAACGGGGCGTCGTCCTTGTCCTTCGTCTTGGTGATCATGACGCCCGAGTCCGGTGTGAAGGAGTCCGCGCCCATCCGGTCGACGACTTCGACGGTGTAGTTGTCGTAGCCGCCGCCGTCGCAGAACGGGTCCGTGGCGCGGTCGCACTTCGGCGCCTTGTCCCCGCCGGTGAGCTTGATGTTCAGCCCGGTGAACGTGCCCGGCCGCGCCTCGGCCGCGCGGGCGGTCAGGCGGGCCGACACCGGGCCGGTCTTCGCCAGCTCGTTCCGGTCGAGCCGCAGCACGTCCGCCGGGTCGACGATGCCGAGCTTCAGCTTGTTGCGCAGCTGGTGCTGGGCGCCCATCGAGCTGCCCTGCGTCGCCGGGATCTGCCAGCGGGTGTGCGGGCCGCCGGGACCGTTGAACGTGCCGCGCGACAACATGTCCCACGGTCCGCTGTAAGCGCGCGAAGGCGGGTTTCCGAACGGGTTGTTGTAGTTGTCGCCGATGCCCAGGATGTGGCTGAACTCGTGGGCGTAGGTCGACTGGCCCGAGCTCTCCGCCTGCACGGAGCTGCCGTTCTGGGCGTTCGGCCAGATGCTGGCGGCGGACTTCCACGACGTCCACGGCACGTACCGGGTGGCGGCGTAGTTGGGCAGGTCGTGGTTCGGCGGCCCGAAGGCGTCCGGCACGTTCTCCTTGGTGCCGAACTTCATCTCCCCGAACTCCTGCCAGGTCGAGCTCTCGTCCTGGCCGGCGGAGAGGTAGAAGACGAAGTCGAACTGCTTCGCGGTGTCGCCGACGTCGGCGCGCCAGGCGTCACCCGCGTCCTTGCGGAGGTCGCGAGCGCAGTTCGCGCCGGGCGGGCACGCGCCGGGCTGGAACTCCATGCCGTACTCGTAGGACTTGCCGGGCATCCGGTACGGCCCGAACGCGGTGAGCTGAACGCCGAACCGGCCGCCGGAGTCCTCCATCCAGTACTCGTTGATGGTGTGGCCGTTGTTCAGGGCTTCCGGCTTGTTGAGGAAGTCCTGGTAGTACTGCGCGACCTGGGCCCGCGGGAGGTCCGCCGCGGCCGGCGAGGGGTTGCCGAACACGGTCGAGCGCGCGGGCTGCGTGACGACGAAGTCCTGGTCCGGGTAGTCGGCGAGGACGACGGCGCCCTTGAAGGTGCGCTGGGTCGGCTCGAGCGCCGGGTCGGCCCAGTCGGTGCCGGGCACCTTGCGGTAGTCGGACCAGGTCATGTGGTCCTGGTTCTCCCAGCGCGCGGCGTCGACCGGGGCCGGCCAGTCACGGGAGAGCGGCTCCGCCGCCGCGGTGCCCGTGCCGAGCCCGGTCAGGACGGTGACCGCGGCGAGCAGGGCGAGCGCTTTCGGGGTTCTGGGGCGCATCTGCGGCTCCTTCACTGGGAACCCACGGGGGTGGTGGTTCCCGGTGATCGACCGTATTGAGCCGCGCTGTCGGAGTTCTGCCGCGACGGGAGGTTTACCCGCTTGCCCCACAACGAAAGTCTGGCCGGTTTGTCATGACGGCCGCGGTTTCCCGAGCGACCTCGGCGAGGGGCTCGGCAAAGTCGCTTCCCGCCGCATCCGGGCGGCCTCCCCACCCGGCTTGGTGTCGCGAATGACTCATTCGGGCAAGGCCGGGCAGTTAGCTGCGGCAGCGAGCTGTCAAGCTGCCCGATTAGCCCGATTGACCCGATTTCAGGGGCTCGCCCACGGCCGTGAATGTCGCATTGAGGGACTCTATGTCCCTCAATGGGCCATTCACGGCCGTTCCGTTGACCGCTTGCGCGGCAGAGGAATCCTTAACTACCCGGCCCTGCGCGAATGAGTCATTCGCGACCAAGGAACCCCCTCGCCAAGAGACTTCGCCGGAACCCCGGGGCATCGGCGGGGGCGCCCGCTCCGGCACCCGGCCAAAGGCTCCGGAACTGTCGGTGCCCGCCGGTAGCGTGGAAAACGGGGGCTGCTCAGCCCAGGCGGCGAGCCGTGACGAAACGGGCCCGGCCCGTGAGGTCCGCGTGGTCCTCGACGCCCGTCAGCACGCGCCGCGCCCGGACCAGTGCCGGGACCGCCGAGCCGTGCGTGTCGTCGTGTTCGATCGCCAGGCCGCCGCCCGGGCGCAGCAGCCTCGCGCCCGCCGCGATCGCGTGGCGGATCACCGCCAGCCCGCTCTCCTCCGCGAAGACCGCGCGCGGCGGGTCGTGCTCGGCGACCTCCGGGGGCACCGGCGTGCCCTCCGGGACGTACGGCGGGTTGCACAGCACCAGGTCGACCAGGCCGTCGAGCTCGGCGAACATCGTCGGGTCGCTGATGTCGCCCGAGTACAGCCGGATCGGGGTGTTGCCGGCGTCGGCGTGCACGTCGGCGTTGTGGCGGGCCCAGGCCAGCGCCTGCGGGTCGACGTCCACGGCGTAGACGACCGCGTCCGGCCGCGCGTTCGCGACCGCCAGCGCGAGGGCACCGGAGCCGGTGCACAGGTCCACCACGACGGGGAACTCCCGCCCCAGCAGGAACTTGACGCCCCACTCGAGCAGCAGCTCGGTCTCCGGCCGCGGCACGAAGACCCCGGCCCCGACCGCGACGGTGATGTCCCCGAGCGCCGCCCAGCCGGTCAGGTACTGCAGCGGGATCCGCTTGGCGCGCTGCTGGACGAGCTGCCCGATGGCTTCGACGACCGGCGGATCGACCAGCGGCACCATCGGCAGCCGCCCGCGTTCGACCCCGAGCACGTGCGCCGCGATCACCTCGGCGTCGAACCGCGGCGAAGCGACGCCGGCGCGTTCGAGAATCCGGGTGGCCTCGATGATGGCCAGGCGCAGCGGCTGCCGGTTCACTCGTCGTCCTTCACCTCGTCAAGCCTGGCACACCAGGAGGAACTCCCACGTGAGGACACGCGCCGGTCCTACGCCGTCCAGCGTATCGAGAGAGCCCGGCGGGCGGTTCAGCGCTCGGCCGTGTCGAGGTATCCGGCCAGCGTGCGGCGCCGCCGCTCGAGCACGCCGATCCGGTCGTCCATCGCGGTCAGTTCGCGGCGCAGCAGCCGTGAGAGGTCCGGGCACACGTCCAAGTGGGCCTCCTCGCCGCTCGCGCACTGCAGCGCCGAAGCGATGACCTCGGTGTTCAGCCCCGCCTCGAGCAGACGGCGGATCTGCCGCACCCGGACGACGGCGTCCTCGTCGTAGGCCCGGTAGCCGTTGCTGTCGCGCGACGCCGTCAGCAGGCCCTGTTGCTCGTAGTAGCGCAACAGCCGCGTGCTGACGCCGGTGTGTTCCGCGAGCTCGCCGATCCGCACGTGACCCCCGCAAGGTTGACCTTCACACCGATGTCAATGCCTAACGTCGTGGGCATGACCGAACATTTCCTGGACGTCGTGCTGCCGAACGAGCAGCCGGACCTCGATCCCGCGCGGCCCGCCGAGCTGGCCCGGCTCGCCGAGGGCCTCGGCTACCGGACCGCCTGGCTGCCCGACCACCTCATCCCGCCGGGCGCGTACGGCGAGGTGTTCGGCGGTGTCTACGAGCCGCTGGTCACGCTCGCCCACGTCGCCGCGCGGACCAGCCGGATCCGGCTCGGGACGTCGGTGCTGATCGTGCCGCTGCGGGAGCCGTTCGCGCTGGCCAAGCAGGTCGCGACGCTCGACCGGCTCGCCGGGCACCGGTTCGACCTCGGGGTCGGCAGCGGCTGGAACGAACCCGAGTTCGCCGAGGTCGGCGCCGACTTCGGCGAGCGGGGCAGGCGGACCGACGCGACCCTCGACCTGCTCGCCGACCTGTTCCGCACCGGCCGCGGCCCCGGCGGCGGGTACTTCGAGCCGCGGCCGGCCGGGCCCGTGCCGATCACGGTCGGCGGCAACTCCGTCGTGGCGCTGCGCCGCGCCGCGCGGATCGGTTCGGGGTGGATGAGCGCCGGACTGTCCCCCGCCGAATTCGGCCAGCGCGTCGAACGGCTCCGCGGCCTGGTAAACGGCCGCGAAACACGGTGCGTCGCCAGAATGGAATGGGACGGGACCGATCTCGCCGCCGCCGTCGCGCGATATCGCGCGTATATCCTGGCGGGGGCGGACGCGGTGGCCGTCCACTTCGGCCCGGCCGAGGCCTGTGAGCAGCGGATGACCACGTTCGCCGAGGCCGTCGCCGGACCTTAGGATGCCCGAGACGCCGACCCACGGGAGCGCCAGTGCCGACCGAGCCGACCAAGCGCCACCGGGTCGCGTTCATCTTCCCGATCTACGACGAGGAAGCGAACATCGACCTGCTGCACCGCACGGTCGACGAGGTCACCGCGCCGGTGGCCGGCCGGTACGAGTTCAGCTTCGTCTACGTCGACGACGGCAGCCGGGACGGCTCCCTGGCCCGGCTCACCGAACTGGGCGCGCGCGACACGCGCGTCACGGTCGTCGAGCTGTCCCGCAACTTCGGGCACCAGATGGCCGTCACCGCGGGGCTCGACCTGGTCGACGCGGACGCCGTGATCATCATGGACAGCGACCTGCAGGACCCGCCGCGGGTGGCGCTCGAGCTGCTCGAGAAGTGGGAAGAGGGCTACGACGTCGTCTACGCGCAGCGCCGGTCGCGCCAGGACCCGACGTTCAAGCGGTTCACCGCGAGCGCGTTCTACTGGTTCCTGCGGAAGATGGCGGCGGTCGACATCCCGAAGAACACCGGCGACTTCCGCCTGGTCGACCGCAAGGTCGTCGACGAGCTGCGCAAGTACCGCGAACGCGACCGGTTCCTGCGCGGCCTCGTCAGCTACGTCGGGTTCAAGCAGACGGCGGTGCTGTTCGACCGCGACAAGCGGCACGCCGGCGTCACCGGCTACCCGCTGACGAAGATGCTGCGCTTCGCCGCCGACGGGATCCTCGGGTTCTCGGTGACGCCGCTGCGGATGAT
This sequence comes from Amycolatopsis sp. NPDC051128, assembly GCF_040682715.1. Taxonomy (NCBI): domain Bacteria; kingdom Bacillati; phylum Actinomycetota; class Actinomycetes; order Pseudonocardiales; family Pseudonocardiaceae; genus Amycolatopsis; species Amycolatopsis sp. NPDC051128. Next base: position 7,256 of record NZ_JBFBBN010000012.1, on the reverse strand, counting down.
CACGCGGATGGGGTACCTGATCTCGCTGGCGAGCTTCGTCGGCGTCCTCTACGTCATCGGCGTGAAGCTGTTCGCGCCGGAGACCGCGGTGCCCGGCTGGGCGTTCATCACCATCGCGATGTTCTTCCTCGGCGGCATCCAGATCATCATGCTCGGCGTGCTCGGCAGCTACGTCGGCCGCACGTACTCGCAGGTGCAGAACCGGCCGCTGTACACGGTGGCGTCGGTGCGCACCGGCGCCGGGGAGCCCGCCGGCGCGGAAGCGGGCGAAGACAGCCGGAGCGCCGCCCGATGAGGCTCGTCACGGCCACGCAGGTGCGCTTCGGGATCGTCGGGATCGGCAACACGCTCGTCGACGTGCTGGGCTACGCGCTGCTGGCGACGCTGGGCGTGCCGACGTTCCTCGCCAACTTCGGCTCGACGACGGCGGGCATGCTGCTGTCGTTCACGCTGAACCGGAACTTCACGTTCCGGGCGAAGGACGGCGACCTCCGCCGCCAGGCACTGCTGTTCTTCGGGGTCACCGCGTTCGGGCTCTGGGTGGTGCAGTTCTTCGTCATCCGGCTGGTGAGCCACCTGTTCCCCGGTGTCAACCTGCTGGTGCCGAAGGGCGCCGCGATCGTCGTCGGGCTGTTCTGGAACTACCTGCTCTACCACTACGTCGTGTTCCGGCACCGGCCGGTGAGCCCGGTTCCCGGTGCGACACCCGCCGACTCAGCGTGATCTCGTACGCTGTTCCGGGTGCGATTCCGTGAACTGCGCTTCGGCCTGGGCGTCTTCGTCCTTTCCCTCGGCGTGCTGCTGGTGCGGTTCCTCGTACCGAGGCCGATCGGGATGGCCGACAACGGCGACGGCTGGCGGCTGCTGTGCGACCTCGGCGGCCGGCACCCCGAGCTCAAATCCGAGTTCTACGTGCACTTCAGCTACGGGCCGGGTCAGGCCTGCCGCAGCGACTACATCTCGAGCCAGGCGTGGCTCGACTGGTTCGCGAGCAAGCTGGGGAAGGTGCTCGGCTCGTCGGCGGAGCTCAACCTGCTGGTGCTCGGCGCGATCACGTGCGTGCTCGTCGCGGTGGGTGTCGCGGCCACCGTCCTCGGCCTGGAGCTGAGCCGCCGTAACCGCGTCATCGCCGCGGTGCTGCTGCTGCTCGTGATGGCCGATTCGGCGTTCTTCGGCTACTTCGCCTCGGTGCTCAGCGAGGGCGCCGGGTTCCTGGGGATGCTGCTGATCGCGGGCGGGCTGCTGCTGATGCACCGCACGGGCGCCTGGCGGTACTGGGGCGCGGCGCTGACCGTGGTGGGCGCGCTGATCGGCATCAACGCGAAGTCGCAGACGCTGCTGCTGATCCCGCTGTTCGTGCTGGCGCTGGCGCTGATCCGGCCGCTCGGGAAGCGGGGCCTCGCGCGCTGGGCGCTGCCGCTGGGCGTGCTGGTGGTCGTCGGCACCGGCACGGCGCTGGTGCAGTCGCAGGGCGATCCGGCGAACGCCGAGTACCGCGAAGCGAACATGTACCACGTGGTGTTCGACAGCATCGTGGACGGCAAGCACGACACGGGCGCCGACCTGGCGGCGCTGGGCCTGCCGCCGAGCGCGAAGAAGTTCGTCGGCACGGGCTGGTGGGAAGCGAGCCCCTGGAAGGACGCGGACTACAACGGCTTCCGCGACAAGATCAGCCGCCGCAACGTGGTCCAGTACTACTCCTCGCACCCGCTGCGCACGCTGCAGATCCTCCAGCAGGGCGCGGTGGACACGCTCACGGCCCGCCCGGCGCGGCTGGGCAGCTTCGCCGACACGTCCGGGCTGCCGCCGATGTCCCAGGAACACCGCGTGCCGGTGCTGTCGGGGCTGTCCGCGCTGGCGGCGCCGCTGGGGCTGTTCCTGCTGGTCCCGTTCTGGCTGCTGATCGGCTGGGCGGGGGTCCGGGCCTTCCGCCGTCGCGGGCGCGAGTACGGGGTCGTGGTGTTCTTCCTGCTGCTGTTCGCGGTGGGGCAGTTCGGGCTGTCCGCGCTCGGGGAGGGCGTCGAGGGCGTGAAGCACCAGCTGCTGACGCTGTTCCCGACCTTCCTGGCGGCGGTGTTCGCGGTGCTGAGCTTGTTCCCCCGGCCGGCTCCGCCGGTGCGAGAAGAAGCTGCTCAGGAGGAGCCGGAGCCGGCGACCGAAGTGTTCGACGCGTTCCGCGAGCCGGAGGAGCCCGCCGTCCGCTGAGCGGGCGGCGGGGCCGGGGATCGTCAGCCGGACTGCGAGGCCAGGCGTTCCTCGCGGTCCGCCGTCGCCAGTGCGTTCAACACCCCGTCGAGGTCGCCGTCCAGGACCTGGTCCAGGTTGTACGACTTGTAGTTCACCCGGTGGTCCGAAATCCGGTTCTCCGGGAAGTTGTACGTGCGGATCCGCTCCGAGCGGTCGACCGTGCGGACCTGCGAACGGCGAGCGTCGGACGCCTTGGCGGCCGCCTCCTCCTCCGCGATCGCCTGCAGCCGGGCCTGCAGCACCTGCAGGGCCCGCGCGCGGTTCTGGATCTGGGACTTCTCGTTCTGGCAGGACACGACGATGCCGGTCGGCAGGTGGGTGATCCGCACCGCCGAGTCGGTCGTGTTGACGCTCTGGCCGCCGGGGCCCGACGAGCGGAACACGTCGATGCGCAGGTCGTTCGGGTCGATCTCGACCTCGACCTCCTCCGGCTCCGGGTAGATCAGCACCCCGGACGCCGACGTGTGGATGCGGCCCTGTGACTCGGTCGCCGGCACGCGCTGGACGCGGTGGACGCCGCCCTCGAACTTGAGGCGGGACCAGACGCCGTCGACGTCGGCCGTCCGGCTCTTGATCGACAGCGTGACGTCCTTGAAGCCGCCCAGGTCGGAGTCCACCGAGTCGAGGACCTCGGCCTTCCAGCCGTGGCGCTCGGCGTAGCGCAGGTACATCCGCAGCAGGTCGCCGGCGAACAGGGCCGACTCCTCGCCGCCCTCGCCGGACTTGATCTCCATCACGACGTCGGAGCCGTCGTACGGGTCGCGCGGCAGCAGCAGCTCGGTGAGCTTCGACTCCAGCTCGGGGATCCGCGCGGCCAGCTCCTCGGCCTCCGCGGCGAACTCCGCGTCCTCCGAAGCCATCTCCCGCGCGGCCGCGAGGTCGTCGCGGGTGGTGTCCAGCTCGTGGACGGCCCGCACCACCGGCGTCAGCTCGGCGTAGCGGCGGCCGAGCTTGCGGGCGCGCGCCTGGTCGGCGTGCACCGCCGGATCCGCCAGCTGCGTCTCCAGCTCCGCGTGTTCGGCGAGCAGCCCCTTGAGCGAGCTCGAATCCACCTCTGCCACCTCTCAGCCCGGGAAAGACCAAACACGACCGTGCCTGTTCAAAGAAACGGCGCCCACCCGGATGACCGGGTGGGCGCCGTTGATCAAGCTACTTGGCGTCGGCCGACTTCTGGCGCTTGCCGTAGCGAGCCTCGAAGCGCGCGACCCGGCCACCGGTGTCCATGATCTTCTGCTTGCCCGTGTAGAACGGGTGGCAGTTCGAGCAGATCTCGACGTGGATGTTGCCGCTGGTCTTGGTGCTGCGCGTGGTGAAGCTGTTACCGCAGTCGCAGTTCACGTTCGTGACCACGTACTCGGGGTGAATACCGCTCTTCATGGTGTCCTCTCTCGTTGGCTCCGGGTCCCCAGCAGTTCTCTCGGGGTGAACCGGCGCCGGACTTCAGCGGGTGATTCTGCCAGACGGGCTGACGAGTACTGGAACGTACCCCGCTGACCAGCTATTCCCGACGCGGAAGGGCCTCCCCAGGCACCCCGGGAAGGCCCTTCCGCAGTCAGGACTCAGTCGTCTTCGCCGCCGCCGAGGGCGGTCTTCGACACCTGCATCAGGAACTCGGTGTTCGTCTTCGTCTTGCGGAGCCGCGAGATCAGCAGGTCGATGGCCTGCTGCGAGTCGAGCGCGTGCAGCACCCGGCTCAGCTTCACGGTCACGGCCAGCTCGTCCGGATTGAGCAGCAGCTCGTCCTTACGAGTACCGGACGGGTTGACGTCGACAGCCGGGAACACGCGGCGCTCGGCGATCTTCCGGTCGAGCTTGAGCTCCGCGTTACCGGTGCCCTTGAACTCCTCGAAGATGACCGTGTCCATCGTCGAACCGGTCTCCACCATCGCCGTGGCGAAGATGGTCAGCGAGCCGCCGTTCTCGATGTTGCGCGCCGCGCCGAGGAACCGCTTCGGCGGGTAGAGCGCGGTCGAGTCGACACCACCGGACAGGATCCGGCCGGACGCCGGGGCCGCCAGGTTGTAGGCCCGGCCCAGGCGGGTGATCGAGTCGAGCAGCACGACGACGTCGTGGCCCATCTCGACCAGGCGCTTGGCCCGCTCGATGGACAGCTCCGCGACCGAGGTGTGGTCCGCCGGCGGCCGGTCGAAGGTCGAGGCGATGACCTCGCCCTTCACCGAGCGCTGCATGTCCGTGACCTCTTCCGGACGCTCGTCGACCAGGACGACCATCAGGTGGCACTCGGGGTTGTTCGTGGAGATCGCGTTCGCGATGTCCTGCATGATCGTGGTCTTACCGGCCTTCGGCGGCGACACGATCAGGGCACGCTGCCCCTTGCCGACCGGCATGATCAGGTCGATCACGCGGGTCGTGAGCTTGTGCGACTCGGTCTCGAGGCGCAGCCGCTCGTTCGGGTACAGCGGGGTCAGCTTGGTGAAGTCGGGGCGGCGCTTGGCCTCGTCCGGCTCCAGGCCGTTGATGGAGTCGACGCGCACCAGCGGGTTGAACTTCTGCCGCTGCTGCTCGCCGTCGCGCGGCTGGCGCACGACACCGGTGATGGCGTCACCGCGGCGCAGGCCGTACTTGCGGACCAGCGACAGCGAGACGTACACGTCGTTCGGGCCGGCGAGGTAGCCGGAGGTGCGCACGAACGCGTAGTTGTCCAGCACGTCCAGGATGCCCGCGACGGGCAGCAGGACGTCGTCCTCGCGGATCTCGGTGTCCGGCGAGCCGGCGTCACGCTGGCCGCCCCCGCTGCCCCGGCGACGGCGATCGCGGAAGCGACGGCCGCGGCGGCCGCCTTCCTCGTCGTCGTCCTGCTGCTGGGCCCGGTTGTCGCGGTTGTTTTCCTGCCCGCCACCGCGGTTGCCGTCCTGCTGGTTGCGCTGACGGCCGCCGTCCTGGCGGTTGCCGTCCTGGCGGCTGTCATTGCGGTTGCCGCCCTGACGCTGCTGGTCGCGGTTGCCGCCGCCCTGCTGGCGGTCGCCACTCTGGCCCTGCTGGCGCTCGCCGCTCTGCTGGCGCTCGCCGCTCTGCTGGCGCTCGCCGCTCTGCTGACGGTCGCCCCCGCTCTGGCCGTCGGGAGCCCCGGCGGCGCGGTTCGAGCCACGACGACGGCGGCTGCGGCCACCCTCCTCGGGCTGGCCGTCCTGACCCTGCTGGCCGTCCTGCTTGTCCTGCTGCGGGCGCTCGGCCTGCGGCTGGACGTCCGCCGGCGGCGCGCTGGCCCTGGCCTCGGCCTTCGGCTCCGGCTTGGTCTCGACCGGGGCGGCGGGCGCCTCGGCCTTGGGTGCGGCCGCCTTGGGCGGCTCGCCGACGCCCTCGAGCGGCAGCGTCTCGGCCGCCGCACGCGGCTTGCGGGACTTGCCCTGACGCTCGCGGATCGCGGCGATCAGGTCACCCTTGCGCATGCCCGTCGTCTCGCCGACGCCGAGTTCCCCAGCCAGCGAACGCAGTTCGGCGACGGTCTTGCCGGTCAGCCCGCCGACCGTCCGCTTGGGAGCGGGGGCGGTGCCGTTCGATCCGGCCGTGTCGCTACCCACTTCGCTCAAAAGATCGGTGTTGCTCACACATGTCCTTCCTGACCGATCCACGCCTCCAGGCGGATCAGCGGACTGCCGCTCGCTTCTGATCGCGAACCGGCGTATCTGCCCCCTGATACGGGAGATGAGCTCTTCGGCCGTGCGAAACACAGCGGGAGCGCCTCCACCACAGGGGTTTGCGTCCTCCATTCGGAGGACACGGAATTCGGCACCGCCGAGACCGGAAACCCGCCTGCGTCCCTCCGCGTTACCCCGCGTGCCAGGCGGTGCGGATTCGGCGGATCGACGAAGGATGCGATCCGGGAGATTTCCCGGGACCGGCATCGGGTGCGGAAACGCACGGTGATCGAACGCCCCCGAGGGTAGACCGCGCGAGTGCCGGGTGCAACAACCACCCCCCGCGTGGCGGCCTCCACCCCGTGCACGTGACCCAGCCTTTACTGAGCCGCAACCTGCACACCCGTGAGATCCACGGGCAGCTCGAGGACTTCGAAGCCCGTGACGTCCACCTCCGGCGGGAGTGTTCCGGCGGTGGTCAGCGCGAGCACCGTCGGACCGGCGCCGGAGATCGTGGCAGGCACGCCGTGTGCACGCAGCGTGCTCACCAGCGCGGTGCTCGCCGGATACGCGGGAGCGCGGTAGTGCTGGTGCAGCCGGTCTTCGGTGGCGGCCAGCAGGAGCTCCGGTTTCGCCGTCAGCGCGTGCACGGCGAGCGCGGCGCGGCCGGCGTTGTGCGCGGCGTCGGCGTGCGGCACGGTGGCCGGCAGCAGGCCGCGCGTGGTCGCGGTGGCCGAGCGCACCGACGGCACGGCCACGACCGGGCGAATCGACGCGTGCGGCGTCAGCCGCTCGGCGTGGAACTCCCCGCCGTCGCACCAGGCCACGACGAGCCCGCCGAACAGGCTCGCCGCGGCGTTGTCGGCGTGGCCTTCGAAGCCGGCGGCCAGCTGCAGCGCGCCGGACGCGTCGATTTCCCGGCCCGCCAGCGCGTACCCGGCGGCGACGCCGGACACCACCGCGGCCGCGGACGAGCCGAGCCCGCGCGCGTGCGGGATCGCGTTGAAGCAGCTCAGGTGCAGGCCGGGCGGCTCGACACCGAGGTGCGCGCAGGTCCGCCGGATCGCGCGCACCACCAGGTGGGTCTCGTCGGTGGAGACGTCCGCGACCCCGCCCGCGCCGGCGTCGAACACCTCGACCTTGAGCCCCGAGCCGGTGGCCCGCACCTCCACGACGTCGTGCAGGCCCAGCGCCATGCCGAAGGCGTCGAAGCCGGGCCCGAGGTTCGCGCTGGAGGCCGGGACGGTCACCTTGAACGCGGTCATGAATGCGCCCCAATGTGGCGTTGGTTGCGTTGGACGCACCCAATGTGGCGCAGTGCGGGTGTCAGCTCTACGGCTGCGGTGAACGCTCCCATACCGGCCAGGGCCAGCGCCGGGGGCATGGGGGCGATGCTCATGAGCAGGCCAC
>NZ_JBFBBN010000011.1:0-199040 GCF_040682715.1 Amycolatopsis sp. NPDC051128 | reverse complement strand
CAACCACCCAACAATAAAATAATCATTTATCTGTCCGACTGCACCCCCCCCCCCCCCCCCCCCCCGCCACATTGGGTGCGTTGGACGCAACCAACGCCACATTGGGGCGCTTGAGGCCCGGGGCGACCCTTCCGGTCAGCGGGCCACGACCTCCGGCGCCGGGTGGAGTTTGCCGTCCGCGCCGGCCAGGCAGGACGCGTTCCCGTCCCGGGCCGCGATGAACTCCGTCAGGCAGTTCGCGATCGCGGTGTGCCCGGCGGCGTTGGGGTGGAACGACTCCTGCAGCGCGTGCCCGGCCCGTTCGGCCCGGCCCAGGTCGGCCAGTTGCAGCGTCAGCCGGGTGAACCACTCCGTCGCCGGGTTGGCGCCGCCACTGCACGCCTCGTGCTTCGCGCCCGCCTTCGCCAGGTCGAGGAACCGGGCGTCCGCCTGCTGCGCGGCCGCCTTCAGGCCGGATGACAGGACGCCGATGCCGGTCTGGGAGATCCAGCGCAGGTCCTCGACCCGGAACGGGCAGCCGTTGAGGTTGCGCAGGTCCTCCGGCAGGTCCGGGCCGATCGGGGCGGCGTAGGACTGCAGGATCAGCTGGTAGTCCGCGGGCACGTAACCCGCCTGCGCCAGCACCTTCTTCACGTCCGAGACCGCGGCCGCGACTTTCGGCACCATCGCGTCCACTTTGGACTGCCAGGTCTGCTTCAGCACCGTGCTGCACGGCGGGCCGCCGGCGTTGAACCACGCCTTGAAGCAGTCGTTGACCTGGTTGGAGAACTTCGGCTCGTCGTTCGCGCCGACCGCGATCACCACCGCGGCCACCCGGTGGTCCCTCACCAGTGCGGCCAGCTGCCCCGCCTGCGACCCTTCCGTCCACTGCTTGGCCTCGCCGAGCGCGACCTGTTCGGCGGGCGCGCCGGAGCAGCCGAGGTTGACGTGCGCGGTGACGCCGGGGACGGCGATCTTTTCCACGAACGCGTGGGGGGAGCGGTGGCACCAGTTGCCGCCCTGGCCGTTGGTCGCGGCGGTGTACTGCCCGGCGCCTTCGCCGGAGACTGTGCTGTCGCCCATCGCGACGACGGTGAGCGGTCCGGTGCCCGGTGGGCCCTGCCGCGGCTGGGGCTGCCCGGGTTTGCTTTCGGAGCCGAAGAAGACGAAGAGCCCGACCATCAGGGCCACGCTGGCGAGGACCAGGGCCCCCCAGTACCACCGAAGACGTCGCATCGCCGTCGATTCTACGGATGGGGTGATCGAACCGGTCCTGGGCACGGTGCGTCACTGATCACTCCGGCAGCCAGGTCCTCGCCAGCCGGACGAGTGACTCCGCCAGCGTCGGCAGGCTGATTCCGCGATCGCCCAGCCAGTGCCGGACCTGCTCGGCCGCCAGTGCCGCGAGCAGGACGTCCGCGGCGATCTCGGGGTCGGTCGCGCCGCCGGTGCGGAGCAGGTGCCGGCAGTGCCGGCGCCACAGGGTGTGGGCGCCGGTCCGGAACCGCGCGCCGGTGGTGGCGGTCTCCGACAGCAGGACGAGGTCGAGCTGCCGGCTCAGGAAATCGAGATAGGCCTCGACGAACGCGCTGAGTCGGTCCGCGGGCCCGGCGCCCGGGCCGAGGGGCGGCGGGCCGGTCAGGATGCGTTCCTGCAGCTCGCGTTCCCGTTCGTCGAGCAGGGCCATGGCGAGGCCGCCCTTGTCGCCGAAGCGGCGGTAGAGGGTGCCTTTGCCGACGCCGGCGGCGCTCGCGACGTCGTCCATGGTCACCGCGTCGACGCCGCGTTCGGCGAACAGCGCTTCCGCGGCCGTGAGGACGCGGATCCGGTTGCGGGCGGCGTCGGCCCGTTCGCGCACGGGGGCGCCGAGGACGGGCAGTTCCGTCGGCGTTGACGAAGCGGACTCCGGTCCGCTACGGTTCGAAGGCATAAGCGGACTCTAGTCCGATTCTTCGTCCGGCGAAAGCCGGCACCCTTACCAGGAGCACCGACATGCCTGATCTGCTGCACATTTCCGCGTCTCCACGGGGGGAGGACTCCCAGTCGCTGCGCGTGGCAGCTACTTTCCTGGACACCTACCGCGCCATCCACCCGGACGCCGAGGTCGAAGAATGGGACCTCTGGGACGGCTCGCTGCCGGCGTTCGGCCCGGCCGCCGCACGCGCCAAGATGACGGTCTTCGGCGGCGGGACCCCTGAGGGCGACGAAGCCGAGGCCTGGGAAGCGGCCAAGGCGGCCTTCGCCCGGTTCGACGCCGCCGACCGGATCCTGTTCAGCGTGCCGATGTGGAACTCCGGCGTGCCGTACGTGCTCAAGCAGTTCGTCGACGTCGTGTCCCAGCCGGGACTGATGTTCGGGGTCGACCCGGTGACCGGGTACGAAGGCCTGCTCGCCGGCCGCGGCAAGCGCGCCGCCGTCGTCTACACCAGCGCGGTGTGGGGCCCCGGCCTCGGGCCGGAGTTCGGCGCGGACTTCCAGGCGCCGTTCTTCACCGGCTGGCTGAACTGGGCCGGCATCGACGACGTCACCGAGATCCGGTTCCACCCGACCCTGACCGGTGACGCCGAGGAACTGTCCCGGATCGCGCACGAGGCGGCCCGCGACGCCGCCAAGACCTTTTGATGCTTTTCGGGGGTCCGGGTGGCGGAGCCCCCGGCCCGGGGCGCAGCCCCGGAAATTTCTGAAGGAGAGACACCATGACCAGCACCATCGACCGTGACGCCGTGCGAGCGGGACTCGAGACCGGCGAGATCGTCCTCGTCGACGCGCTCCCGGACTCCTACTACGCCGCCCGGCACCTGCCGGGGGCGATCAACCTCGTCGCCGACGACGTGGCGGCGAAGGCGCCCGCACTGCTGCCGGACAAGGCCGCCGCGATCGTCACCTACTGCTCCAACCCGGCCTGCGCGAACAGCGGCCAGGTCGCCGCGCAGCTGGAACGGCTGGGCTACACGAACGTTCGCAAGTACGCCGCGGGCATCGAGGACTGGGTGAACGCCGGGCTGCCGACCGAAATCGGTCAGCCTGCCTGAGTCAGGTCCGTGGTCGCCGCGAGCTCGACGGCGACGTCGATGATCGTGCCCAGGGCCGGATTGTCGTTGCGCGGCAGCCACACCAGCTCGGTGCGGGCGACGTCGCCGGCCAGGGGCACGAACGCGACGCCGGTGCGCCGGAGGCTGTGGGACGAGCGGGTCAGCCGGGTGACCCCGACCCCGGCCGCGACGAGGCCCAGCAGGCCCTGCACGGTGGCCGCCCGCTGGACCACGCGCGGGGTGAAGCCGGCGGCCGCGAAGTCGTCGTCGTAGCTGCGGTGCCAGGGTTCCCAGCTGCCGCGCGGGGTCAGCACCCACGGTTCGGCGGCCAGGTCCGCCAGGGTCAAGCGCGTGTGCCCGGCCAGGGGGTGCTCCGCGGGGAGGACGGCGCACACCTCTTCGGTGAGCAGTGTCCGTGACGCCAGGCCCTCGACCAGCGGCGGCCGGGTGAACGCCAGGTCGAACCGGCCCTCGCGCAGGCCGTCGACGAGTTCGGCGATCGACGCCTCGGCCGTCGTCACCGCGAGCCCGGGGAACCGCTCGCGGACCGCCCGGACCACCGGCGGCAGCAGGTAGTTCGCCGTGGTGGTGAGGAACGCGAGCCGCACACTGCCGATCTCGCCGCGCACCGCCCGGCCGAGCGTCGCGACGGCCTCGTCGGCGCGGGCCAGCACCGCGCGGGCCTCCGGCAGGAACAGTTCTCCGACGGCGGTGAGGCGGGCGCCGCGGGCGTCCCGGTGGAACAGCCGGGCACCCAGATTCCGTTCCAGTGCGGTGATCTGCTGCGACAGCGACTGCTGGGCGATGTGCAGCCCGGCGGCGGCCCGCGTGAAGCTGGTCTCGTCGGCGACGGCGACGAAGTAGCGAAGCTGCCGCAACTCGGGGGTCACAGGCTCTGACTGTAGCTCCGGCAGGACATCGGTGTTGGCGGCGCGGGCGTGATCTTCCCCAGGATGGAAGGAGGAAACCACTGGGAGGAACGCGAAGATGACGAACACCGACGGCCGGGTCTGGCTGATCACCGGCTGCTCCGCCGGCTTCGGCCGGGAGATCGCGCTGGCGGCCCTGGCCGCGGGCGACCGGGTGCTGGCCACGGCGCGGCGGCCGGAAACGCTGGCGGACTTGCAGGAGCGCGGTGGTGAGCGGGTCCGGACCGCGGCGCTGGACGTCACCGACCCCGGGCAGGTCGGCTCGGCGGTCAAGACCGCGCTCGAGGCGTTCGGCCGGATCGACGTCGTGGTCAACAACGCCGGCAACGGCTCGGTCGGCGCGGTCGAGGAACTCACCATGGCCGAGCTGCGTGGCCTGATGGAGGTGATGTTCTTCGGCGCGGTCGAGGTGACCAAGGCCGTGCTGCCGCACCTGCGCGCCCAGGGCAGCGGCACGGTCGTGCAGATCAGCTCGATGGGCGGGCAGCTGTCGATGCCGGGCTTCGGCGCGTACTGCGCGGCGAAGTACGCGCTGGAAGGCCTGTCGCAGGCGCTGGCCGCGGAGGTCGCGCCGTTCGGGGTGCGGGTGCTGATCGTGGAGCCCGGCGCGTTCCGCACCGAGTTCGGTGGCGGCCGCATGCACCGCTCCCGCACGATCGACGCCTACGCCGTGTCGACCTCGGGCACGCGGGAGGCGGTCGAGGCCATGGACGGCGCTCAGCCCGGCGACCCGGCCAAGGCGGCGGCGGCGATCCTCCGCGCGGTGGACCGCGACGACGCGCCGCTGCGCCTCGCGCTGGGCGCGGACGCGGTGGACGCGATCCGGGCGCAGCACGAGGCCTTGGCCGCGGATCTGGCCGCCTGGGAGGACGTCAGCCGCTCGACCGCGCTGGACTAGGCCTGTTCGGGGTCCTGGAGCAGTCCGAGGACGTTGCCGTCGGGGTCGGTGAAGGTCGCGACGAGGCGGCCGGTGCCGACGTCCTTCGGCTCGTCCTTGACCTTCGCGCCGGCCGCGGTCACTTCGGCGAGCTTCGCCTCGATGTCGGCGACGTGCCAGTACGTCACCGGCCCGGTCATGCCCTGCTGCGCGCCGTTCGGCACCAGGCCGATGTGCTGGCCCGCGGTGTCGTAGCCGACGTAGTAGGGCGCGTCGGCCTGTGGTTCGGTGCCGAGCAGGGCGGTGTAGACGGCCTTGGCCGCGGCCAGGTCGGAGACGGGGTGCAGGACGGTCTTGATTCCCTGGGTGGTCATGCGGTGCTCCTGACGTCGTCGTGTGGTACGGCGACGACGCTATGCCCGCCCGCTGACCGGCGCTTCTCGATTCCTGACGACTCGCTGCGCGGCCCGGTACTGGCCTCCTCGCCAGTACCGGGCGCCTTCGGCGCGAAACTCGTGCGCCGAGCCGGTCCGAGAACTCGTCGAGACGAGAAGGCGAACCCCCAAATGGCCTCACCCGTCCGGGTCGTCGAGTGCGCCCCGACGAATGGGGCTGGGGTCAGTGCCGCTGCGGCCCAGGGGAAGGCGCGGCAACGAAAAAAGAGTCGACGAAGGGCTGACATCTAGTACCTCTACCTCCGCTGAATAAAACCTCGCACCCCCCGCGCGGGGGGATTTGCGCACTTTCCCGCCGGGCGGCCAGTAGTCCTTTCCAGCCCGCTGACCAGCGTCGATGCAACTCAAGAAACCTCGGCGCGCCTCGTTCACGGGTTTGAAGCCGCGCATGCGGGGAAGTCGCCGTCACCACTCGTTCGAAGTGCCCGGGAATGCGGGGAGCGAGAGGACCTGCTGCACTGGAAAGGACACGAACCCATGAATCCCACATCCGCGCCGGCTTACCTGGCCGCGGTCGACATCAGCGGCGGGATCTCCGACGCCTGGCGCACGGTGGCGACGTTCGTCCCGAAACTGCTCGCGTTCCTGATCATCATGGTGATCGGCTGGCTGATCGCCAAGGGCCTGGCCAAGCTGGTCGGCAAGATTTTGGAGCGGGTGGGGTTCGACCGGCTCGTCGAGCGCGGCGGCATCAAGACCGCACTTGAACGCTCCTCGATGGACGCCTCCGACATCGTCGCGAAGATCGTCTACTACGCCATCCTGCTGGTCGCCTTGCAGATCGCGTTCAGCGTCTGGGGCCCCAACCCGGTCTCCGACCTGCTGACAGCCATTGTCGCGTGGCTGCCGCGGGTCATCGTCGCGATCGTGATCATCGTCGTGGCCGCCGCGGTCGCCGCCGCGGTGAAGAACCTGATCGGTGCCAGCCTCTCCGGGCTGACCTACGGCCGGGTGCTGGGCACGATCGCCTCGGTGTTCATCCTCGCCCTCGGTGTCATCGCCGCCCTCAATCAGATCGGGATCGCCACCACCGTCACGACCCCTGTCCTGATCACCGTCCTCGCAACTGTCGGCGGCATTGCCGTGGTCGGGGTCGGCGGCGGGTTGATCGGGCCGATGCGTTCGCGCTGGGAAAGCTGGCTGGACAAGGCCGAGCACGAGATCCCCAGGATGCGGGAAAACGCCGAGCAACACGGCGGCCACTCCGGGCACGCCCGTCGCCAAGCCGAGCAGGCCCAGCGCGACCCGGCGAACCCCGTCCCGCCGTCCGGGGCTGAGGGCGGGACGACGTACATGCCGGCCGAGGGCCGCTTCCAGGGCCCGCCGCCGGAGCAGGGCGGCCGACATTACCCGCCGCGCCGCTGACCTGTGGTTCTTTCCGGGGTTCGCCACGAACCGCATGAGCTGGAGTTGCTGCTGCTGGGCGTGTCAGCAGCCCGCCGAGGAAGCGGTACAGCTCGACCGGGTGTCCGCGGGCCCAGTTGTGGACGCCGTAGCTTTCTGGATTCCGTTCGTGCTGCGCGCACGCGTCAACATGGTCAACGTCGCTGGCCGTGACTACAAGATCGCCACGGTCAAGGCGCCGTTCGCCGCCGCCTCGGATGTCCGCGCACCTCGGACACCTCCGTGGCGAAGGTGGCCTCCGCCGACATCGAGCAGGCCCTCGCCGCTCTGCTCAAGGCGCTCAACGGCCGGTCAGTCCAGCAGGGCGGTGAGGACGCCGTCGAGGAGGCGGACGCGGCGGTCGGCGATGCGGTGGACCTCGTCGTCGTGGGTCGCGACGATCACCGCCGCTCCTTCCGCCGCGCAGCGGCGCAGCAGCCGCAGCACCCGTGGGGTGCTGCCCGCGTCGAGGTGCGCCGTCGGCTCGTCGGTGAGCAGGACGCGCGGCCTGCCGGCGACCGCGCGGGCCAGCGCCACCCGCTGCTGCTGCCCGAACGACACCTCCAGGGGGTAGCGGTCGCCGAGCTCGCCGATGCCCAGCTCGTCGAGCAGCTCGGTGACCCGGTTCCGGATCGCCGCGGGAGACGGGCGCGGGACGTCCGACCGCAGCCGCAGCGGCAGGGCGACGTTCTCCGCGATCGTCAGCTCGTTGGCCAGCCCGAGCGCCTGCGGCAGCACCGCGCACGTGTGCCACGGCGGCGCGTCGCCGATCGGGACGCCGTCGAGCAGCACGCAGCCGGAGTCGGGGGAGTCGAAGCCGCACAGCAGCGCCAGCAGCGCGCTCTTGCCGGACCCCGATCGGCCCGACACCGTCACGAGCTCGCCGGCGGCGACGCGCAGTTCCAGCCCGCGCAGCACCTCGATGTCCCCGCTGGGGTGGGCGAAGCTGCGGCGCAGGCCGACGGCTTCGACCATCGATGGCACGGTCATGGCCGGGACTCCCGTTCTTCGACGCCTTCGAGTACGCCCTTGTGCAGCCGGGCCACCCGCGCGCCGAGGTCGATGAGGCGTTCGTCGTGCGAGGCGACCAGCACCGCGAAGTCCTGGTCGACCAGGTAGCGCAGGGTGTCCAGCACCAGGTCGGCCGACGCTTCGTCCAGCTGGGACGTCGGTTCGTCGGCGAGGATCACCGTCGAGCGGGCGGCGAGGACGCACCCGAAGGCCAGGCGCTGCTGCTGGCCGCCGGACAGCGCGGAGATCTTCCAGCCGCCGGTGCCGTCCAGGCCCAGCTGCCCGAGGATGTCGTCCGGCCGGCACTCCGTCCCGGCGGCCTCGGCGGCCGCCCGGAGGTTGTCGGCGACGTTCAGGTACCCGAGCAGGTTGTCGCCCGGGTTCTGGAACACCAGCCCGAGGTGGTGGCGGCGCAGCGCGCGCCGTTCGCGGTGCTTGAGCTTGCGGACGTCGGCGCCCTGGAAGGTCAGCGTGCCGCGCGCGGGCGGCTCGAACAGGCCCAGGACGCGCAGCAGGGTCGACTTCCCGGAGCCGGACGGCCCGGCGAACACGGTCATGCCCCGGGCGGGCACGTCGAAGCTGACGTCGTCGACGCCGGTGACCACCCCGGCGGGCGTCCGGTAGTCGACGCCGATG
The DNA here is from genome assembly GCF_040682715.1 of Amycolatopsis sp. NPDC051128. Taxonomy (NCBI): domain Bacteria; kingdom Bacillati; phylum Actinomycetota; class Actinomycetes; order Pseudonocardiales; family Pseudonocardiaceae; genus Amycolatopsis; species Amycolatopsis sp. NPDC051128. The sequence continues at coordinate 190,738 of NZ_JBFBBN010000011.1, read as the reverse complement.
CCGCGCAGCTGGAAAATCGGCTTGTCAGGCACGGATCAGCTCCGCGGTCCGGGCGGTGCGCACCGAGCGCACCGCGATCCAGCCGGCCAGGGCCACCACGAGCACCCCGATGGCCAGCACCGTCAGCACGAACGGCAGCGGGTCCGGCAGTTCGGAGCGCGGGGCCAGGAACGTCGCCGGGTCGAACCGCGGGACCGACAGGCCCGCCACCGAGACGCCGCACGCCACTCCGACGGCGATCGCCAGCCCGCTCAGCGCTCCCAGCTCCATGAGGTGGCTGGCCAGCAGCGTCCGTGGCCGCATGCCCATGCGGAGCACCAGCGCTCCGGCCAGCGCGTTCTGCCGCCGCCGGACTTCGACCGCCACCAGCAGCGCCAGGATCGCCACCACGCCGAGCACCGCGCCCAGCAGCGCCACGAACGAGAACGTCCACGACACGACGAAGAACGGCAGGCCGTCCAGCGCGGTTTCGCGGCTGACGCGGTTCGGGATGAACACCCCCGCGGCGCGCAGGGCGCTCGTCGCGTCCGCCATCGGCGACTTCGTCAGCACACTCCACTTCGGCACGCCGTCCAGCTGGGCGTGGCTGAGCACCGTGCGGGAGATGACGTAGCCGGGTGAGGTGCCGGTCATCGGGAACACCGGAAGGTCGCCGGCGACGACGGCGTCGGGCAGCCCCGCCGGCAGCTGTGCGGTCTGCTTGGGGGTGTGCCCGACGCGGATCACCGGCGTGCCGCGGGGGTCGGGCCGCGAGATCTTCCGCAGCAGCTCGTCGATGTCGCCGGCCGGCACCTGGTCCACGGCGGCGGCGCGGGCGAACGTCGCGGGGTCGACCACCAGCACCACGCCGCCGGGGCCGGTCAGCTCGCCGACGACGGTGCTCGTGCCGGCCAGCGACGCCGGCATCGCGACGTCGCCCATCCCGATCGGGCTGTCGGTGTCGAGGCGGGCGTTGCTGCCGACGAAGATCGCCGACTTGGTGTCCAGGGCCTCCTCCTGGCCACGGGCGATGCCGATGCCGGTGGCCAGCGTGCCGGTGGCGAGGGTGCCGATGACGAGCACCCCGATCACCGGGGCGCGGGCGCCGGCCAGCCGCCGGATCGCCAGCTGCAGCGCCGGGCGCGACCAGAACCGGGCGCGGTGGGACGCGTGCAGGGCGAGCCACGCCAGCCGCGCGGTCAGCAGCCCGACAGTCAGCACGACGAACACCGGGTAGGTCAGGGCCAGCTGGTCGACCTGCGGTAATGGATTTCCCAGCCGGGACGCGGTGCCGTAGCGCACCAGGCGGGTCCAGCCGAGCCAGGCCATGCCCGCTGTCGCGAGCTCCCACGGGAAGTACGCCAGCAGCCGCACGCGGTTGCCCTTGCGGCGCGACCGGCCGAGTTCGAACTCCCGATGCGCGCGCACGGCCACGACGAGGGCCAGCAGCGCCAGCGAGACCACCAGCACCGCCGCCGCGACCCCGCCTGCTCGCAGCACCGCCGCCGGGTCGGGCATGCCGGGCGGGCCGTACACGCGCAGCAGCACCCGCGCGGCGACCGCGCCGGCGGCGCCGCCGAGCAGGATCGGCAGGCCCAGTTCGGCGACGGCGAGCCCGCCGAGGGCGCCCGGGCCGCTGCCGCGGGCCGAGAGCAGCCGCAGTTGCGCGTGCCGCCGCTGGTACCACTGCAGGGCGACCGTGCCGAGGCCCGCGCAGCCGACCAGGACGCTGATCAGCGCGAGCGGCAGGATCGAGACGAACACGTTGTCCCGGGCCTGGCGGGCGATCTGCACCGAGCGTTCGAACGTCGGGACGTCGGCGGCGACCAGGGAGCCGAGGCCCTGGGCGGTCAGGTCGGCGCGGACGTCGGCGATGAGGTCGCGCGAGCGCCGCAGCAGGTCCTCGGCGCCGCTGAGGGTGGCCGGCGCCGGTTCGTAGAAGGAGATGTTGAAGTACTGCATCGTCGGCAGGCCGATCGCCTGGATCGCGTCGTCGAAGGACTTCCGGTCGGTGGCGAACACGATCGAGTCGATCGGGTCGTTGGCCAGCCGGTCGACGACCGCGCCGGACTCCTGGGAGCACCACCACCGCGGCGGCGGGTCGACCAGGTCGCGGTAGACGCCGGTGACCGGCGGCAGCGCGACGCCCTGGAAGCTGGGCTTGGCGCCGACCGGGATGTGCTCGCCGTCGGCCAGGACGTTGCCGAGCCACAGCCCGGGCGCGCGGGTGCCCTGCTGCAGCGCCAGGTTGTCCAAGCCGGCCTGGTCACGGGAGGCGAGCCGGACCTTGTAGCTCGGGCCGCCGTCGAACTTGGTGCCGAACAGGACGTGCGTGTACTGGCCGACGACGGGGGCGCCGAAGCCGTGTGCGGGCGCGTGCCGCTGGACGGCCTGGGTGAGCGCCGGGATGTCCTTGACGGGGATGTTGCCCTTGCCGAACACCGGGCCGTAGCTGTCGGGGCAGGTGATCCCGGTCTGGTAGGCGACCGTCGCCCCGCCGGCCGCGGACGCCTGCAGAACCGCTGCCGTGCCGAGGAAACAGGCGAGCAGCGAGGTCACGGCCGCCACGATCAGCGTCAGCGGACTGGAGAGGGCGGCTTTGGGGGCCGCGCGCCACGGTTTGGTCACTCTGGGTTGTCCAATTTTCCCCCACATCACCCGCATGGACGCGCACGTTACCGGCAGATCCCCAGAGTGGGAACGCTTTTCCCGCGATCGTTGCTCACCCGCTGTGGCCACGGCCGCTTCGCCGAGCCGATCTTGCCCGGTTGGGCAAAACGGAGGTTGGCTCGGCCGCCGCGAGCCGGAAGACTGCGCAGGGACGATCTTGCCCCCGCCAGGAGGAACCGATGCCGCACATCCCGCTCGACCCGCAGCTGCCCGGGATCCGGTCGCTGTTCGCCTTCCGGCCGGAGACCGCGGTGCCGCTGAACGCGCTGGCGCAGACCCTCCTGCGCGGGCCGAACAGCTTGACCGTCGGCGAGCGCGAGCTGATCGCGGCCGTGGTGTCGAACGGCAACGAATGCCGGTTCTGCACCGGCAGTCACGCCGCCGTGGCGGCCGAGACCCTCGACGGCGGCAAGGCGGTCGTCGACGCGGCGTGCGCGGACATCGACGAGGCACCGGTTTCGGCCAGGGTCAAGGCCCTGCTGCGGATCGCGCTGGCCGTCCGCGAAACCGGCCGCGCCGTCACCGCCGAGCTGGTGGCGGCGGCCCGGGCCGAGGGCGCGACGGACGTCGAAGTGCACGACACCGTGCTGATCGCGGCGGCGTTCTGCATGTACAACCGCTACGTCGACGGCCTGGCCACGGTCGCGCCGGACGACCCGGCGGCCTACGAGCAGATGGGGAAGGTGCTGGCCGCCGAGGGCTACGGCCGCTGATCAGGGAGCCCGGCACCTGTCCGTCCACAACGGACGGCTGGTCCAGGCCGTTGTCGCCGGGGTAGCGTACGGCCGTGGCCCAGGTCTTCGTCCAGCCTTCCTACGGCACCCCGGAAGCGCGCCGGTACGGAGCTGTCACGCTGGAGCGGACGGTGGCCTTCGGTGAGCACGCCGACCTCCTCGACCCCACGGACCTCGCCCGCCTGACCGCGCTGCACCCGGGTGGCCGGGCGCGGTTCTGGGGCGCGAGGGACAAGTACGACCGGCGGATGGACACGGTGACCACCGGCGACGTCGTGCTGTTCACCGGCGGCAAGCACGTGCGGGCGATCGCCGAGGTGGGGCACGGCTTCCGCAACCCCGCGTTCGCGCGGCGGCTGTGGAACCCGGAGCCCGGCAAGTGCCTGTGGAGCAACGTCTACAGCCTGCGGCGGTACCGGCGCCTGGAGCTGCGGTACGAGGAGATCTGGGCGTTGCCCGGCTTCACCCCGGGCGACAACTTCATGGGACTGCGGTTCCTCGACGAGACGAAGTCGGCCGCGGTCCTGGCGTTGCTGCGCTCGGTGGGAGATACACGCGAACGGTGGTAGTGCCTGAACCGGGCGACGCCGAACGGGCGGCCGCGCGCGGCATCGCTGTGGCGGCGGCCTCGTGCTCGCTTTCGCGGCCGTGCAGCGCCGCCTCGGCCGGCAGCACGAACTGGCGTATTTCGGCGCGGGTGCCACGGAGATCGTCCTCATCCAGTCCGCGGGCTCGTGCGCGAGACCTGATGCGCCCCAATGTGCCCGGGAGGGCCGGACGCGGCTGTCCGGTGCGCGTTGACACCCCGTGATCGTTGACTTACCCTTTCGAGAAAGCGCTTACTGCGCGCGCCGGATGCACATTCTTTGCCCGCTCCACACAGCGAAACGGCGTTGAACGGCGATTGTCGAATACGCGTCGAATGGGGTGGCCGGCTGCTCCGAGAGGAAGGCTGCGCATGCTGCTGAACCGACCGCTGTGGCCGCGGCGCGCGGCCCGGCGTGCCGCCGTCGTCGGTGTGGTGGCCGCCTTGTCGGCCGTCACCCTGGCCGGCACGGGAGGGAGTGCCTCGGCGGCGACCCCCGTCCACGTCTACATCGCGGGTGACTCCACCGCGTCGACCTACGTGTCTTCGCAGGCTCCGCGGGCGGGCTGGGGGCAGGCGCTGCCGGTGTTCCTGACGTCGAACGCCGTGGCGGTGAACGTGGCCAAGTCGGGGGCCAGCTCCAAGAGCTTCATCGACCTGGGCCGGCTGGACCACATCCTCGGGCTGATCAAGAAGGGCGACTACCTGCTGATCTCGTTCGGGCACAACGACGAGAAGATCGACGACCCGGCTCGCTACACCGAGCCGTCGACGACGTACAAGCAGTACCTCTCCCAGTACGTCGACAAGAGCCGGGCCAAGGGGGCGATCCCGGTCCTGCTCACGCCGGTGGAGCGGCGTCACTTCACCAGTGCGGGCGTCATGTCGCCGTCGCACGGCGCTTATCCGGCGGCGATGCGGGAACTCGCGGCGGCCAAGCGGGTGCCGCTGGTCGATTTGACCGCGGCCAGCACGGCGTTGTGGAACCGCGTGGGCGTCGAAGGAACGAAGAAGCACTTCATGATCTTCCCGGCGGGAAATTACCCGAACTATCCCAGCGGCAGCGCGGACAACACGCACTTCCAGGCATTCGGCGCGATCGAGGTCGCCCGGCTCGTCGCCACCGCCCTGCGCGACCAGGGCGTCCTGCCCGCCGCCGATTTCCGGCAGCTCACCGCGTCCGTCCCCACCAGCGCGATCGTCTGGCCCACGACCGCGCCCTACTGAGGGCCGGGCGCACCGACGAAAGGTTCACGCATGCGTCTTCACGGCAACCGCCGGACCGTCGTGGTCCGCGCCGCCACCACACTCGCCGCCTTGCCGCTGGCCGGCGTCGCGCTCGCCACCCCGGCCAACGCCGCCACCACGGTCACCGTGGCGGCCGACGGCTCCGGCAACTACAGCACCATCCAGGCCGCTTTGAGCGCGGTCTCGTCCGGCTCGGTCATCAACATCAAGCCGGGCACCTACCGCGGCCAGGTGTCCATTCCGTCGAGCAAGTCCGGCGTCACCCTGCAGGGCACGACCGGGACCGCGACCGACGTCGTGATCACCGGGAACACCCCCGCCTCCACCGCCGGCACCTCAGGCAGCGCGACCGTGCTCAACCTGGCCAAGGACACCACGGTCAAGGGACTGACGATCGCCAACACCTACGCCGCGCACGACAGCCAGGCACTCGCGCTGTACGCGGGCGGGGACCGGCAGGTCTACCGCAACGTCCGCCTGCTGGGCTACCAGGACACGTTCCTGTCCTGGGGCGGCACCGGGAGCTCGCAGGTCCGCCAGTACGTCTACAAGAGCTACATCGAAGGCGCCGTCGACTTCATCTACGGCAACGGCGCGCTGGTGATCGACTCCACGACCATCCGCTCGCTGGACCGCGGCAGCAGCAACAACGGCTACATCACCGCCGCGGCGACCAACGCCGCGAACAAGTACGGCATCCTGATCACCAGGTCGACGTTGACGAGCTCGGCCGCGGCGCGCACCGTCGCACTCGGCCGCTGCTGGCACGCCGGTGGCGCCGCCGACGCGATCGGGCAGGTGCTGGTCCGGGATTCGACGCTGGGCGGGCACATCCGCCAGGCCGGCGCCTGGCAGGACATGAGCGGCTTCTCCTGGAAGACGTGCCGGTTCACCGAGTACGGCAACACCGGCGCCGGAGCCAGCACCGGCACCACCGACCGCCCGCAGATGAGCGGCTCGACGGCGGCGAACTACACGGCGCAGAAGTACCTGGCCGGCGGCGACGGCTGGAACCCGGTGCAGTAGCTCGGTGCGTTGGGCGCACCCAATGTGGCGTTCGGTGCGTTGGATGCACCCAATGTGGCGTTGGGTGCATCCAACGCACCCACCACCGCCCTCAACGGAGGCGCTCCGCGCCGCAGTGCTGATTCAACGCACCCAACGCCACATTGGGGCGCTTCCGCGGGCCACCGTCAACGGAGCCGACCCTGCCCCTACGGGCAGCCGGGCGTACCCGAAGGTCTGCCGCTGCGCGGCTGGCCGATCGGCGCACCCGCGATCATCGTGGAGGGACCGCTGTCCGAGGAGGTCCGCCGGTGATCCACGAGGTCGACGAGGCGCTGCGGCGGCTGGTGAAGGACGAGGCGCTGCGCGGCAGCGAGGTCGACGTCGCCTTCGACGCGCCCACGAAGGACTGGGCGGCCCGGCGCAACGCCCCGACCGTCAACATCTACCTCTACGACGTGCGCGAGGACATGCGACGCCGTTCGCGCGGGCTGCTCAACGAGTACGACCAGCGCGGCGAGGTCGCGGCGCGGCACCTGCCGCCCAAGCACGTCAAGCTGTCCTACCTCGTCACCGCGTGGACCCAGCGCCCGGAGGACGAGCACCGCGTGCTGTCGGACCTGCTGCTCGGCCTGCTGCGCTACGAGGCCGTGCCGGTCGAGGTGCTCACCGGGTCGCTGGCCGAGATGGGACTGCCGGTGCCGATGACCGTCGCGCTGCCGCCGCCGGAGGACCGCGCGTTCGCCGACGTGTGGACCGCGCTGGGTGGCGAGCTCAAGCCGTCGCTGGACGTCGTCGTCTCGGCTCCGATCCACAGTGGACGCGTGTACCCGGCCGGGCCGCCCGCGAAGGAAGGCCTCCGGCTCGACACTGGAAGCCCCAGTGAGCTCATCGGGCACCACGTCGGCGAAAACGGGGCGGTCGAAGGACAGCGCCGGGTCGCCATGGCGCGCACCCACCGGAAGCCCCGGTGAGCCTGGAGTACCTGTTCGGGCGGCTGGCCCGCCTCGAACAGCGCATCCGCGACGCGGTCGACGGCCGCCGCGCGGCCGACCCGAACCCCGACGACCCGTTTCGTGGGCTGTACCTGTCGAACGAGGCGATCGACGCGCTGCTGGAAGGCCACCGGGAGCCGTTCCCGCCGTTCACGGACTCCGTCCCGGACGGCAGGCTGCGCCCGCTCGCCGAACGCGCGGGACTCACCGGCGTCGACGTCGAACTGCTGCTGGTCGCGCTCGCGCCCGATCTGGACAGCCGGTTCGAGCAGTTCTACGGCTACCTCAACGACGACGTGACCCGCCGCCGCGCGACCGCCGGGCTGGCACTGCGCCTGTGCGGGATCCCCGAGGCGTCGGCCGCCGGCCGCGCCCGGCTCGACGCCGACTCCCCGCTGGTCACCTGCGGCCTGCTCACCGTGGGGGACGACGAACGGCCGTTCCTCTCGCGCACGCTGCGCGTCCCCGACCGGGTGGTGAACCACCTGCTCGGCGACGACCGGCTCGCGCCCGAGCTCGCCGGCTGCGCCCACCTGGGCACCGAGCTCGTCGACGTCCCTGGCCGGGAGCGGCTCGCCCGCGCGATCCGCGGCCAGGTCGGGCTGGTCTACCTGAAGGAGCATCCCGGTGGCGGCGCCGAGGAGCTCGGCATCGGCGCGCTCGCCGCGGCCGGGTTCCCGGCGCTGGTGGTGGACGCGGCGCGCTGGCAGGCCGAGCCCGGCCACGCCGAGCTCACCGGGTCGCTGCGGCGGGAGGCGTTGCTGCGCGGCGCCGGGATCGTGCTGGGCCCGGTGGACGACCCGCGGCTGGAACAGCTGGCGCACCCGGCGATCCCGCTGGTGGTGCACGGCACCGGGTCCTGGGACCCGCGGTGGAGCGCGACCCCGCCGTTGCAGCTCGACGCGTTGCCGCTGTCCGCCGCGAGCCGCGCGGACCTCTGGCGCAGCCGCCTCGACGGCAGGCTCGCCCCCGACGTCGACCCGGGGGAGGCGACCGCGCACTTCGTGCTGGGTCCGGGACAGATCGCCCGCGCGGCGAAGGCGGCGTCGGTGACCGCGCTGGCCGACGACGGGCTGGTCCGGACGGCTCACCTGCGCGCGGGCGCGCGGAGCCAGAACGCCGCCGGCCTGCAACGGCTCGCGCGGCGGATCGAACCGGCCGTCGGCTGGCCCGACCTGGTGCTGCCGGCCGGCGTGCTGTCCCTTTTGGACGAACTGGCCGCGCGGGCGCGGTACCGCGACCAGGTGCTCGACGAGTGGCGGATGCGCCCGGGCGGTGGGCGCGGCCGGGGCGTGACCGGGCTCTTCGCGGGGGACTCGGGGACCGGCAAGACGATGTCCGCCGAGGTCATCGCCTCCTCGCTCGGGCTGGACCTCTACACCGTGAACCTGGCGACCGTGGTCGACAAGTACGTCGGCGAGACGGAGAAGAACCTGGAACGGATCTTCACCGAGGCGTCCGGGGTCAACGGCGTCCTGCTGTTCGACGAGGCGGACGCGATCTTCGGCAAGCGGTCCGAGGTCCGCGACGCGCACGATCGCTACGCCAACATCGAAAGCGCCTACCTGCTGCAGCGGATGGAGACCTTCGACGGCATCGCGGTGCTGGCCACGAACCTGCGGGCGAACCTCGACGAGGCCTTCACCCGGCGCCTCGACGTCATCGTGGATTTCCCGTTGCCGGACGTCGAACTCCGGCGCCAGCTGTGGGACCGTTGCCTGGGCGTCCGGATGCCGCGGGGCGCGGACCTGGATCTCGGGTTCCTCGCCGAGGCCTTCGAGCTGGCGGGCGGGCACATCCGCTCGGCCGCGGTCACCGGCGCGTACCTGGCCGCCGAAGCGGGCCGCCCGGTGGCGATGAGCGACCTGGTCGGCGCGGTCGCGCGGGAGTACCGCAAGCTGGGCCGGCTCTGCCTCGACCGGGAGTTCGGCCCGTACCTGGCGATGGTGACGGACGGCTGAGCTGCCCGTCCGGGCAGGTTTTGCCGCCCGTTCGGCCGCGCACGCCAGTCTGGCGCGCGGCGCGGCGGCGGGGCAAGCTTGACGGGCGGCGGAGGGAGCTGACCATGCGCGGGCACAGTCATGACACCGACCTCGAACCGAACGCGCGGCCACGCGGCGATCGGACCGACCGGGACGAGGCCGGCCTGATGGGCCGCGCCGCGGCGGCCGGCCGCACCGACGTCCTCGGCCCGGCGGGCATGCTGGGCCTGCAGCGCGCGGTGGGCAACGCGGGCGCGAGCACTCTGGTCGAGGAGTCACCGGTGCACTCGGTCATCGGTTCGGGCGGCGGCGCGCCCTTGGACACCGAGACGCGGTCCGACATGGAGACCCGCTTCGGGCAGGACTTCGGCGACGTCCGGGTCCACACCGACGGCGCGGCGCACGAGTCGGCGAAGTCGGTGAACGCGCAGGCGTACACGGTGGGGTCGAACATCGTGTTCCAGCGGGACAAGTACGACCCCTCGTCCGAGGGCGGGAAGCACATGCTGGCGCACGAGCTGACCCATGTGGTTCAGCAGCGCAGCGGCCCGGTGGACGGGACGGACGCCGGTGGTGGCGTGAAGGTTTCCGATCCGTCCGATCGGTTCGAGCGCGAGGCCGTGGCGAACGCGGACCGGCTGATGTCGACGCCCGCTCCGGTTGGGCCGGCGGTGCAGCGTTGTGAGGATGGCGGGCACTCTTCTTCCGAGGACTCGGCGGCCGTTCAGCGCGAGGAAGCAGCTCCTGAGGCCGAAGAAGCCGAAGAGGAGAAGATGGCTCAGACCTACGTGCAGCGTGAGGAAGAGATCGACGAAGAGGTCTGAGCCGACCAAGGCTTCTTTGCGTCTTTCCAGGTTCACTTCGGCCGGCGCGGGCGGTTTCCGTGGCGCCCTGTCCCGCGTGCCTTCACTGCCGGCCCCGTTCGGCCGGTTGCCGACGGCCGGACGGGCGGGCGGCGGCGCCCGAACGGGCAGTTGCCTTTAAGGGCAGAGATCGGTTCCCGCGGGCATATCCGCACGGTCGTTTCGCCGATAACGCGTGGGCAGCAACATCGCCGTTGACAAGACTTTGTGCGTCGACAAGGGAGGCACGCATGCCCACCTATCTCACGCCGGGGGTGTACGTCGAGGAGGTCGAGGCGGGCGCGCGGCCGATCGAGGGCGTGGGCACCGCAGTGGCCGCCTTCGTCGGCTTCGCGGCGGACGGTCCCTTCAACACCCCGACGCTGGTTTCCAACTGGGGCCAGTTCACGCAGACCTTCGGCGACTTCGTCGAGGGCTGCTACCTGGCCCAGTCGGTCTACGGCTACTTCCTCAACGGTGGCACCAACTGCTACATCGTCCGCGTCGGCGGGTCGCGCGCCCACGAAAACGGCGCCGCCCCGAAGCAGATCGCCGCACGCCAGGCCGTGCTCGGCGGCTACCGCTTCGTCGCGAAGGAGCTGCCGGAGGGCAAGCAGGCCGGGGAGATCACCGTCGAGGTGGCCGAGCCGGCCGGCGACAACCCCGCCGACGACCGGTTCACCGTGCTCGTCAAGCAGGACGGCAAGGTCGTCGAAACGCACAACGTGACGACCAAGCGCACCAAGGAGAACGTCGTCACGGCGGTGCGGGAGAAGTCCAGTTTCATCACCATCGAGGAGATCGCCACCGGTGGCGCGGTCGCCAAGCCCGACAAGGGCGCCGCGGTGCTCACCGAGCCGGCGAAGGAGGCCCAGACGCCGCCGGTCCCGCGCCGGGTCGCGGCCGGGGACTACGTCGGTGACGTCTCCGACCGCACCGGGTTCGGTGGCCTGGAGGCGATCGACGAGATCACCATGGTCGCGGCGCCGGACGTGATGGCCGCCTACCAGCGCGACCTGATCGACCTGGACACGGTCAAGGCCGTGCAGCTCGCGATGATCGCGCACTGCGAGCTGATGGGCGACCGGATGGCGATCATCGACCCGCCGCCGTCGCTCAACCCCCAGGAAGTCCGGAGCTGGCGGATGGACGGGGCCGGCTACGATTCGAAGTACGCGGCGCTGTACTACCCCTGGGTCCAGGTGCTCGACCCCGCCACCGGCACCAACACGTTCATCCCGCCGAGCGGCCACATGGCCGGCGTGTGGGCGCGCACCGACGCCACCCGCGGCGTCCACAAGGCGCCGGCCAACGAGGTCGTCCGCGGCGCGCTCGCGCTCGAGACGCACCTGACCAAGGCCGAGCAGGAGCTGCTCAACCCGATCGGCGTCAACTGCGTGCGGTCGTTCTCGGGCAAGGGCATCCGGGTCTGGGGCGCGCGGACGCTGTCGAGCGACCCGGCGTGGCGCTACCTCAACGTGCGGCGGCTGTTCAACTACCTCGAGGAGTCGATCCTCGGCGGCACCCAGTGGGTCGTGTTCGAGCCGAACGACGACGCGTTGTGGGCGCGGATCCGGCGCACGATCAGCGCGTTCCTGGTGATGGAGTGGCGCAAGGGCGCGTTGTTCGGGCTCACCCCGGACGAGGCCTTCTTCGTCAAGTGCGACCGGGAGACGAACCCGGCCGAAGGGATCGACCTCGGCCAGGTGATCTGCGAAGTGGGCATCGCCCCGGTGAAACCGGCGGAGTTCGTGATCTTCCGGCTGGCCCAGATGTCCGGCGGCACCAGCCTGGTCAACGAGTAGTGAAAGGACTCCATCGCAATGGCACTTCCCGATCTTGACAAGGCGGTAGGCCACTCCTTCGGGCTCGAGATCGACGGCGTCCAGATCAAGCAGATCTCCGAGGTCTCCGGCCTCAAGATGGAGCAGGACGTCATCGAGCTCAAGCAGAACACCGCCGACGGCAAGTACGTCATCAAGAAGCTGCCCGGCCGCCCGAAGGCCGGCGAGGTGACGTTGACCCGTGGTCTCACCGACGACAACAGCTTCGAGAAGTGGGTGAAGGACGCCCACTTCGGCAAGATGGGCTCCGCGCGCAAGGGCGGCGCGATCATCGTCTACGACTACGAGGGCACCGCGCTCAAGCGCTACAAGCTCACGAACGCGTGGCCGAAGAGCCTGGAGATCGGCTCGCTGAAAGCGGGCGACACCAGCGTGCTCACCGAGAAGATCGTGATCACCTACGAGCAGATGGAAGTCGAGTGAGCCCATGCGCAGGGTGATGGCGTCGGCGCCGGTCGAGGAGGCCCCCGCCCCGGTGGCGGGGGAGCCCCGGGCGGACCGGCCGAAGCTGCGGACCGAGTTCGCGTTCGAGCTCCCGCGCGGGTACGTCGACGACGAAGGCAAGGTGCACCACTCCGGGGTGATGCGGCTGGCCACCGCGCGGGACGAGCTGATCCCGCTGCGGGACGACCGGGTTCGCGAGAATTCGGCGTTCCTCACGGTGGTGCTGCTGGCCCGGGTGGTCACCCGGATCGGCGACATCACCGACGTGCACGCCGGGATCATCGAGAACCTGTTCGCCTCGGACCTGGCTTTCCTGCAGGACATGTACCGCCGGATCAACAGCGAGGGACACACCAGGGCGGGCGTCGCCTGCCCCGAGTGCGGCCACAGCTTCGTCGTCGACGTCGCCGGTGGCCGCCTGGGGGAATCGTGACGTACGCGGCCGACCGGCTGCACGAGGAAGTCGCGTACGTCGCTTACCACCTGCACTGGTCGCTCGACGACATCCTCGACCTCGAACACCCCGACCGGTTGACCTACGTCGCCGAGATCGCCCGGATCAACACCCGGATGAGCCAGGGACGGTGACGCTGGAAATGTGGTGGAGCAGGAAGGAGACGAGCTCGCCCCGGCAACCCGCGGCGCCCGCGCCCGCCCCGGCGGCACTGCCGGTGACCCGCGCGGAATGGCGGAGCGTGCCGCCGATCCAGCGCGTCGTCGCCGAGCACCCGCTGGTCAACCCGGTGCGGCGGTTCAGTTCTTCGCTGACGTCCTGGCAGAGCCCCGGCTACCTGGAGCCGCTCGGTCACCGGGTCGGCCCGGAGGAACCCGCCGGTGTCATCGGTGACCTCGCCCAGCCCCGGACCCTGGAGACGCCCGCGCCGGCCATGCCGGTGGTGCAGCGGGAGACCCGCAAGCGAAGCGGGCTGTCCCGGCTGTGGGAGACCTCGGTGCAGCGTGAACCCGCAGCTGGTCCGGACCCGGGTCCGGCTCCCGCCGCGGAAGCCGTCCAGCCGCTGCCTGAGGAGCCGGCGCCGCCGCCTTCGCTGGTGTTGCCGGTCGTCGCGTCGCGCGAGGTCGTGCCGCCGTTGACGAGGGCCGCGGTGATCCCGGCGAGCCCGCCGGTGCGCACGGTCCAGGCGCTCCCGGAACCCGCGGCCGAACCGTCCGATATGAACACTGTGGACACTGCGGCGGCCGAGGAGCTGCCCTTGGCCGAGCCCGGTCCCGTGACGACGATTCAGGCTCCGGAACCGGCGTCCCTTGGGTCTTCCTCCGAACCGGGGCGACCGGAGCGACCGGTGCTGCCGGTCGTCCAGCGGACCGAGCAGGCGTCGCCGCGACGGCTCGGACTCGGCGCGCCGATCCTGCCCGGTTCCGGCAGCATGTCCCCACCGGCCGACGCGCCGCTGGCCGGAGCGGTCGAGCCCACGGTCCTCCCGGCCGACGAGGCGCCCGATCAGGTCGCGGTGTCTCGGCTCGCGGACACCCCGTCGCCCGGCCTGCCGACGGCGGTCCGGCGTTCCGCGCCCGAATCGCCACCGTCCCGGTCACCGGTTCCGGACGCCGCCACGCCGGGAGAGGTGACGGTTTCGCGGGTGGCCGAATCGGTGCCGGAGCCGCCGGCGGTCACGTCGTCGCGGTCGTCGCCGGTGAACACCTTCCGTCCGCTCGACACCCCGGAGATCCGGTCCGGGACCACGGAGCCGCCCGGACCGCCGGGCGGCTCGACGAGCGTTTCTTCGCCACCGGCACCGCCCTTGCCGGTGGCGCGAGCCGTCGAGACGCCGCGGCTTCCGGCGGCGCGGGCCGACTTGCCATCCTTGCCGACTCGGGCCGTCGAAAGCCCGGCGCTTTCGGTGACTCGCGCCGTCGAAGGCTCGCCTGGCCCGGTGGTGCGGGCTGTCGAGGACTCGCCTGGCCCGCCGGCGGGCGTACCGCTTTCCCTGACCCGGTCGATCGAGATCCCGGCACTTACGGTGGCGCGGGCGGTCGAGGACTCGCCCGGCCCGGTGGCTGGATCGGCTGGTGCTCCGCTTCCGCTGACACGGACGATCCAAACCCAGGCGCGCCCGGTGGAGGACTCGCCTGCCCCGGTGGCCGGATCGGCGGAGGGCGCTTCGCTTCCCCTGACCCGGGCGGTCGAGACCCGGGCACTTACGGCGGCACGAGCGGCGGAGGAGTCACCGCTTCAAGCGACGCGGCCGGTCGAGATCCCGGCGCTCCCGGTGGCACGAGCCGTCGAGGATTCTCCGCTTTCGGCGATGCGACCGGCCGAGATCCCGGCACTTCCGGTGGCGCGGAGCCTCGAGGATTCTCCGCTTTCGGCGATGCGACCGGCCGAGATCCCGGCACTTCCGGTGGCGCGGAGCCTCGAGGATTCACCGCTTTCGGCGATGCGACCGGCCGAGATCCCGGCACTTCCGGTGGCGCGGAGCCTCGAGAAGTCTCCGCTTCCGACGACACGGCCGGTCGAAACACCGGCACTCCCCATCGCGCGGCCGGTGGGGGATTCGCCTGCCCCGGTGGCGGGGTCAGCCGAGGGCGCTGCCCTTCCCCTGACGCGAACAATCGAGACCCCCACGCTCCCGGGGGCGCGGGCCAGAGAGGACTCGCCGCTTCTGGTGGCGCGAGCCGTCGAGACCCCGACACTTCCCGTGGTTCGGGGCATCGAAGGTCCACCAGTGTCACGCGCCGAAAGCTGGTTGACGCTTGGGGCCAACGCACCCAATGTGGCGTTCGGTGCGTCAGACGCACCCAACGCCACATTGGGGCGCATCGCTGGGCCGCCGTCGACTGACCTCGGACGCGCGATACCCGCCGCGCCGCTGCCGGTGGCGCGGACTATCGAAGCCCCGGCGCCGACGATCCCACCGCTGGCGACCGGCCCGGTGCGCCACACCGAAAGCGCGCCCACCCTGACGGTTTTCCGGGCGCTCGAGACACCGACGTCGCTGCCAGTGGCCGCCCCAGCGCCGGCGTTCCGGCGAGCATCACTCCCGGTCGCGCGCGGCGTCGACAGTCCGGAACCGCCGGTCGCCGAACCACTGCCGGTCGCGAGAACCGCCGTCCAGGGCCGGCCATCCACAGTGGACTTCCCGTCCGTGGTTCAGCGATCCGCCGACGGGTCGGCACCCCACAGCGAAGCTCTCACGCTGAACCTCCCGCCGGTCGTCGTCGCACGGCAGGTGGAGGCCCCGATCGTCCAACGGGAGCCGGAACCCCCGGCGCCCGCCCCGGCGCCGGTGGTACTGGAGACCCCGGCGCCGGCGCCACCACCGGCGGCACCGCCGCCGGAAACCGAGGAGCTCGTCAAGAAACTGTTCGACCCGCTGCTGCGGCGGCTGAAAACCGAACTCCGTCTCGACCGTGAGCGCCGCGGCGCGCTCACCGACCGCCCGCACTGAAGGAGAAGCCGATGCCGGACACCGAAGAGGCCGTCGCCGTGTGCTACGTCGTCAAGCTGGACGACAAGAACCTCGGCAACCTCGGCGTGTTCTCCAGCTGCGACGGGCTGGGCTGTGAGTTCGTGATGGAGCAGCGGGAAGAGGGCGGCAACAACGGCATGGTCTGGCAACTGCCGACCCGGATCAAGTACTCGAACATCAAGCTGTCCCGCCCGGTCACCGCGGCCAGCTCGCAGATCACCAAGTGGTTCGCCAGCCTGGCGGGCGGCGTCGAGCGCAAGACCGCCACGATCGAGGCTCGCACCCTCGAAGGCACCGTGATCGCCAGCTGGGCGCTGGAAGGCGTCGTCCCGGTGCGCTGGAGCGGGCCGCAGCTCTCGCCCGACTCGCCCAAGGTCGCCACCGAGACGCTCGAACTGGCCCACCACGGCTTCCTCAGCCCGGCGAAGAAGGGCTAGCCATGTCCTCTCCCGTCACGTTCACCTCGGCCGGGTCCCAGCCCCCGGCCGCCTACGGCTCCGGCGAACCGGCGCCGAACAACCTGCAGCGCGCGCTGCTGGAGGTCCGGAAGCCGCCGCAGTCCGGCGGGACCGGGCAGCCGCCCGGCGAGAAGATGTTCGACATCAAGTTCCAGTTCAACCCCAAGGAGCTCTCGCTCAGCAAGAACGCCAAGTGGGGCCGCGACGCGCAGCCCAACGCCAAGAAGAGCGCGCCTCCGCAGTTCAAGGGATCCGACCCGGCCAAGCTCGCGCTGGAGATGTTCCTCGACGCCACCGACAAGATGGACGACGCCGTCGTCAAGAAGGTCGAGCAGCTGTTCACCTGCTGCGTGGCCACCGAGGACAGCCGCCAGCACCGCAAACCCTCGCCGCCGTGGGTGATCTTCAAGTGGGGCGGGATGACCGGCTTCCCCGCCTACGTCGCCAGCGTCACGGCGAAGTACACGCTGTTCACGCCGTCGGGGACGCCGGTGCGCGCGGTCTGCACGGTGAACCTGGAGGAGATCTCGGGCGAGCTGGGCGGCCAGAACCCGACGTCCGGCGCGCTCGCGGCCCGGGACACGCACGTGCTCGTCGCCGGGGATTCGCTGCCGTCGGTGGCGTTCCGCGCCTACGGCGACGCCGGGAAGTGGCGCGAGATCGCCGACGCCAACGACATCGACGACCCGATGCGGCTGCGGCCCGGCACCCGGCTCCTGGTGCCCGCGCTGGAGGAGCTCAATGGCTAACGAGACCTTCACGAACACGCTGATGGTCGAGGTCGAGGGCACCGCGCTGCCCGACGACGTCAAGGTGATGCTCAGCTACGCCTACGTCGACGACAGCCGGAACCTGCCCGACACGTTCGTGCTGCGCTTCCGCGACCCTGGATCCGTCGTGCTGGACAAGGGCAAGTTCAAGGTCGGGGCGAAGATCAGGCTGAAGGTCCAGACGTCCGACCCGGAAGGCCCGCAGGACCTGCTCTCGGGCGAGGTCACCGCGGTCGCCATCGACCTGGATCCGCACGGCACGTTCACCGAGGTCCGCGGGTACGACCACGCGCACCGGCTGTTCCGCGGCCGCCGGGTCGCGGCGTACCCGAACATGACGATCGCGGACGTCGTGCGCAAGGTCGCCCAGCGAGCGAACATCCCGGCCGGGAAGATCGACAACGTCAAGGGCTTCGGCGGCCGCCCGAACACCCAGCTGAGCCAGGACAACGTCAGCGACTGGGACTTCCTCTCCCGGCTGGCCGACGCGGTGGGCGCGCAGATCGCCGTCCGCGACGGGAAGCTGAACTTCGAACTCCCGGAGAAGCCGTCCGGCGCGCCCTCGACCACCACGAAGGCGACCGCCGACCCGCTCGTCCTCGAGGCACACGGGACGCTGGTCAGCCTGCGCGCCAGCGTCACCGCGGCCGAGCAGGTCCCCGAGGTGCGGGTCAACGGCTGGGACTACGAGAACAAGCAGGCGATCACCGCCACCGCGACGCCGAAGAACGCGGGCACGGACGTGCCGGGCGTCGACCCGGTGGCGCTGGCCGGGAAGTTCGCGAGCCCACCGTTCCTCGACGCGGCCTCGCCCCGGCGCGCCCAGGGCGAGGCGGACGCGACCGCGAAGGCGCGGGCCGATCGGTTCGGCAGCGCCTGCACCGAACTCGACGGCGTCGCGAAGGGCAACCCGAAGCTGCGCGCGGGCGCCGCTGTCACGCTCACCGGCGTCGGCCAGCCGTTCTCGGGCAAGTACACGCTGACCAGCACGCGGCACCTGTTCAACGCCGAGGTCGGCTACACCACCGAGTTCACCGTGTCCGGCCGGCAGGAACGCTCGCTCTACGGCCTGGTCGCGGGCGGGGCGAAGAGCTCGTCGTGGCCGGGTGTCGTTCCCGCGCAGGTGACCGACCTCAAGGACCCGGCGAATCTCGGCCGCGTCAAGCTCGCGTTTCCGTGGCTGGACAGGGACTTCTCCAGCACCTGGGCGCGCACGGTCCAGCCCGGCGCGGGCAAGGACCGGGGCGCGATGGTGCTGCCCGAGGTCGGCGACGAAGTCCTGGTGGGTTTCGAACACGGCGACTTCGAAGCGCCCTACGTGCTCGGCGGGCTGCACAACCCCAAGGACCCCGCGCCGAAGTTCACCAAGCCCGTCGTCGACGGCAACAGCGGGGAGGTCACCGTCCGGGGCTTCGTCTCGCGGAAGGGCCACAAGCTGGAGTTCGCCGAGGACGACGGGATCATCCTGTCCTCCGGCGACGCGAAGTTCGTGGTCAAGATCGACCAGAAGAACCAGGTCATCGAGGTGACCAGCGGCAAGAGCGTCACGGTCAAGGCGCAGAACGGCGTGAGCATCGACGCCGGGACCGGGCCACTGGAGCTCAAGGGCCAGAAGGTGACCGTGAAGTCCCAGACCGACGCGAGTGTGGAAGCCGGCACGCAGCTCAAGCTGAACGGCACCGCCGGCGTGAAGGTCGAGGGCGCCACGGTTTCGGTCGCCGGGCAAGGGCAGACGGAGCTGAGCGCGAGCGGTGTGGTCACCGTGCGCGGCAGCCTGGTCAAGATCAACTGACGGGGAGTGCGCATGCCACCAGCCGCGAGGGTCGGCGATCCGACCGGGCACCCGGGCGTCATCGCCGGGCCCGGCGTGCCGACCGTGCTCATCGGCGGAATGCCCGCCGCCACCGTCGGGACACTGCACACCTGCTCGTTCCCGCCGCCGGCGGTGCACCCGCCGACGCCGGTCGCGCCGCCGGGCTGCCCGACGGTGCTGCTCGGCGGGCTGCCCGCCGCGCGCATGGGTGACATGGCCGCGTGCGGCGCGCCGATCGTCATGGGCTGCCCGACCGTCATGATCGGAGGCTGACGTGACAGTGCCAGGGAAAAACGCGACAGGGACAAACGCGACCGGGAAAGACTTCCTCGGCCGGGGTCTGGCGTTCCCGCTGCACACCGACGCGACCGGCTCGATCGCGCTGGTCGGCGGCGAGCGCGAGATCGTCGAGAGCATCCGGCTGATCCTGGCGACCGCGCCGGGGGAACGTCCGATGCGCCCCGAGTTCGGCTGCGCGGTGCACGACCTCGTGTTCGCGCCGGCCGATTCGGCGACCGCCGGGCAGATCGCCTACGAGGTGCGGGCTTCGCTGGAGCGCTGGGAACCACGCATCACACTCACCGACGTCGTGGTCAGTTTCGCCGAGGCCGACCGGGGGACCCTGCTGATCGACATCAAGTACACCCTGCGCGGCACGAACGACCCGCGCAACCTCGTCTTCCCGTTCTACGTCATCCCGCCGCACGAGTCCACCGAGGAAGGTGCGTGATGTCACTGCCCATGCCCAACCTCGACGACCGCCGGTTCCAGGACCTGGTCGACGAAGCCAAGTACCTCGTCCAGCGCAACTGTCCGGAGTGGACGGACCACAACGTCTCCGACCCCGGCGTCACGCTGATCGAGACGTTCGCGCAGATGGTCGACCAGCTGCTCTACCGGCTCAACCGGGTGCCCGACCTGCACTACCTGCGCTTCCTCGACCTGATCGGGGTCCGCCTGTTCCCGCCCGCCGCGGCGCGCGCCGACGTGACGTTCTGGCTCTCGGCCGCCCGGGACGTCCCGGTGGTCGTCGCGGAAGGCAAGCAGGTCGCGAGCGTGCGCAACGAGGTCGAGGACCCCGTGGTGTTCACCGTGGAGCGGACGCTGAACATCGTGCCGTGCTCGCTCGCGCACCTGGCGACCAGCACGTCCGACACCGGCCTGCCGCCGGTCGACCGCACCGACGAACTGCTCGTCGGCGGCGGTCCCGCGGCCTTCGCCGAGACCCCGGCGCCCGGCGACGCGATCCACTTCGGGCTGTCGGACGCCGTCCCCGGCTGCGCGGTGCTGTTGCGGATGAACTGCGAGGTCGAGGGCCAGGGCGTCGACCCGCGCGACCCGCCGTGGCTGTGGGAGGCCTGGGACGGCACCGGCTGGGCGGCGTGCGAGGTCGACCGGGACAGCACCGGCGCGTTCAACCGGGCCGGGGACATCGTCGTGCACGTCCCGGACGGGCACACGATGTCGGTGCTCGCGCGCCAGCGGGCCGGCTGGGTGCGCTGCCGCCTGATCGAGGCCAAGGTGAACCAGCCGTTCTTCCAGCGCTCGCCGCGCCTGCACTCGGTCGAGGCCTCGACCATCGGCGGCACGGTCGGCGCGGTGCACGCCGAGGTCATCCGCAACGAGATCGTCGGGACGTCGGAGGGCACGCCCGGCCAGCGGTTCCCGCTCGGTCGCCGCCCGGTCGTCGCCGGGGACGGCGAACTGGTCGTGGAGGTCTCCGGGCCCGACGGCTGGCAGCAGTGGACCGAGGTGCGTTCGTTCGCCGACTCCGGACCGGACGACCGGCACGTGCTGTTCGACCGCGTCGCCGGCGAGGTCGCGTTCGGCCCCGCGGTGCGCCAGCCCGAGGGCGGCGTCCGGTACTACGGCGCGGTGCCGGCCAAGGCCGCCGCGATCCGGGTGCCCGAATACTCCTCCGGCGGCGGGCGGCGCGGCAACGTCGCCCGCGAGGTCCTCGAGGTGCAACGGGATCCGATCCCGTTCGTCAGCAGCGTGGTGAACCGGCGGCCCGCGATCGGCGGGGTGGACGGCGAGTCGGTGCGCGACGCGGCGGTGCGGGGTCCGCTGCTGCTGCGCACCCGCGATCGCGCGATCACCGCCGAGGACTACGAACAGCTCGCCCGCGAAGCGGCGCCGGAAGCGGCTCGCGTGCGCTGCATCCCGGCGCACGGCGCGGACGGCCGTGAGACCGGCGCGATCCGGGTCCTGGTCGTGCCCGCGGTGCCCGACAGCGGCGAGCTCGCCTTCGCGACCCTGATGCTCGATCCGGGCATGCGCGGCCGGATCGAGCGGTACCTCGACGAACGACGCTGCGTCGGCGCGCTCGTGTCCGTGGAACCGCCGTTCTACCAGGGTGTCACGGTGGTCGCGCGGCTGCGCGCCCGGCGCCGGACGACGGCGGGCACGCTCGGCGCGCGGGCGACCCAGGCCCTGTACGACTACTTCAACCCGCTCAGCGGCGGTCCGGACGGCGACGGCTGGCCGTTCGGTCGTCCGGTGCAGTCGGGCGAGGTCTTCGCGGTGCTGCAACGGCTTCCCGGCGTCGAGCTGGTGGAGGACGTGCGCCTTTTCGCCGCGAACCCGATCACGCGCGAACGCGGCGACCAGGTCGACCGGCTCGACCTGCCGTCCAACGCGCTCGCGTTCTCGTTCGGGCACCAGGTCCGGGTCCGGGAGGCCGGCGCATGAGGGCGGGCGTCGCCGGGCTGCCGAGCCCGCACCCGATCGGCGAGCAACTGCCCGCGGTCTACGCCGAGGACCGGTTCGTGCAGGGCTTCACCGGCGCACTCGACGAGGTCATCGCGCCGGTCATCGCCACGTTGGACAACTTCACGGGCTACCTCGACCCGGGCCTGGCGCCCGAAGACTTCGTCGGCTGGCTGGCGCACTGGGTCGCGCTGCGCGTCGACGAGAGCTGGAGCCCGGCGCAGCTGCGGCAGCTGGTGACGCGGTCGGTCGAGCTGCACCGGTGGCGCGGCACCCGGCGCGGGCTCGCCGAGCACGTGGGGCTGTTGACCGGTGGCGCGGTCGAAGTGACCGACAGCGGTGGTGTCGTCGAGTCGCCGCAGCCGGGCGCGCCGCTGCCGGATCCGGGGCCGCCCTGGGTGCAGGTGCGCGTGCGCGTGCCCGATCCGGCCCGGATCGACATCCGGCGGCTGACGGCGACGGTCGTGGACGCGGTGCCCGCCCATGTGCGGGTCGCGGTGGAAGTGCTGGAGGGGTAGCGGATGGTCATCTACGCGGAGTGCGGGCACCAGGGTCCCGCCGAGGTCGAGTTCTGCGGCGAATGCGGCCAGTACCTGAAGTGGGACGACGACAAGCCGGTGGCCGTGCGGCAGCAGCCGGTCGCCCAGCACCAGGTGGTGCAGCCGGCCGAGCCGCTCGCCCCGGTCCGGTCGCCGCGGCAACAGGTCCTCGAAGAGGAGGTCCTCAACCCCGGCGACCTGATCTGCGGCAAGTGCGGCAAGGGCAACGCGCCCACCCGCAACTTCTGCAGCCGGTGCGGCGAGTCGCTGGCCGAGTCGCAGGTCGTGAAGACGTCCTGGTGGCGCCGGCTGTTCGGCCGCAAGCCGAAGGAACACCAGGCGGGCGCGCGGCCGGGCAAGGACGGCGTCCGCCGCCGGGCCGGGCGGGCCGGGGCCGCGCGGCGGACCGCCGGCAAGCTGATCCGCCGGGCGATCGCGGTGGCCCTGGTGCTCTCGGCGCTGATCTACGCGCTGTACCAGCCGTTCCGGGGCGCGATCAACACCGCGGCCACCGGGCTGTGGAGCCAGGTCACCGGGGTGTTCGAGGCCAAGCTGAACCCGGTGCACCCGATCAAGGTGACGGCGACCGGGCAGTCGGCCGGGCATCCGGCGCCGCTGGTCGCCGACAACGCCAAGAACACCTTCTGGGCGGCCCCGGTCGACCGGGAGCCCGCGCTGGTGTTCACCTTCGATCACCCGGCGGACCTGCGGAAGGCGATCGTGTACGCCGGCAACGCCGCCGACCTCCAGTCCACGCACCGGCCGCAGAAGCTGCATCTGGTGTTCTCCACCGGCAAGACCTTCGACATGGCGCTGGCGGACACGCCGGACGCCCAGGAAGTCCCGATCGAGAACAGCGAAGGCGCGACCAGCGTCGAGCTGCACGTGGTCGGGCTGCATCGCTCGCTCAACGGCACGGACGTCGCGATCTCCGAGATCGAGCTGTTCGAGGCCGGCTGAGTCACCGAAGTTCGGGAAGGACTGACCATGCGCGCGAACCGAGCGGTGGCGGGCATCGCGGTCGTCGCGCTGCTGGGCGGCTGGGCGATCAGCGGGGCGCTCTCGCCGACCGCGGCGCAGGGGCCCGCACCGGCGCCGCCCGCCGCGCCGTACCGCGTCGGGTACGTCAGCGCGGCCACCACGGGCCTGTTCCAGGCGACCGGGGAAGGCGCCGGGGCGGCGCTGCCGGGCGGCATCGGGAGCGTCGACTCCGACGCGTCCGCAGGCACCGGAGGCCTGGTGTGGGTGAGTCATCGGGCCGCGACGGCCGGTGGCGCCGAGCGTGACGGCGAGATCTTCTCCTTGCGTGACGACGCCAAGGCTCCGGTGCAGCTGACCAACGACGAAACCGTCGACATCCATCCGGCACTGTCTCCGGACGGCCGTTCGGTCGCCTTCGCCTCGGAACGCACCGGCAGCAGGAAGCTCTTCGTGATCGGCGTGGACGGCCGCGGCCTGCGGCAGGTGACGTCGGGACCGGCCGCGGACGACTCGCCGAGCTGGTCGCCCGACGGCACCCGGCTCGTGTTCAGCAGCACCCGCGACGACCCGGCCGGGGACATCTACACCGTCCCGGCCGGCGGCGGGGTGCCCACGCGCCTGACCGCGGACCCCGCCGCGGACACCCAGCCCGCGTGGGGCCCGGCGCGGATCGCGTTCACCACGACGCGCTTCCACCCGGCAGGCGACGTGGTGCTGATGGCCGAGACCGGTGGCGCGGTCACCCGCGCGGTTCCCGATCCCGGGGACTCGTCCGAGCCCGCCTGGTCGCGCGATGGCGGCCGGCTGGCGTTCACGACGCACGCGCCGGACCCGCTCGGCGACGTCAAGCAGATCGCCGGTGGCCGGATTTCGGTCGTCTCCGCGCTGCCCGGCGTCGGCGAGACCGAACCGGCGTTCCGCCCGAACGGTCAGCCGGTGTTCACCGAGCTGCGGTCGGACGACACCACCGACATCTGGAGCGCCGACGCGACCGGCGGCGATCGTCGCGACATCACGAACCGGCCCGGCGCCGACGAGGCCGATCCCGCGTTCTCCGCGGACGGCACGTTGCTGGCGTACACGGAGTTCGGTCCCGGCGAGTCCTCGGCCTCCCAGATCGTCCTCGCGAACTCCGACGGCAGCGCGCCGCGGTCGTTGACCGGCGTGGTGGACAGAACCAAGCACGAGCAGCACCCGGCGTGGTCGCCGGACGCCACGATGATCGCGTTCACCAACACCACGTTCGGGAGTGAGAGCAGACAGGACTTCGTCCGGATCACGCGGGTCGCGGACGGCCGGATCCTCGGCGACATCCCGATCCCGGCGCACCTGCGAGGAAACGACACACAGCCGGTGTGGTCCGTGGACGGCACGAAGATCACGTTGACGCGTGCGGCCACCCGGGTCGCACCGCCGGGACCGTCCAGAGTGGACCCGTCGGTGGTGGACATCCCGGCGGGGCAGGGCAGGCAGGAATTCATCAACAAGACCGTGCAGACCGACCAGGTTCCCTCGAACCCGGACATCGTCATCCTGATGGACCACACCGCGTCGATGGGCAGCGCGGACCCCGAGCACCCCGGTGCGCTCGAAGAGGTCAAGAAAGGGTTGCCCGGCATCATCACCGACGTCCAGAACGAACAGAAGGACGCGAACTTCGCCATCGCGGTCTACGGCGACAACGCCGACAAGCCGATCCCGCAGCAGCCGGTGATCCCGCGCGACTTCTTCGTGTGGCAGCAGCCGACGGGCACCGTCGCCGACCTGAACACGGCGTTCGGCAACGTCATCGCGAGCGGGGGCGGCGACACCCCCGAGGACTGGCTGATCGCACTGCACAGGATCGCCAAGGAGAACGCCGTCCATTTCCGGCCGAACAGCAGCAAGATCGTCGTCGTCATCGGGGACGCGAGCAGTCACGACGACCAGCATCCGGCCGACCCCAACGTGCCGCCGCAGCCGCCGAACGTCGCCACGATCGCCGGTGAGCTCGCGGGCGAGAAGATCCAGGTCATCGCGGTGCCGGTCGTGACGCGCAGCGGCGACGGCCTCGACGGGCGCCACCAGGCCACTGCCGTCGCCGCGGGAGGTGTGCTCACGCCGTTCACCGATCCGGCGGGCATCGTCGCGGCGATCAAGAAGGGCATCCACGATCTGCCGGTGACCGTGCAGCCGGTCCCGTTCTGCGACCCAGGCCTGACACTGACGTTCTCGCCGAACGGCGGACAACAGGTTCCGAGTGGCACCAACGCGAACTTCACCGAGATCGCGACCGTGTCGCCGACGGCCCCGATCGGCGCGTTCCTGCGCTGCCGCGTCGAGTTCCGCATCAACGGCGAGGAAACCGTGCGGCCCGGCTACACCGAGGACGTGACCGTGCGCGTCAAGGATCCGCGGCTGCCGCTGATCACCGTGCACGACAAGACAGTAGCCGGGACAGCCCCGACGGTGATCGAGTACCCGGCGACGGCATTCGAGTACAACGCGGACGTGGAGGGTGGCAAATCCCCGGTTCCGGTGAACTGCGCGCCGTCGTCCGGCAGCTTGTTCCCGGTCGGTTCCACCGCGGTGACCTGCACCGCGACCGGGGCGAACGGCACCGCCACCGAGACCGCGGTGATGGCGGTCGACCCGGGCGGGGAGTCCCGGCGGGAGCTGTGGCAGGTCTCGCTCGTCCCGGGGCCGGACAGCGTGGTCGCCGGAACCCAGCGGGACCTCTCGCCGCTGTTCGGCTCGCCGTGCGGCACCGGCAGGCAGGGCTCGGCGGACGTTTCGCCGGACGGCGCCACGCTCGCGTTCCAGAACGACAACAGGCTGATCTGCGCGGCGGCCGCCGACGGCGGTCCCGGGCGGGTACTGGTGCAGAACGCCGGCTGGGTGGACAACCCGGCCTGGTCGCCGGACGGCGCGCTGGTCGCCTTCGACAGCTCGCCCGGCGAATCCCGGCCGGGCATCCAGGTCGTGCCCGCGGCCGGTGGCGCGCCCGCGCTCCTGATCGCCGGCCCCGGCGGGGCTTCGCAACCGGCGTTCCAGCGGACCGCGGACATCGCCGTGACCGCCACCGCCGTCCCGGCCGCGATCCCGTTCAACGGGCTCACGACGTTCGAGTTCGTGGTCACCAACCACGGGGCCACCGCCTCACCGGCGGTCGGGCTGTTCGTCCGGCTGACCGCCGGGCTGCGGCCGCAGGCGCCCATCACGACCAAGGGCACGTGCACGCCGGACCTGGTCTGCGGCTTCGGCGCGCTCGCGCCGGGTGACCAGGCGCGGGTGCGGTTCAGCGCCACCGGCCTGGTGGCGGGGCCGCAGGCCGCGACCGGCACGGTCACCACGGCGGGCCAGGACGCCGACGCGCGGGACAACTCCGCCACGGCGGTCGTCACCGTCGCCGAGAAGCCGGTGCCCCCGGTCACGCCGGGGTCGTTGTCGGTGGGGATGTCGGTGTCGGCGGTGCCGCTGTTCGTCGGCGGGGACGACGTCGTGCTGACCTTCCTGGTGCACAACGGGTCCGGGGCGCCGATGCCGGACGTCCGCCTGGTCACCCAGCTGCCGCCGCAGCTGCCCGCGACGTCGGTGGCGCCGGGCTGCGTGCCGGGTGGCGGCAGCTGCGCGCTCGGGACGCTGGCGCCGGGCCAGACGGTCGAGGTCCGGATCGCGCTGGCGGCCAAGGCCGCGGTGGACGCGCCGGTGTCAGGCACGGTCGGCACGACGGGACCGGACAACAACGCCGCGGACAACACGGCGAGTTCGCGCGTGGTGATCCGGCAGCCGGTGGTGACGGTCGATCCGGAGGTCGCCACGCTGGGCTTCGTGCCGCGCGTGACGGGCACGGACTTCCCGCCGGGCGCGACGGTCCGGCTCGCCTGGTCGGCCGGCATCTCCGCGACACCGGGGGAGGTCACCGTGGGCGTGGACGGGAAATTCCAGGCGCAGTTCCTGATCTTCCACCACGACCTGATCGGGCCGCGCACGCTGTCCGTGACCTCGGTGATCGGCCCGAAGTTCGGGACGGCCCAGTCGAACCCGATCCTGGTCGTCCTCCGCACCCAGCAACCCCCGTTCATCAGCCGCGGCTGACCTTGCACCGAAGGCCGTGAATGGCACATTGAGGGACTTGAAGTCGCTCAATGCGACATTCACGGCCGTGCGCCCAGGGGGATTCGGGGGCCGCTGCCCGTACGGGCAATCAGGGGCGCACGGCCGCACACCCGTCCGCTGGTGCCGGAGCGGGGGCCGGGCGCGGAGACTTCCGTGCATGGGAGCAACGGCGACGCTGTCCGAGGCCGGCCTGGTCGCGGAACCGGGCCAGGAGACGAGCTGCTCGGTGACCATCCGGAACGCCGGACAGGTCGTCGACCAATTCGCGATCGACGTGGTGGGCGACGCGAGTGGCTGGGCCACCGCGGAACCGGCCACGGTCAACCTGCTGCCGGGGGAGACGGGGACGGTCACCGTGCGGTTCGCGCCGCCGCGGTCCTCCGACGTCCCCGCCGGGACGATCCCGTTCGGGGTCAGGGTGTTCTCGAGCGAGGACCCCGCCGGCTCGGTGGTCGAGGAGGGCACCGTCGAGGTCGGCGCCTTCACCGACGTGACCGCCGAGATCGTCCCGGCCAAGGTGGAGGCCAGTTCCAAAGCCAACTTCGAGGTCGCCGTCGACAACCGCGGCAACCGGCCGGTGGCGGTGGAGCTGAGCCCGCTCGACCCGGAGGACGAGCTGGATTTCGAGCTCGAACGCAACCGGGTCGACCTGGCGCCGGGGCGGGCCGCGTTCATCCGGCTGCGCGCCCGGCCACGGAAGCGGTTCCTGCGCGGGCAACCGATCCGGCACCGCTTCCAGGTGTTCGTCGCCGCCGAGGGTGCCGAGCCGCTCAAGACCGAAGGCACCATGGTGCAGCGGCAGCGGCTCCCGAAGTGGCTGCTGCCCGCGCTGGCCGCGCTGCTCGCCCTCCTGCTCGCCATCGTGACGCTGTGGTTCACCGTGCTGCGGCCCGCGGTCAAGTCGGCCGCTCGTGAGGCCGCCCAGGAGCAGAACCAGGAGATCGTGAAGGCCGCGCAGGACGCCGGCGCCGGGGCCGATCAGGCGAAGAAGAACGCGGACCAGGCCAAGCAGAACTCCGAGCAGGCGATGAAGGCCGTCGGCCTGACTCCGCCGGGCGACGGCGCCGGTCCCGCGGCCGCCCCCGCCAACCCGGCCGGCCCCTCCCGCGCCGCGAACGCCGCCGACGGGACGCCGACGGACTTCCGGGTGGCCGCGGACGCGAAGATCGACTCGAACGTGAACCGGTTCGCCGAATTCCCCTACACCTTGCCGGACCCGAACAAGACGCTGGTGGTCACCGACCTGATCCTGCAGAACCCGCGCGGTGACACCGGAACCCTGCGTCTGCTGCGGGATTCCGGCGGCACCAAGAGCGTCCTGCTGGAGGTCGGTCTCTCGAACTTCCGCGACCTCGACCACCACTGGCTGCAGGCCTGGCGGTTCCAGCCGGGGGAGAAGATCGTGCTCGCGGTCAGCTGCCAGAACCCGGGAGATCGTGGTCGCTGCACCCCGTCGGTCTCCTTCTCCGGCCGGGTCGAGTAGACCGTTGCCAGGGCGTGTTTCTCGGATCCGTGTTCGCGATGACTCTCATCGAACGAGATCCAAGAAATACGCCCTAGATCAGCCCTTCGCGCATCGCGAACGCGACGGCGTGGGCGCGGTTGCGGAGCTGGAAGCGGTTGGTGATGTCGTGCAGGATCGACTTCACCGTCCGCTCCGAGTAGCTGAGCTGGTCGGCGATCTCCCTGGTCTCGAATCCCTCGGCGACCAGGCTCAGCACCCGGGTTTCCCGCTGGGACATCCCGGCGAGGTCCCACCCGTTCGGCTGAAGGACGTCCCGCTGCAACCGGGACACCCGGGACAGCAGGCGGCCGAGCAGGTCGGGCGGCAGCGCGCCTTCGCCGACGGCCGCGGCCTTGACGAGCCGGACCAGGGTGTCGGGGGTGGCGTCGGCCCGGCGGATGATCGCCGACACGCCGCTCCCCACGACGTCGAGCAGTTCCGAGTCCTCCACCTCCCCGGCGACCAGGACGATGCCCGTGTGGTTGGCGCACTGGAGACTGCGCAGCAGCTGGCGGGCCTCGTCGTTCAGCCGCTCCACGATGACCAGCACCACGGCCGGCTCGCCGGAGTCCCCGTCGGCGAAGCGGATTTCGGGGCGTGACCGCAGTGCGGTCGTGACGCCCGCGTGGGTGATGGCGTCGGTCGCGTGCAACAGCACCGGGACCTGGTCGGTAAGCATCGGTGAAGCCCTCCCTCGAACTACGTGGGTTCCCTCAACCCAACCCCAAGGATCGTGCTGCGGGCGCGAGCCCAACAGGGACATCGAGTCCCGATATGTCCCGCTTTTCGTTACTCCGATCGGGCAATGCCGGCCTCTTTCGCCTTGGCGATGGCCTGGGCGCGGTCGGTGACCCGAAGTTTGCGGAAGATGTGGGACACGTGGTTGCGCACCGTCT
This sequence comes from Amycolatopsis sp. NPDC051128, assembly GCF_040682715.1. Taxonomy (NCBI): domain Bacteria; kingdom Bacillati; phylum Actinomycetota; class Actinomycetes; order Pseudonocardiales; family Pseudonocardiaceae; genus Amycolatopsis; species Amycolatopsis sp. NPDC051128. The sequence continues at coordinate 161,213 of NZ_JBFBBN010000011.1, read as the reverse complement.
TCTGGCTCAGCACCAGCCGGCCGGCGATCGCCGCGTTGCCCATGCCCTGCGCGATGAGCAGCATGATCTCCTTTTCTCGCAGGGTGAGCCGCGGGAACGACTCGTCACGCGGGGTCGCCGTGCCCAGGAGGGACAGCACCCGGGTGGCGATCGCCGGGCTGAAGATGGCCTCGCCGTCGCCGATCACCCGGACCGCCCGGATGATCTGCTCGTTGCGCGCCCCCTTGAGCAGGTAGCCGCGGGCGCCCGCGCGCATGGCGGCGAACACCGCGGCCTCGTTCTCGAACATGGTCAGCATGAGCACGCCGGTGTGCGGGGCGGCGTTCACGATCTGCCGCGTCGCCTCGATGCCGTCGAGGTCGGGGAGGTTCAGGTCCATCAGGACGACGTCGGGTTCCAGCCGGCCCGCGTCGGCGACCGCGGTCAGGCCGTCGGCGGCCTCACCGGCGACCTCCATGCCGTCGGTGCTGTCGATCATCGCGCAAAGCGCCGCCCGGAACAGCGGATGGTCGTCCACCACGAGGACACGCAGGGTGCCGAACATCGCCTCACTTCCCCGCGGCGAGCGGGAGCCACGCGGCGATCCGGGTGCCGCCGGAGGAAACCGGCTCGACCCGGCAGCCACCGCCGAGGTCGCCCGCGCGTTCCCGCATCGAGCGCAGCCCGGTCCCGCCGACGGTGGGCAGCGCCTCGCCGTCGGTGCCGACCCCGTCGTCGACGATCTCCACGTGCAGATCGCCGTCCAGCGGCCAAAGGTGGACGGTGCAGTGCCGCGCTCCGGAGTGGCGGGCGACGTTCACGAGCGCCTCGCGGATGATCCGGTACGCGGTGACCTCGACCTCCGCCGGCAGCGGTGGCAGCTCGCCGCGGACCTCGACCTCGACCCGCAGCGGGCCGTGTTCCGCGGGCACCCGGTCGGTGAGCGTTTCGGCGTACCGGCGCACGGCCAGGACGAGCCCGGCGTCGTCGAGCGCCGGCGGGCGGGCGTCGGCCACGATGCGGCGCAGATCGGTGATCGCGCCGAAGAGCTCGTCCTCGAGCCGGGCCAGCAGGTGCTCCGCGCCCGGCCGGTCACGGGCCATCAGATCTCGGGCCGCGCGCAGCCCGAGAACGGCGACCGCGAGAGTCGGCCCGAGGCCGTCGTGCAGATCGTTGAGCACCCTTTTGAGCCGGTCTTCGTACCCGGCAGGACGAACGGCGTCGGCGACGACGAATGTCCGGCGCATCTTCTCCCCGTCCGGCAGAAATGGTCTGGCCCCCTCGCGAACCGGGGGAACCAGCTCTCGTGCGGGTAGCCCAACCGGCTAGTCCGTTTCCCGTAGCGAGATGGTCACCCGCTGTACTAATCGCCGCATCCGGTCCCGGCGTTTCATCGCCGGCCGCCGGTTCAGGTCACGGTCTGGTCCCGATACGAAAACGGAAGTAACGTAGCGGATCAGGGTGTCGTTCCGGTACGACCCGGTGGGCTAATCCCGTTAAAAACGATTCATGAAGTGCGCCGCGAACGTGTCGAAGTTCGACAAAGCCCAGATGCTGCACGTTCGGGAAGTCGCACAGCGAATGGAGCAGGCGAGCGGTGGTGGGTGGCGTAACGGAGATACCCCCATTCGAGCGAATAGACGTCCTGCCGTTAGGTTTCGGCGGTGGGGAACAGAGCGGGCACGATCCGGAGAATGGTGATCGTCGCGTACGACGACGCACAGATTCTCGATGTCGCCTGTCCGAGCGGGGCACTGGAGATCGCCAACTCCTACGGCGCCGCGCCGCCGTACGCCGTCGAGCTGGCCACGGTCTCCGGCGAGGGTGCGCGCAGCTCGTCCGGGATCGTGCTGGCCGGCGCGCGGCGGCTGGCGGCGGTGACCGGCCGGATCGACACGCTGCTGGTCGTCGGCGGGGCCGGCACGCGCGCGGCGGCCATGGACGACCGGTTGCTGACCCAGGTGCGGCGGCTGGCCCCGCGGAGCCGGCGGATCGCGTCGGTGTGCACGGGGACGTTCGTGCTGGCCGCCGCCGGGCTGCTGGATCAGCGGCGGGTCACCACGCACTGGGGCTACGGCGAGGTGCTGGCCGCCGCATTCCCTTCGGTGGTGGTGGATTCGGCGCCGCTCTACGTCCGGGACGGCAACGTCTACACCTCGGCCGGGGTGACCAGCGCGCTGGATCTCACACTCGCGCTGATCGAGGACGACCACGGTCCGACCCTGGCCCGCGAGGTCGCCCGCGAGCTGGTGACCTATCTGCACCGCCCGGCCGACCAGGCGCAGATCAGCATGTTCCTGGCCGCCCCGCCGCCCGGCAACCGTGTGGTGCGCGACCTGCTGGGCCACATCGCCGCGCACCTGGCCGAGGACCTGAGCCCGCGGGCGCTGGCCGAGCTGGCCGGCGTCACCACCCGGCACCTCAACCGGCTGTTCACCACGCACCTGGGCAGCACCCCGGCCCGCACGGTGCGAGCGGCCCGGACCGAAGCGGCCGCGCACCTCGCACGCGGCAGCGAGCTGCCGCTGTCCGCCGTCGCGCGCCGGTGCGGGTTCGCCTCGGCGGAGACGCTGCGGCAGGCGTTCCTCGACCACTATGGGATCACCGGGGACACGCTTCGCAGGATGGCGGACATGCCGCGACCGCGCGTGGCGCGTCCGGGCCAGGCTCCCGTGCCATGACGAGTACGCAGACCACCCGCCGGACAGTGCTGACTTCGGTGGCGGCAGCCGCGGCGTTCGGGCTCGCGACCGGCACCGCCGAGGCGCAGACCCCCGGACGGCCGCCCCGCGGCAGGCAGATCGGCATCCTGCTCTACGACGGCTTCAGCCTGCTGGACCCGACCGGACCGGCGGAGCTGTTGTCCCGGCTGCCGGACACGACGGTGACGATGATCGCCGAACACCGGGGACCGGTGCGCACCGACACGAAGGATGTCGCCGTGCAGGCCGACCGATCGGTGGCCGAGGTGGACCGGCTGGACGTGCTGCTGGTGCCGGGCGCGGGCAACCGCGGCACGGTCGGCGCGATGCGGAATCCGGTCCTGCTCGACTGGATCCGCCGCATCGACCGGCACACGACGTGGACCACGTCGGTGTGCACCGGCGCACTGATCCTCGGCGCGGCCGGGTTGCTGCGCGAGCGCGCCACCACGTACTGGGCCTCGGCGAGCTACCTGGAAACCACCTTCGGCGTCCGGTACGTGCCCGAGCGGTACGTCCGCGACGGCAAGATCATCACCGCCGCCGGGGTGTCCGCCGGCATCGACCTCGCGCTGTACCTCGCGTCCCTGCTCGAGGGCGAAGAGATCGCCCGCGGCATCCAGCTCGCCGTCGAGTACGACCCGCGGCCGCCGTTCGACGCCGGCAACGCCGCCACGGCGAGTCCGGAACTCAAGGAACTCGCTCTGCGGTTGCTGGCCGAATCCCAGGTGTAGCCCCGGCCGGACTGATTACTGATCCGGCCAAAAGCAGGCAGGCTGTGGTCGGATCGGTAATGATCGGCACAGTATGCTCTCGCGATGGCAAGAGGTTCGCGTCAGCCGGACACCCGGATCGGTCACGACGCCCGCGCAGCGGCCACGGGCACATTGGACGCGGCGTTGCGGGAAGGCCGGCTCGATCTGGCCGAGTACGAGCGGCGGCTGGTGATCGTCCAGGCCGCCCGGGTGCGGAAGGATTTGACGCCGGCCGTCGCCGGGCTGCCCGTCCGTTCCGGCCAGACCGGCCCGGAACTGCGGATTTCCGCCGCGGACCGGGAACGAGCGCTGGTGCTGCTGGCCGCCGCCCTGACCGACGGGCGGATCCAGGCGGCCGCCTACGGTGACGCCGAAACGTTGCTGCACCGAGCCGTCACGTACGCGGACGTCGACGCCGTCGTCGGCGACCTGGACGCCAAAGCGAGCCTCGCCGAACGCGATCAGGCGGTCGCCCGCATCGAGGCCGCGGTTGCCGGCGGGCTGCTGGATCCCGCCGAACAGCGCGACCGCGTGGCGGCGGTCCGGCGGGCGACCACCGACGCGCAGCTGGCCGCGCTGGTGGCCGACCTGCCCGCCGACGCGGGCCCGGCCCGCTCGCCGCGAGCCTCCCACGCCGACCGCGAAGCCGTTGCCGCGCAACTGCACGACGCCGTGGAGGCGGGGCTGCTCGACCTGCCCGAGTTCGACGAGCGGGTGCGCGCGGTGTACGCGGCGCGGTTGCGCGACGAGCTGGCGAGGGTGGTAGCGGACCTACCAGAACCTGTTGCCCCGCTTATGCCACTGAGTTCGTTGCCGCCGGCGCCGCCCGTCGACCTTCCCAAGCGGAAGCGTGCCAGGCGGAAGCCGTCGTTGAAGACCGTCAACACCGCCGTCACGGTCGCCGGCATCGGCAGCTTCCCCGTGATAGTGATCTTGATCGGCTTGGGGAACGCGGGGCTGGCGTCTCTCGCCATCCTGATCCTGTCAGTGTGGGTGCTCGCGCTCGTCGCGCTCGCGGTATGGGGCTGGCGCACCGTAAAGGCGGTCGATGCCGCGGACAGGGCTTCTCGTGCCGTGGCCCGGACTTATCCGGCAGTGAAGGCGACTCCTCCAGTAGCGAAGCCGGCTCCTCGTGAAGTGAAGCGGGCTTCTCGCGAGGTGAAGCGGGCCCCGGCGGCGAAGCCGGCTCCAGTGGTGAAGCCGGCTCCGGTAGTGAAATCGGCTCCTCCTGCAGTGAAGCGGGCTTCTGGTGGAGTGAAGCGGGCTCCCAAGGCGCAGCCGGCTCCTCGGCCGAAGAAGGCGCCGCGCAAGCGACTGCTGGGAAGGCACAAAGGCGGCGTCGTTTCCCTGACGTGCCTGGTCCTGCCCGACGGCACCCCGGTGGCGATCACCGGTGGCCGTGACAACACGGCCAGGGTGTGGGACCTGACCGACGATTCGCTGCGGCACACGCTCAGCGGTCACACCCACGACGTGCTGAGTGTCGCGGCCATCGTCCTGCCGGACGGCGTACCGGTCGCGGTGACCCTCGGCGGGGACCGCACGGCGAGGGTGTGGGACCTCCGTGACGGATCGCCGCGCGGCACACTGCCAAGCCTGGCCAGGGACCCGCAGTCGGTCAAGTGCATGGCGCTGGCCGACGGCACTCCGGTCGCGGTCGCCTGCAACGTCCTCGAGACGGTCCAGATGTGGGACCTGCGGGACCGCAAGATGCTCAGCACCTTCACCGGCGACTGGTTCATCGATGCGATGGCGCCCCTGGTGCTCCCCGACGGCACTCCGGTCGCGCTGTTGGCCGGCATGGATTCGATCCAGGTCGTGAACCTCGAGAACGGGAACAAACGGTCCGAACTGTGCGGCCACAACGGTCCGGTCAATGCGATCGACACCACGGTGCTCCCCGATGGCACCCCGGTCGCCGTATCCGTGGGCAGCGACAAGACGGTCCGCGTCTGGGACCCGCAGAGCCGAACGCTGCTGCACACCATCGGCGGCCTGACCGAGGAGAGGGAAAGCGTTGTCTGCACGTCCCTTCCGGACGGCACCCCGGTCGCGGCCGCCTGTGATCTGCTCGAGAAGACGGTGATGTGGGACCTGAGAGACGGTTCCCGGCTCCCGCGCATGCTCGGGCTGAGCGGGCAGGCCCTCGCCGGAGTCGCGCTCCCGGACCGGACCCTGCTCCTGGGTCCGGCCGGCGACGGCGATGCGACGGAGGTTCATTCGCTGACCTGAAGCGTCTGTGCGGGCGACGAACGGTGCCCGTGGAAGCGCCCGCCCGGCCGTGGCCCGGCGGGTCGGCGGCCTTTCAGATGGAACCATGCGCGGGAAGGCCGAGACCGGTGACGAACCGGCCAAACGCGGCCGAGCCCCACACAGACCGAGACCGCCCAGCGCACCCCAAGGCGTACTGGATCTGCAGCGGCTGGCCGGAAACCAGGCTGTCACCCAGTCCCTGACCGCGCCCGTGCCCGCCGAAGCCGTCGCGCTCGCGGCGCCTCAGCGCGCGGCCGAACTCGGTGCCGGGGTGCTCGCCGCGATCACGCCGCCGAGAATCCCCGAGCCCGCACCCGAACCCGAGGTCGAAGCCGAGGAGACGGCGGAGGTCGCCGCAGCGCCGCAGACCGCGGCAGCCGAGCCGCAGGTCGCGCCGGAAGTCCCCGTGGAGCGTCCGCTCGCCCCGGCCGCGGCGGAGCTGTACGACGAGGTCCGGGCCCACGACGACGCCGGGCAGGCCGAACTGGACGCCGCCTTGCGGGAGACGCTCGGTAGCCACCGCTCCGCCGTCGCCGCGGAGGAGGAGCAGCTGGGCCGGAGGGAACAGACCGAGCTCGGCGCGGTCGGGCAGGCGGTCGCCGCGGCCCGGCGGCGGGTCGCCGGCGCGGTCGCGGCCGCGCAGGCGGCGGTCGCCGCGGCCGGCTCCGGGGCCCAGGCCGAGTTGGCCGCCCGGCACACCGCCCAGCAGGCCGAGGCGGGCGCTCTGGTCGCCGAGGGCGCGGCGCGTGTCCGTCAGGCGGGCACGACCCACGGCGACGAAGCGGTGTCGACCGCGGGCACCGTCGCGAGTTCCGTGCGCGGCGCGGTGGAGGGGCAAGCGAACGACGCCCGGCAGCGGGGTGCTTCGCGGCTCGGCTCGTTCCACGGCGAAAGCGAAGAGTCCACGACGGCGATGCGCCGGGCCGCGCAGGAGGTCGCCGGCCAGACCGCGGAGCAGATCCTCGGCAGCCTCGGCAGCACCGACGCCGACCTGCGCGCGGCCGGCCCCGAGGTCCGTGGCGACCTGGTCCGGCAGGCCGGCGCGCTCGCCGAGCAGATCGGCCGGCAGACCGAACCCGTGCACCGGCGGCTGGCTCAGGCCGCCGAGCAGGCGACCGGCTCGATCGGCCGCGCGGCGGGCGAAGGCAACGCCGCGGTGGCGGCGGCCGGCGGCGCCGTCTCGACCGGCCTGACCCAGCTGCTGACGACCGTGCGCGCCTCCATCCGGCAGCGCGCCGCCGCGGGCCGGACCGCGTTGCGGCAGAGCGCGGGACAGGTGGAGAGCGCGCTGGCCGAGCAGGGCGCCCAGACGGCCGCGGCGGGCCGGGAGACCACCGCCGGCATCCTCGCGCAGGTCACCGGCCGCCCGGTCCGCCGCCGGTTCGCCCGGCAGCTCGGCGACACGCTCGCCGGAACGCTGCGCGAGGCCTACGGGATGTCGGCCGGGCAGGCACGCGCGATGTCCGGGCAGATCGCCTCGGAGTTCAGCCGGGCCGCGGCGCAGGTGCACGAGTCGATCGGCGAGGCGGGCGCGGCCGGTGCCGCGCACGCCGGTTCGGTCGGCGCGAGCGGCGCCCGGCAGGCCGCGGGCTTGCAGGAACGCCTGGCCCGGCAGCTCACCACGCTGATGCGCGAGGCCGTGGCCCAAGGCGACCAGGTCGTGGACGGCACCGCCGAATCGGTGTTCCGGACCGCGACGGAGGTCGACCAGGGCTTCGCCCAGGCCGTCCGCGATCTGCGGACCCGGCTGGACCAGCACGCCGCCGAAGCCCGCACCCGCACCGGCGAGCCGCTGACCTCGCTCGACGCCCGGATGACCGATGCCGCCGAACGCGCCCGCAGCCGCGTCGAGGACGGCTGGCTGCTGTCGCAGCTCGCCGACGCCTGGGACGCGCTGACCCCGGGGTTCATCGCCGGCCTCGTCGTCGGGCTGCTGGTGACGATCGCGATCGTCGCGATCTGCGGCACCGGGATCGGCGCGCTCATCCTGGCCGGCGCGGTCGCCGGGGCCGCGTCCGCGTTGGCGTCCAACGCGACCGACTACGCCGCGGGCACCGGGAAGTACGCGGGCAACCACCCGTGGAGCTGGTCCGAGGTCGGCAAGGAGATGTTCTTCGGCGCGGTGTTCGGCGCGGCGGGCGGCGCGCTCGGCGCCGGGGTCAGCGGCGCGATCGGCGCCCGCACCGGCAGCACGATCCTCAACGGCGTCGCTCGCAGCGTCTTCGCCGAAGTGGCCACTCAGCAGGCGGCGAGCAAGGTGGCGAACGTCGTGGTCGGCGTCGGCATGGGCGTCGTGCAGAACGTTGTCACGGAGGGCAGCAGCCGCGGCTGGGACCACGCCTTCGACCACTGGGACCGTGGCCTGCTCCTGAACGCCGCGGTCAGCGGGATCATGGTGTCCGACGCGGTCGGCGGCCGGATCCACGCGGCCACCGAAGGCGCCCGCGGCACGATGGTCGACGCCGGGATGGCCTACAACGTGACGCCGGGGGAGTTCACCGCGTCCTCGGCGCGGCTGGCCGATCGGGCGGGCGTCGCCGAGCCCGCCCCGGCGGCCGGAGGCGGCCACGAGCCGGTGCCCCCGGGCGAACGCGAGACCGCGCCGGTCCCGGAGCGCGAACCGGCGACCGGCCCGGACGCCCCGCTCACCGAGCCGACGGTCGCCGAACCCGTCGAGTCGCCTTCGCGGACACCGATGCAGGAGCAGGTCGAGCAGACGACCGGCGTCGACCGCGGCGCGGCCCACGAACAGAGCATGGCCGAGCTGCGGGAGTTCTACGAGAACCAGCAACGCGAAGCCGCGGTGTCCACCGACGTGCGCGGCACCCGGATCGACCAGATGGTGGACGCTTCGGGCGCGCCGATGACCCAGCCGGACGGCAGCCCGTACGGCTACGGCGTGCAGCAAGGGTTCGAGGTCCGCACGTTCGACTACGGCCCGGGCGGCAAGCTCACCGAGGTGACCATGAAGGTCCGGCTCGAAGGGCAGCCGGGCGTCACACCGGCCGAGCTGGTCCAGATGCAGAACAACGTGCACGCCGGGATCGACCAGCACTACAACAACGGCCGGACCCTGCCCAACGGCGACCGGCTGCACGTGACCGTCGAGTTCGTCACCGACGCCGCCGACGCGCACCTCAACGTCGCCGTCGAGCCCGGCAACGGCCCGACGGTGCAGAACCGCTGGTTCACCGGCGACAACCCGACCACGCTGGCCCACGAACTGGGCCACCAGCTCGGCTTTCTCGACGAGTACATCGATCCGCGGACGGTCAACCGTGGCGACGCGACCGCGCCGGGCGTCCACCAGGACGGCAGCCTGATGGGCGACTTCTGGCTCCGGGACGCCCGGGGCAACGTCGTGCGCGATGCCGCCGGAAACCCGATGGTGGACCCGGCGACCGGCCTGCAGGACCGGCATCTCGACCAGCTCGGCGCGGACATCGACGCCGCGCGCGCCACGGGAGGAGCGGGCGGGACTCCGGCGCCTGGCCCACGAGAGGCCGCGCCCGCCCCGGACGCGTTGACCGCGGGCGGCGAGGGCGTGCCGACGCGGTATTCGGAGGTGCTGGCCGCCGCCGACCAGCGGATCAAGACCGTCGAAGCCATGCTGCGGCGCAATCCCGAGCTGGCCACGCGGTTCCAGGGCGAGGCCAGGGCACTGCGGATGGCCTACGGCGAGCAGCGGGACATCTTCCTCGACATTTCCCCGGACAGCGCGACCCGCAGCGGCGGCATGAACGCACTGGCCGCGGCCGAGCAGGGCGCCGTGCTGGAAAGCCGGGCCGCCGACCTGCTCGGCCGGATCGAGGAAGCCCGCACCGGCGGGGCCGCCGACACCGGCGCGTTCGACAACACCGCGTTCCAGAACGAGATCCGCCACCTGTCGCCGAACGAGCGCGTCGCCCTGGTCGAGCAGACCGCGGGCACGGTGGCCGAGCGCAACGGCTGGACCTACGACAGCAGGCTGAGCTCGATCAACAACCGGAGTGTGTACCGGGATTCCGCGACCGGCACGCTCTACGCTGTCGACACCCAGCACGGCACCTTCGAACGGTGCGCCGCCAACGGCAGGCATCTCGAGGAGGTCAACTTCGTCATGGAGTCCATGGAAGGCCGTGACCCCGAAGGTCGCCACGACCTGACCGTCCCCTGAGCGAGGAGAGGCATTGGCACACGTGCGATACGAGGTGGGCAACGAGCACAACCCGACCGACCCCTTCGGCCGGGTGACGCTCGAAGTCGAGTCCGGCGGCGAGGTCCGGCTGGCGCGGCACAGCCGCGACGGCGCCGAGGCCTGGACCGCCCAGGTCGCGCCCGGTTTCCTCGACGACCTCGCCGCCGCGCTGCGCACCGCCGGCTTCCCGCAGGCACCATCGATCATGCCGAGCCCGGACGACCGGCTCCGTGATCTGCGGATCACGGAGCCGTCCGCGGGCTCGGTGCTGCTGCCGTGGTACGAGGTCTCGAAGCTACCCGGCTACGCCGAAGCGTTCGCGCTGCTGGACGGCCTGGTCGCCCAGGTGACCGGGCTCGACCTGCGGGTGGCGCCGCCGGAGCACCCCGCGACCGGCATCGTGCGGGTCAGCGGGTAGCGCGGCGCTCGACGGCGCCGGAGACCACGGCGGCCCCCAGCGCGGCGACGCCCAGCACCACGCCGATCCACACCGGGGCGATGAGCCCGTGACCGCCGTCGATCGCCAGCCCACCGAGCCAGGCGGAGAGGGCGATTCCGAAGTTGAACGCGGAGGCGTTCGAGGAAGAGGCGAGTGACGGCGCGTCCTTGGCCGCGTCCATCACGCGGGTCTGGAAGACGGGGACCATCGCGAAGCTCGCGGCTCCCAGCACGAATACCATGATCACCGCCGGGACCTGCTGGTGGGCGGCGAAGGCGAACACGACCAGCGCGGTGGTCGCGGCAAGGATGGTGCCGTAGAGCGTGGGGGTGAGCGCCCGGTCGGCGAGCCTGCCCCCGAGCAGGTTGCCGCCGGTCAGCCCCACCCCGAAGAGCAACAGCAGCCACGGCACCGCCGAGGCGTCGAAACCGGCGACGCGCGTCAGGATCGGTTCCAAGAAGGTGATCGCGGCGTAGGCCGCGCCCCAGCCGAGCGTCGTCACCGTCAGCACCAGCCACACCTGGAGGCGGCGGAACACCGCGAGCTCGCCCCGCAGCCCGCCGCCCGTGTCGTTCGGTCGTGCCGGGACGAACGCCGCGATCGTGGCCAGCGCGGCCGCGCCGATCAGGGCGATGGCCCAGAACGCCGAACGCCAGCCGAGCCGCTGGCCCAGCGCCGTCCCGAACGGCACCCCGACCACGGTCGACAGCGTCAGGCCCGTCATCATCAGCGCGATGGCCCGGGAGCGCCGCTCGGGGGCGACGAGGCTCGCGGCCATGACCGGGCCGATGCCCATGAAGGCACCGTGGCACAGGGCCGAGACGACCCGGCCGGCCATGAGCACGCCGTAGCCGGGTGCGATGGCGGCGAGGACGTTCCCGGCGATGAAGAGGCTCATGAGCACGGTGAGCATGGTCTTGCGCGGCAGCCTGGTTCCGGCGGCGGTCATGATCGGCGCGCCGATCGCCACCGCCGCCGCGTAACCGGTGACCAGGAGCCCGGCGGTGGGGATGGAAACGTCGAGGTCTTCGCCGAGCGGCCCGAGCAGGCCGACGACGACGAACTCGGTCAGGCCGATGCCGAACGCGCCGAGGGCGAGCGCGCCGATCGCGAACGCGCGACGTCGTGGGGAGTACTCGACCGTGGACACGTGGGCTGGGCGCATGATCCACCGGAGTATGGGGTGGGAACGTGCCGTGCGTCCAACGATTTGCGGGAGCTCGCCGAGGATCGTGTGGAGGAGAAGGCCGGCGTCGGTGGGTTCCCGGGCCAGGTCCGGTTCCCCTTCGGCCGGTTTGGGGCGAGGCGCTCACGGGAGGGTGACCTGTTCGGGACCGGCCACGCCGCGCAACAGGTCGATCCGTTCCAGGATCTCGCGCGCGTCCGCGTTACCGGGAAAGCGGTTCGCGGCCGCGGTCAGGGGCGACATCCGCTGTTTCGTCCGCTCCGACTGGAGTTCGACCGCGACGTCGATCGCCGCCCCGCCGACGCGGGCCGCTTCGTCGAGGTCCCCGGCCAGTGCGTGTGAGGTGGCGAGCCAGATCCGCGTCAGCGCCCGGCTCCGTGCCATCGTCCGTCCGTAACCGTCGATGGCGAGGGTCAGCGCTTCGATCGCTTCACCGGCGTGGCGCACGTCGACCACCTGCGCCAGTTCGGTGTGCACGGTCCCGATCATGGCCGCCAGGTCGGTCTCGCCGAAGAAAGCCGCCCACGGCGGCGGTGCGGTCACCGACGCGGCGGCGAACTGCTCTCTCGCCGCGTGAAGCCGCGCGAGTGCCGCTGGAGGGTCACCCCGTTTCGCGTCCGCCCACGCCAGGTTGGCCGAGAGGATCGCGCTCGCGTGCCTGGAGCCGGTCCGGTGAGCCGCGGCCTGTCCGCGTTCGAAGTGGTCCACCGCCTCCTCGACGGCGTCGTAGTGCAGGTGAACCCGGCCGATCCGGTAGCAGATGTTGGCCAGCAGCTCGTCGTTGCCCGCGGTCGTGGCCAGTTCGAGTGCCCGGCCGAACGCGGCCAGCGCGGCACCCGGTCTGCCTTCGTCGAAACTGGTCCAGCCAACGAGGTTGTGCAGATCGGCGACGGCGGTGCACAGCCGGGGCCGTGCCGGTTCCCGCACCACACCGAGAAGCATCAGTTCGGCATAGGGCACGAGCGCTTCCACGGCGTCGCGGCAGGACCCACCGCCGTGCCGGTAGTCCAGGGCGCGAAACGCCCGGGTGGCCGCTTCCAGCCGGCGGACGTCCGCTTCGCCGATCCGGACCGCCCGGGGGTGCTCAGGTCGTGGCTCGACGGTCATGCGATCCCGCCCACTCTCCCGCGGGCGTGCTGCCGCAGGCGTTTGGTCGCCAATCCCTTCATGGTGCTGTGCGGATCGCCCCGGCGTGGCCTCCTGAGCGCCGGCGCGACTTCGATGCGCACACCCATGGCCGGCTCCCTAATTGCTCGACCGATCACGGGTCGCCGAAGGTCCAGGGCGGAACAAGGGGTCGACGATCAGATTAACGGCTGGCACGCCGTTGCCGCACAACGATTTGCGCACGCCGGGACGTCGAACCCACTGGTCGGCGTTTCGCACGGACGTCCGCACGTGCAGCGCGCTCGGCCCAGTCATCCGGCGTCAATGGAGATCGCCGGCCGCGATCCGCAACGGCGGACTCGATTGCCGGACCCGATTGCCGGACCGGGCCGTCGAAATTGCCGGCACGATCTCGGCGAACGCGTCTTTCGCCGGTCCCATAGGGCGGTGATAAGGGCGGAATAGCCGAATGGAAACGCGGTCGTGAAGCCTGGGTGGAGCACCGGCTACCGGTGATGGGCACAGAGAGGAATCGGCGGGCGAGTGATGGCAGACGATCGAGTACCGGGTGGGGTCATGGCCGTGGGGCTGGAGCACGTGCGGCTCAGCTACGACTACCTGAACCGAGGCGACACCGACGGCTACGCGTCGCTGCTGGACACCGCTGTACGGCTCGATCAGCCCGGTCAGGAACCGATTCGCGGCCGCCGGGCCGCGGAACGGCTCGCCGCCGTGCGCCAGCTGCGGGGGACCGGTGAGCACATCGTGCACGACGTCTTCGCCTCGGGCGGGCGGGTCGCGGCGACCGGCCGGTTCGTCGGGGAATACCGCGGTTCCGCAATAGAAGTGGACTTCGCGGACATTTTCACGTTGTCGAATGACGGCCTGCTCGTCGAGCAGAAGTGCTACCACTATGTTGATCCCGCCTGAGGGGTTCACCCGGCTGGAGGCTGACTTGGATCTTTTGGTCACCTAGCCTCCCCTGGAGCGTGCTCTAGGGGGACAGATGGCCGCTGCGGGCGAAGCGCACCAAGGCGCGCCGGTTTTCCGGATTCTCGGTCCTTTGCAGGTGGCGATACCGGGTAACGCCGAGTACGAAGTTCCGCACGGACGGCAGCAGACCGTTCTCGCCGTTCTGCTGCTGGAGGCCAACCGGGTGGTCAGCATCGGCCATCTGATCGACGCGATCTGGGAAGACGATCCGCCGGCGACCGCGCGCACGCAGGTCCAGATCTGTGTTTCCAAGCTGCGCAACAGCTTGGTCGAACACGGGCTCGGCGAGACGATCGTGACCAAGCCGCCCGGCTACCAGCTGAACGTGGCGCCGGGTCAGCTCGACGCGCGGGTGTTCGCCGAGTCGGTCGGCGCCGCGGACGCGTTGAGCCGGGAAGGCAAGCCGGCGCAGGCCGCCGAGGTGCTGGCCCGCGCGCTCGCCCTGTGGCGGGGTCCGGCGTTGAGCGGGGTGCGCGGCCGGATTCCGGAGGCCAAGGCCATCCAGCTGGACGAGAGCCGGCTTTCGGCCATCGAGACGCGCGTCGATATCGAACTGCGGCTGGGCAGGCACCACCAGCTGGTGGGTGAGCTGTCGACGCTGGTCGCCGAGCAACCACTGCGAGAACGGCTGCGCGGCCAGCTGATGCTCGCGCTGTTCCGCGCCGGCCGACAGGCCGAGGCGCTCGAAACCTACCGGCTGGGCCGCGAGCTGATGATCGACGAGCTGGGGCTGGAACCGGGGGAGGAACTGCGCAGGCTGGAGACCGCGATCCTGGCCGGTGAGGTGGCGGACGTCGAAGCCGCGGACGCCCTGGCCAAGCCCCCGCCGGCGCGGCCGGAGGAGGCCGACGTCCCGGTGCCGTTCCAGCTTCCCGCCGATGTCGCCGATTTCACCGGCCGGGCGGAGCTGGTCGCCCGGGCCGAACGGCTGCTGCTCGGCCCGGACGGCCGGCACGCGACCCGGGTGGTGGTCCTGCTCGGCAAGCCCGGCGTCGGCAAGAGCGCCCTCGCGGTGCACGTCGCGCACCGGCTCGGCGACGCCCACTTTCCCGACGGCCAGCTGTACTGCGATCTGGGCGGCCACCGGGACCAGCCCACCAGGGCGGTCGACGCGCTCGGCCGGTTCCTGCGCGCTCTGGGCGTGCCCGGCGAAGTGATCCCCGAGCACGCCGACGAGCGCGCGGAAATGTTCCGCCATCTGCTCGCGCGCCGGCGCATGTTCGTCCTGCTCGACGACGCGGCGGACGAGGCGCAGGTGACACCGCTGCTGCCGGGCAGCGGGAAGTGCGTGGTGCTGGTGACCAGCCGGGCCAGGCTGACCGGGGTGGCCGGGGCACAGGCCCTCGACGTCGAGGTGTTCGGGCACGACGAAGCCATCGGCATGCTGTCCAGCGTGATCGGGCCGCGGCGGGTCGCGGCGGAACCGGCCGCCGCCGACGCGCTGGTCCGGCTGGTGGGCCGGCTTCCGCTGGCCCTGCGCATCGTCGCGGCCCGGCTGGGCGCTCGTCCACATTGGACGCTGGCCTGGATGCTCGAACGGCTTTCCGACGAACGGCGCAGGCTGGACGAACTCGCGCACGGTCAGCTGATGGTGCGCGCCAGCCTCGCGCTGACCTTCGACGGGCTGCCGCCGCAGGCCCGCAAACTGCTGGGGCTGCTCGGGTTGCTGGACACCCCGAGCTTTCCCAGCTGGGTCGCCGCCGCGCTGCTGGACGCCGACTACCTGGCCGCCGCCGACCTGCTGGAACTGCTGGTGGACGCGCAGATGGTGGAGGTGGCCGCGCTCGACGTCACCGGCGGCCCCCGCTACAAGCTGCACGGGCTGATCCGGCTGTTCGCGCGGGAACAGCTCGAGCACGCCGAGCACGCCGACTTGCGGAACGCCGCGGCGGGCCGGGTGGCAGGCGGCTGGCTGGCCCTCGCCGAGGCGGCTCACGCGCGCGTCTACGGCGGCGACTTCACGGTGCTGCACGGGACCGCCGAGCGGTGGCGCCAGCCGCCGTCCTACGCCGCCCGGGCGCTGGCGGATCCGCTGGGCTGGCTGGAATCCGAGCAGGAGAACCTGTGCGGCGCGGTGGCGCTGACGGCGGAGTGCTCGCTGGACGAGCTGTGCTGGGACCTCGCGGTCACCCTGGTCACGCTGTTCGAGGCCCGCTGCTACTTCGAGGACTGGGAACGCACCCACCGGCTGGCGCTGGATGTCGCCCGCGCCAAGGGGAACAGCCGCGGAACCGCGGCCCTGTCCTGTTCACTGGGGTCGCTCTACCTCAGCCGCGGAAGGCTGTCTTCGGCGGAGGCCGAGCTGGAGCCGGCGTTACGCGAGTTCGAGCTGCTGGCCGACACGCACGGGCTGGCGATGGTCCGGCGCAACCTGGCCCTGCTGCACAAGGCCCGTGGCGACGCCGGCGGCGCGCTGGAGCGGTTCGCCCAGGCGTTGACCGGCTTCCGCGCCGTCCGTGACCTGATCGGCCAAGCGCACGTGCTCGGCCAGATCGCCCAGATCGAACTGGACCGCGGCGGCCTGCGCGAGGCCCGCACCCATCTGGACGACGCGCTGGCCATCTGCCGGGAGGTCGGCAACCGCCGCGTCGAGGTCCAGATCCGCTACCGGCTCGCGGAACTGATGATGCACGACGGCCAGTGCGAACAAGCGCGGCAGACGCTCGTCGAGTTGCTGCGGGCGGTCCGCGAAGGGGGCGACGTCGTCGGCGAGGCCCGGATCCTGCGCCGGCTCGGCCAGGTCAACGCCCGGCTCGGGCATCCCGACATCGCCGAGCAGTTGCTCGCCGAGGCGCTCGGCGTCTGCGAGCAGACGATCGATCGCGCGGGGGCCGACGACATCCGCGCGGACCTGGCGGAGCTCACCGCCCGCTCGGCCGGTTAGCGGAGCGCGCCTCACCACGGGGTGTCCTCGGCCGGCTGCCCGGCGGTCCACGGAGTGTCGTCGCCGCCGGGAGCCGGCGTGCCCCAAGGCGTGTCGTCACCGGAGCCCCACGGGGTGTCGTCCGCGACCGCGGTCACCGTGGCGGCCGTCGCGGTGCCGGCGAACGCGGTGCCGGCGAACGCGGCGACGGTGGGCGCCAGCATGGCGGCGGTGATGGCGGCGGCGGTCACGGTGGCCCTGATGATTCGCATTTTTCGGTCCGTTCCTTCGGTGTTCCCTGCTGGTGAAATCGAATTTATGAGCCCGGGGTATCGCCGGACTATTTCGTCGGGTATCCGCGCCTTATCGCGGCGGCAGGCGGGCGGCGCGGCCCGGTGATGCCACGGCGATAACCGGGCATCGATGCTGGTCACAGTGACTCCGCGGGTGGGGATCGGCTCCACGGGCGGACGGGATCACGGGACGGACAGCATGAGTCAGGAATTCGGGATCCTGCTCCGGACATATCGGGGCAGACGCGGTTTGACCCAGCGGCAATTGGCGGATCTCTCGACGGTCAGCGTCCGGGCGATTCGCGATCTGGAATCAGGCCGGGTCCGGCGGCCACGGCCGGACACCGCGCGGCTCATCGCCGACGGGCTCGGCCTGACCGGGTCCGGCAGGTCCGAGTTCGAGTCCGCGCGGCGTGATGGCCTCCGGCCGGAGGCGCCGCCCCTGCCCGCGCCGCTCGGCGCGCTGATCGGCCGCGACGTCGAATGCGCTCAACTGGGCGAGCTGCTCCGGTCGGGCGCGCAGCGGCTGGTGACCCTCACCGGGCTGGCCGGGATCGGCAAGACCAGGCTGGCCTTGGAGGTGGCTTCGGCTCTGCGCGGCGAGGGCATGCCCGTGCTTTGGCAAGACGATCACCACCCGACGTCGATGGCCGACCTCGAACCGCACGTCGGCGACGCGCCGGCGTTGCTGGTGCTGGACAGACCGGAAAACCGGTCCACCCTGCTCGAAGGGGCCGCCCGGCTGCTGCGCCGGTGTCCGGGTCTTCGGGTGCTGTGCACCGCGCGGGCCCCGCTCGGCGTTCCCGGCGAGTGCGCCGTCCCGTTGGAGCCCCTCGCCCTGCCCGAGGGGCAGCCGTCGCCGGCGACACTGCCGGCTTCCCCGGCGGCGGCCCTGCTGCTGCACCACATCCGGCACGTCCGGCCGGGCTTCCAGGTGAGCGCCGCCAACGCGGGCGCGCTGGCGGCGATCGTGCACCGGCTGGACGGCGTGCCGCCGGCGCTGGACGCGGCCGCGTCGTGGTTCCTGGTCTACCAACCCACCGACCTGCTCGCGTATCTGACCGGCGACCCGCTCGGGTTCGCCACCGAACGGCTGGCCTGCTGGCTCGATGCCGTGCGGGACACCGTGTCCGGGCTCGACGACGCGGAGTCCGCGTTGCTCGACCGGCTTGCCCGGCCGCCGGGCGCGGGCTCGGACCGCTCGCTGGCGGAGATCGTCGAGCTGAGCGGCCTCGCGGTCGGCGAATGCGTGCGCCTGGTCCACCGGCTGGTGTCGCTGGGGCTGCTGGCGAGCACGCGGCCCGGCCGGTTCCGGCTGCTCGGACTGGTGCGCGCGGCCCGGTCCGCAGTACTGCGCGAAGGCGCCGAAACTGCCGCCGTACTGCCGCTCCGGCTGCCGGTTCCGGCATTTTCCCCGGATATGTTCGAAGCAACCGATTCAACGCGGACAGCCTGAGCAAAAGGTGATTCGCGCCGACGAAAAGGCGGAACAATGCATCCGGGCGAACCATTGCTGGACGGCCGCGCAGGCGGTGGGGGACGGGACGTGGTGGTCACCAGTGTGTCATCCGACGCGCACACCTGGAACCTGGTCCACCTCCAGCTGGTGCTGGAGGAACTCGGCCACCAGGTGGTCAACCTCGGCGCCTGCGTACCCGATGACCTGGTCGTTTCCGAGTGCCTGCGGACCCGCCCGGCACTCGTGGTGGTCAGCAGCGTGAACGGCCACGGGTACCGGGACGGGCTTCGGCTGATCGGCCGGATCCGGGCGAACCCGGACCTGGCGCGGACGCCGGTGGTGATCGGCGGAAAGCTCGGGATCAACGGGAGCGACGGCCGCGACCGGGCCGGATCATTGCGCTCCTCCGGATTCGACGCGGTATTCGAGCGCGCCACCGGAATGGATTCGTTCATCTCGTTCGTCACGCAGTTGTCGGTAGGTGTCGGGAAATGAGCGGGTTCGGAGCACGCGTAGCCGAAGCACACCGCCTCGGGCAGCTGGTCGTGCAGCCGAGAATGGGCATGAGCGACCCGGCGGTCATGCGGGCCGGACTGCTCGCCACCCGCGCGGCGGCGGCCACCACCGTCGGCACGATCACGCTGGACAGTTACACCCGGGTCGGCGACCACGCCGGCGCCCGCGCCGCGCTCGAAAGCGGCGCGGCGCTCAACGGCTACCCGATCACCGCGCACGAGCCGGCCACCACCAGGCGGGTGCTGGCCGGGACGGCGAGCGACGGCTTCCCGGTGCAGGTCCGGCACGGTTCGGCGGTGCCGGAGGAGATCGTCGCGACGGTGATCCGCGCCGGGCTGCACGCCACCGAAGGCGGGCCGATCTCCTACTGCCTGCCCTACAGCCGGGTGCCGGTGCAGAACTCGGTGCGCAGCTGGGCGCGCTGTTGCGAGCAGCTCGCCGCACTCCGGTCCACCGGGGTCGAACCCCACCTGGAGAGCTTCGGCGGCTGCATGATGGGCCAGCTCTGCCCGCCGAGCCTGCTGGTCGCGATCAGCGTGCTGGAGGGGTTGTTCTTCCGCGGTCACGGGCTGCGCAGCATCTCGCTCAGCTACGCCCAGCAGACCAGTCCCGAGCAGGACCGCGAGGCGGTGCTCGCGCTGCGCACGCTGGCCGCCGAGCTGATCGGAGACCTCGACCTCCACGTGGTGATCTACACCTACATGGGCGTCTACCCGAAGACGCCGGGCGGCGCGACCGGCCTGCTCGCGGACGCGGCCCGGCTGGCGGTGCGGACCGGCGCCGCGCGCCTGATCGTCAAGACGGTCGCCGAGGCCCACCGGATCCCGACGATCGCGGAGAACGTGGCCGCGCTCGAGGCGGCGGCGCTCGCCGCCGCCGGGTGCGTCCCGGACGCGGTGCCCGCCCCCGACACAGGCATCTACGCCGAGGCCCGCGCGCTGGTCGAGGCGGTGCTGAACCTGCGCGCGGACATCGGGCACGCGCTGGCCGACGCGTTCCGGCTGGGCTATCTCGACGTCCCGTTCTGCCTGCACCCGGACAACGCCGGGGTTGCCCGCAGCTATCTCGACACCGATGGATGGCTGCGGTGGTCGCGGACCGGGTCGATGCCGTTGCCGCCCGAACGCCGTCCCGGCGCCGCCGGCGAGCTGACCGCCGCGGGCCTGCTCGCCTCACTGTCCTTTGTGGAAAGAACCTACGACGAAGCCGCGATCGAAGGGTGCCTGACCGGCGCCGCCGGCGAGACCAAGGGAGCGAACCAGAGATGACCAGCGAAACAGCGCTCGCGCTACCGGCGAGCCCGCGCGAGCACCTGTCCTCACCCGTCACGCGCTCGGTGCTCAGGATCCAGCACCGGATGCTCACCGCCACCAGGGAGTTCCTGTCCGGGCAGGGCTTCACCGAGCTGCTGCCGCCGATCATCGGCCCGGTCACCGACCCCGGCGCCCGCGGCGCCAAGCAGGTCGACGTCGACTACTACGGGCACCGCTACAAGCTGATGACCAGCGCGATCCTCTACAAGCAGGCGTCGCTGACCGCGTTCGACAAGATCTTCTGCATCGCGCCGAACGTCCGCCTCGAACCGCTGGAGACGGCGAACACCAGCCGTCACCTGGCCGAGTTCCACCAGATCGACGTCGAGGTGGCGAACGCGTCGCGCGAAAGCATCATGTCGGTGGCCGAAGGGCTGGTCGCGGCGGTCGTGCGCGGGGTCGTCGACCACCTGCCCGCCGAACTGGAACTGCTCGGGCGGGACGCCGGAGCGTTCGCCGACCTGCTCGCCGGCTCCTTCGAGCGGCGCACCCACGCCACCGCCGTCGCCGACCTCCATTCCCTCGGCCACGACCAGAGCCCGGACGCGGAGATCGACTGGGCCGGCGAGGCGTTGCTGTCCCGCAAGTCGAGCAAGCCGTTCTTCGTCACCGACTACCCGAAGGGTTCCCGCGGGTTCTACGACCGGGAGAACGAGCAGCTGCCCGGTTTCCTGCGCAACTTCGACCTGATCGCCCCGGAGGGGTACGGCGAGCTGTGCAGCGGCAGCGAGCGTGAGAACGGCTACGCCACGATCGTCGCCCGGATGCGCGAGACCGGCGAGAACCCCGCCAAGTACGGCTGGTACCTGCGGATGGTCCGCGACGGCATCCCGCCCAGCGCGGGCTTCGGCATCGGCCTGGAGCGGTTCACCAGGTACGTCGCCGGCCTGGACTCGGTGTGGCAGGCCAGCGCCTACCCGAAGGTGCCGGGAGTGGTGCTGCCATGAGCGCGCTGAGTGCGGAGAACTTCCCGGAAGCCGCGGTCCGCGAGCGGGCCAGGTCCGGCACGGCCACCGTCTTCCCGGACGTCGGCGGTTACGGCACCACCCTGTTCGGTGCGGGCCCGGACGACGGTGCCGACGGGATCGACGCGCTGCGCCTGGTGCCGCCGGTGTTCGTCCCGCAGCGCCTGGAAAAGCTGATCGACCTGGCCAGGGAGCCGGTGTACACCGACGTCGGGCTGGACACCGCGATCGGCGGGTTCGAGTCCCGCTACCCGCTGTACCTCTCGGCGTTCGGGTCCACCCAGGTCGCCAGCGTCGATCTCGGCACGGCCGCGAGCAGGCAGGCGGGACGGCTGGGGATCCCGATGGTGGTCGGCGAGAACGTGGTGCCGGTCAACGGGTACGGGCGGGTCGAGCGGGACGGGGCCCGCTCGCTGCTCGCCCGGATCACCGGCTACGCGGCGGAGCTTCCGGACGGCTGCGGCGGCGTGGTGATCCAGCAGAGCACCGAGGACGCCGACGCCGAGGTCTGGAACCTGGTCTACAGCGACCCGAACACGCGGCCGTTGCTGGAGTCCGGGCGGCTGGCGTTCGAACTGAAGGTCGGCCAAGGCGCCAAGCCGGGTCTCGGCGGGCTCACCGTGCTCGACGCGGCCGGCGCCGGCCGGCTGTCCGAGGCCTTCGCGATGGACCCGGTGTTCGGCGAAGGCAGCGACCGGGTGCTGCGCTGCAGCAGCCCGGGCACCTTCACCGAGGAGATCCTGCGGCAGCAGATCCGGTTGATGCGCAACAACTTCCCCCGCGCACGGGTGTGGGTGAAGCTGCCGCCCGGCCGGGACGTCCGCCCGGCCGCCGGGATCGCGTGGGAAGCCGGCGCCGAAGCGGTGACCGTGGACGGCGCCGAGGGCGGCACCGGCTGGGCGCCCACCGCCTTCCTCCGCCACGTCGGGCTGCCGCTCGCCGAATGCCTGCGCCGGATCGGCGCGCACGATTCCTGCCTGCTGGTGTCCGGCCGGATGTGGGAGGGCGCACGGGTGGCGAAGTGCCTCGCGCTCGGCGCCGACGCCGCCGGTCTCGGACGGGCCGCGCTGCTCGCGGTCGATGAGGATCCCGAGGGCGGGCTGGTCAACCTGGTCGAATGCCTGGCGCTGGAACTGCGGATGCTGACCAGCGCGCTGGGGAAGTACCACACCGGGGCGCTCGGGCGCGACGACGTCTGGCCGCTCGAACCCGCGCCGGTCCCGGTGCCGGGCCTGACCGGATCGCGGAGCTCGTGATGAGCGCGCCCGCCGGCACGGCGGCTCCCGCGCGCGGGGGGTTGCTGCGGCACCACGACTTCCGGCTGCTCTGGGCCGGTGAAACGACCAGCAGGCTGGGCACCGGGATCACCGCCGTCGCGCTGCCGCTGGTGGCCGTCGGCACACTCGACGCCGGTCCGCTGGCGATGGGGGTGCTCGGCGCCGCGGCCTGGCTGCCGTGGCTGCTGATCGGCCTGCACGCCGGGGCGCTGGTGGACCGGCTGCCCCGCCGCGCGGTGATGATCACCTGCGACCTCGCGTGCCTGGGCACGCTGATCGCGGTGCCGGTGGCCGCCTGGTTCGGCTGGCTGTCGATCGGGCTGCTGCTGGCCGCGGTGCTCGTGCTGGGCGCGGCGTCCGTCTTCTTCAGCACCGCGTACCAGGCTTATGTGCCGTTCCTGCTGGACAAGGGCCGGCTGGCCGAGGGCAACGCGAAGCTGCAGGGCAGCGAGCAGGTCGCCAACATGGCCGGCCCGGGTGCGGGCGGGCTCATCGCGCAGTGGTTCGGCGGGCTCGCCGGACTGTTCGTCGACGCGCTGACCTTCCTGGCCTCGGCGGTGTCCCTGCACCTGATCCGGGCCAGGGAGCCCCGGCGGCGGGTCGAATCGCGGCCGGGGGACATGCGCCGGGAGATCGGCGAAGGCCTCCGGTTCGTCGGGCGGGATCGGTACCTGCGGGTGCTCGCACTGGCCGCGTCGGTGGACAACCTGATCCTCAACGGCTACATGGCGCTGATCGTGCTGTTCCTGGTGCGCGAGGTCGGCGTTCCCCTCGGCGCCGTCGGCCTGCTGCTGACCGCCGACGCGGTCGGCGGACTGCTGGGGGCGGTGCTCGCGGCGCGGCTGGCCAAGCGGCTGGGCACCGCGAGGGCGATGCTCGTCTGCTCGCTCGGCGCCACTCCGTTCGGGCTGCTGGTCCCGCTGGCCGGCAACGGTTTCGGCCTGCTGTTCTTCGTGGTCGGCATGGCCGTGCCCGCCGCGGGGATGGTCGTCGGCAACGTCGTGGTCAACGGGTTCCGGCAGACGTACTGCCCGCCGGAACTGCTCGGCCGGATGTTCACCAGCTCCCGGTTCCTGCAGTACGGCGTGATGCCGGCCGGCGCGGTGCTCGGCGGCGCCCTCGGCGCGGCGATCGGGCTGCGTGCCGCGCTGTGGGTGCTGTTCGCCGCGGCGGTGCTCGGCAAGGGCGTCCGGCTCATCGGCCCGATCCGGCGCACCCGTGATTTCCCTTCCGAATATCCAGTCGCAGCAAGCAATCCAACGAGGTGAGTGCAGTGTTGAACCCCTTCGACAACGAGGACGGCAGCTTCCTGGTGCTGGTCAACGACCGCGCGCAGCGGTCGCTGTGGCCCGCGCAGCTGGACGTGCCCGGCGGCTGGCGTGCGGAGCACGGTCCCGGCCCTCGCGCCGCCTGCCTCGACCACATCGACGCCACCTGGACCGACCTGCGTCCGGCCGCCACCCCCGCGCCCATCGAGGAGCTGTCGTGATTCCCCTGTCCTACGCCCAGAAACGCCTGTGGTTCCTCACTCAGCTCGAGCAGAGCCCGGCGTACAACATCCCGCTGGTGGTGCGGCTGCGCGGGCAGCTGGACCGGCAGGCGATGCGGGACGCGTTCAACGACGTCGTCGCCCGGCACGAGGTGCTGCGGACGCTGTTCCCCGTGATCGAGGGCGAACCGTTCCAGGAGACGCTGAAACCGGAGGAGCTGCCCGAACTGCTCACCGAGCGGCGGTCCGCCGAGGCCGGCCTGCCCGCCGACGTCGAGGCGATCGGCAAGCACCGGTTCGACCTCGCCGTCGAGCCGCCGGTCCGCGCCTGGCTGTTCGAACTGGGCGCCGAGGAACACGTCCTCGTCCTCGTGCTGCACCACATCGCGGGTGACGGCTGGTCGCTGGGCCCGCTGCTGCGTGACCTGGGCACGGCCTATACCGCCCGATACGAAGGCGCCCCGGCGCAGTGGCCGCCGCTGGCCGTCGAGTACTCGGACTACACGCTCTGGCAGCAGGAACTGCTCGGCGACGAGTCCGATCCGGACAGCCTGCTCGCCCGGCAGCTGGCGTACTGGCGGGCGACGCTGGCCGGGTTGCCCGACGAACTGACGCTGCCCTTCGACCGCAACCGGCCGGCCGTGCCCAGCCACGAGGGCGGGACGGTCACCGGGCACATCGACGCCGAGCTGCACGGGGCGCTGCTGGAGCTGGCCCGGTCGAACCGCGTGACGCTGTTCATGGTGCTGCAGGCGGCGTTCGCCGTGCTGCTGAAGCGGCTGGGCGCGGGAGACGACATCCCGCTGGGTTCGCCGGTCGCCGGCCGCACGGACGAGGCGCTGGACGAGCTGGTCGGGTTCTTCGTCAACACGCTGGTGCTCCGGACCGACGTGTCCGGCAACCCCAGCTTCAGCGAGTTGCTGGCCAGGGTGCGCGAGCGCGACCTCGGCGCGTTCGGCAACCAGGACATGCCGTTCGAGCGGCTGGTCGAGGAGCTGAACCCGGTGCGGCTGGCCGCCCGGCACCCGCTGTTCCAGGTGATGATCGTCCTGCAGAACAACGAGGCGCCGACGCTGCGGCTGCCCGAGCTCGAAGTGAGCTCGGAGCTCGGCTCCAACGGCGCGGCGAAGTTCGACCTGACCGCCGCCTTCGAGGAGCAGGAGGCCGACCAGGCGGGCCGGCCCACCGGGATCCGGGGTGCGCTGGAGTACGCCGCGGACCTGTTCGACCGGGCGACGGTCGAGTCCATTGCGGCCCGGCTGATCCGGCTGCTCGCCGCGGTCACCACCGACCCGGACGAGCCGGTCGGCCGGATCGAGCTGCTGGACCAGGCCGAGCGTCAGCAGATCGCGCTGGACTGGAACGACACCGCCCGTCCGCTGCCCGAGACCACCATCGGCGAACGGTTCGCCGAACAGGCCGCCGCCACGCCGGACGCGACCGCGCTGGTGTTCCGCGACCAGCGGGTCCGTTACGCCGAACTGGACCAGCGGGCCAACCGGCTCGCCCACCACCTGCTGGCCACCACGCCCGTCCGGGGGGAGCTCGTCGGGATCTGCCTCGACCGCGGCCCCGAGCTGATCGTCGCGCTGCTGGCCGTGCTGAAGGCGGGTGGCGGGTACACCATGCTCGACCCCGACTTCCCGGCCGCCCGGCTGAGCCGGGTGCTGGCGGACTCCGGCAGCACGCTGGTGATCACCGACCGGGCGCTGGCCGGGCGGGCCGGCGACGCGGACGTCGCGGTGCTGCTCGTGGACGAGCAGGCCGCGGCGATCGCGGAGCGTCCCGCCACCGCGCCCCCGCCGATCGCGGTTCCCGACGACCTCGCCTGCGTGATGTTCACGTCCGGGTCCACCGGCCGGTCCAAGGGCGTCGCGGCTCCGCACCAGGCGGTGCTCGGCACCCTGCTCGAACAGTCCTATGTGGATTTCTCGGCCACCGAGGTGGTGCTGCAGTGCTCGCCGGTGTCGTGGGACGCGTTCGCGCTCGAGCTGTTCGGCGCGCTGCTGTTCGGCGGGACCTGCGTGCTGCAGCCGGGCCAGCGCCCGGAGCCGGCGGTGATCGCGGAGCTCGTGCGGGCGCACCGCGTCAGCACCATGCACCTTTCGGCCAGCCTGCTCAACTTCATGCTCGACGAGTACCCGGGTGTCTTCGCCGGGGTCGGCCAGCTGATGACCGGTGGCGAAGCCGCGTCGATCGCGCACGTGGGCAAGGCGCTGCGCGAGTATCCGGGCATCCGGCTGGTCAACGGGTACTCGCCGGTGGAGAACATGATCTTCACGCTGTGCCACCGGATCGTCGAGCGGGACACCGAGCTCGCGTCCATCCCGGTGGGCAAGCCGATCGCCAACAAGCGGGTGTACGTGCTGGACGACCAGCTCAACCTGGTGCCGTCCGGCGTCGTCGGCGAGCTCTACATGACCGGGATCGGGCTCGCGCACGGATACGTGAACCAGTCCGGCCTGACCGCGGAACGGTTCGTGGCCAACCCGTTCGGGGCGCCCGGCGAACGGATGTACCGCACCGGCGACCTGGTGCGCTGGCGGGCCGACGGCGTGCTGGAGTTCCTCGGCCGGGCCGACGGCCAGATCAAGATCCGCGGCTTCCGGGTGGAGCCGCGCGAGGTGGAGACCGCGCTCGGCAAGCACCCGGGGGTGGGCAAGGCGGCGGTCGTCGCCCGGGAGGACCGGCCCGGCGACAAGCGGCTGGTGGCCTACGCGGTGGCTGCCTCCGGCGTCGAGCTCACCGCCGGTGACCTGCGCGAGCACGTCGCCGCCTTGCTGCCGGAGTACCTCGTGCCCGCCGCGTTCGTGCTGCTCGACGAGCTGCCGATCACCCCGAACGGCAAGCTCGACCGGGCCGCGCTGCCCGCACCCGACTACGCCGCGATGGCCACCGGCCGCGACCCGCGCACCCCCGAGGAAGAGCTGATGCGCGGATTGTTCGAAGAAGTCCTCGGCGTGACCGGGATCGGCATCGACGACGGCTTCTTCGACCTCGGCGGGCACTCGCTGCTGGCCACCAAGCTGATCAGCCGGGCGCGGACGGCGTTCGGCCGGGAGCTGTCCATCCAGGCGGTGTTCGAGTCGCCGACGGTGGCCGGGCTGGTCGAGTGGCTCGGCCGGGCGGAGAAGGCGCGGCCGAGCCTGCGCGCGATGCGCCGGCAGCGGGTGGAGTCATGAGCACCCCGATCCCGCTGTCCTACGGCCAGCGCCGGCTGTGGTTCCTCAACGAGCTGGAACGCGGCCCGGGCTACCACTGCCCGCTGGCGATCCGGCTGCGGGGGAACCTCGACCGCGCCGCGCTGGCCGCCGCGCTGCGTGACGTGCTCGCCAGGCACGAGGTGCTGCGGACGGTGTTCCCCGTCGTGGACGGCCTGCCCGTGCAACGAGTGCTCGATCCGGCGGACGTCGTGCTCGAGCCGATCGTGCGGGACGTGTCCGGCGCCGAGGTGACCGAGGCGCTGATCTCGGCCGCGAGGGACGGGTTCGACCTGGCCGCCGAGCCGCCGATCCGGGCGTTCCTGTTCGTCGTCGGCGAGGCCGACCACGTGCTGGAGCTGGTGCTGCACCACATCGCCAGTGACGGCTGGTCGATGGGACCGCTGCTGCGCGATCTCGGCACGGCGTACGAGGCACGCGCTTCGGGAACCGGGCCGGACTGGGAGCCGCTGCCGGTGCAGTACGCCGATTACGCCCTGTGGCAACGGGAACTGCTCGGCGACGAGTCCGATCCGGCGAGCCTGGTGTCCCGGCAGCTGGACTTCTGGCGCGACGCGCTGGCGGGCGTTCCGGACGAGCTGGCGCTGCCGTTCGACCGGCCTCGCGGAGCCACCGGCGGCGCCGCCCGGGTGGTGCCGCTGTGGTTCGACGCGCGGCTGCACCGCGGGCTGGCGGAGCTGGCGCGCGCCAACGGGGTCACGCTGTTCATGGTGTTCCAGGCGGCGTTCGCGGTGCTGCTGAGCCGGCTGGGCGCCGGCGAGGACATCCCGTTCGGGTCGCCGGTCGCCGGTCGCACGGACGAGGCGCTCGACGACCTGGTGGGATTCTTCGTCAACACGCTGGTGATGCGGACCGACGTGGCAGGCGATCCCACCTTCGCGGAGCTGCTGGCCAGGGTGCGGGAGCGCGACCTGGCCGCGTTCGCCCACCAGGAGGTCCCCTTCGAGCTGCTGGTCGAGGCGCTCGAACCGGCCCGCTCGCTGTCCCGGCACCCGCTGTTCCAGGTGACGGTGCTGGTGCAGAACAACGCCGAGGCGCCGCTGCGGATCGGTGACCTGGACGTGCGGGTCGAGCAGGTGCCGGTGAACGTCGCCAAGTCGGACCTGATGCTGGCCGCCGGCGAACACTTCGACGACGCCGGACGGCCCGCCGGGATCAGCGGCGCGCTGGAGTACGCGGTCGACCTGTTCGACGGCGCCACCATCGAGTCGATGGCGGTCCGGCTGGAACGGGTGCTGACGGCGGTGGTGGCCGATCCCGGCGCCCCCATCGGCGCGATCGAGGTGCTCGGGCCGGACGAGCGCGAGCGGATCCTCGGGGACTGGAACGCCACCGCGGCGCCGGTGCCGGACACGACCCTGCCGGCGATGTTCGCCGAACGGGTCGAGCGGGCTCCCGACGCGACGGCGGTGGTGTTCGACGGGGAGCCCGCCCGCTCGCTCACCTATCGCGAGCTGGACGACGCGGCGACCCGGCTGGCCCACCGGCTGCGCGCCCGCGGCGCGGGGCCGGGCGGCATCGTGGCGGTGTCCATGCCTCGGTCGGTGGAACTCGTCGTGGCGCTGTACGCGGCGCACAAGGCCGGCGCCGCGTACCTGCCGCTCGATCCGGCGTACCCGGCGGAGCGGGTGGAGTTCATGCTCGCCGACGCCGCACCGGCGGTGGTGCTGACGCCGGAGTCGTTCGCGCGGCTGGTCGCCGAACCGGCTGCGGCGACCCGACCACTGCCCGAGGCGACCGGCGCCGACCCGGCGTACGTGATCTACACGTCGGGTTCGACCGGGCGGCCGAAGGGGGTGGTGGTCGGGCATACCGCGATCGTCAACCGGTTGTGCTGGATGCAGCACGAATACGGGCTGGAGCCGGGCGAGCGGGTGCTGCAGAAGACGCCGTCCAGCTTCGACGTGTCGGTGTGGGAGTTCTTCTGGCCGCTGCTCGTGGGCGCCACGCTGGTGCTGGCCCGGCCGGACGGCCACCGGGACCCGGCCTACCTCGCGGACCTGATCCGCCGGGAACGGATCACCACTGTCCACTTCGTCCCGTCGATGCTGGAGGCGTTCGTCGCGTCGCCGGACTCTGCGGGGTGCGCCGGCTTGCGGCGGGTGATCTGCAGCGGGGAGGCGCTGCCGTCGGCGCTCGCCGCGCGGTTCGCCGCGATCTCGGACGCCGGGCTGCACAACCTGTACGGGCCCACCGAGGCGGCGGTCGACGTGACCGCCCACCGCTACGACCCCGGCGACGGCACCGTGTCCGTCCCGATCGGTTCCCCGGTGTGGAACACCCGGGTCCACGTGCTCGACGAGCGGCTGCGGCCGGTGCCGCCCGGGATACCGGGGGAGCTCTACCTGGCGGGCGTCCAGCTCGCCGACGGCTATCTGAACCGGCCGAAGCTCACCGCCGAACG
Source organism: Amycolatopsis sp. NPDC051128 (assembly GCF_040682715.1). Taxonomy (NCBI): domain Bacteria; kingdom Bacillati; phylum Actinomycetota; class Actinomycetes; order Pseudonocardiales; family Pseudonocardiaceae; genus Amycolatopsis; species Amycolatopsis sp. NPDC051128. Next base: position 131,822 of record NZ_JBFBBN010000011.1, on the reverse strand, counting down.
GTTCGTGGCCAACCCGTTCGAAGCCGGAGGTGGACGCATGTACCGCACCGGCGACGTCGTCCGCTGGTGCGGCGACGGCGTCCTGGAGTACCTCGACCGGGCCGACGACCAGGTGAAGATCCGCGGCCTGCGGATCGAGCTCGGCGAGATCGCCGCGGTGCTCGGCGGGCATCCGGACGTCCTCCAGGCGGCGGTGGTGGCCCGCGAGCACCGGGCGGGTGACCGGCGGCTGGTGGGCTACGTGGTGCCTGCCGGGGGCGAGGTCGATCCGGCCGCGCTGCGGGAGCACGCCGCGGCCGCCCTTCCGGAGTACATGGTGCCTTCGGCGATCGTGGCGCTGGCCGCCTTGCCGCTCACCCCGAGCGGCAAGCTCGACCGGAAGGCGCTGCCCGCGCCCGATCCGGTGAGCGTCGCCGGCCGTGCCCCGCAGACCGGGCGGCAGCGGGTCCTGTGCGGGCTGTTCGCCGAGGTGCTGGGCCTGGACTCGGTGAGCATCGACGACGGGTTCTTCGACCTCGGCGGGCATTCCCTGCTGGCGGCCAGGCTGATCGCCAGGATCCGCGCCGAGCTCGGCGTCCGGCTGAGCATCCGTTCCCTGTTCGAGGCGCCGACCGTGGCGGGCCTCGCCGACCGGCTGGAGTCCGCCGCGGACGGCGACCCGCTGGCCGTGCTGCTGCCGCTGCGCGGCGGCGGGGCCGGCGAGCCGCTGTTCTGCGTCCATCCGGCGGCGGGCGTCGGCTGGGTGTACGCGGGGTTGCTGCGGCGGGTCACCGGCCGTCCGGTGTACGCGCTGCAGGCCCGGGGACTGTCCACACCGGACGCCCGGCCCGCGAGCGCCGACGAGCTGGTCAAGGACTACCTCGCGCAGATCCGCGCGGTGCGGCCGAGCGGGCCGTACCACCTCCTCGGCTGGTCGTTCGGCGCGAACATCGCGCACGCGATGGCCGCCCGGCTGCGCGGTGAGGGGGAGCGGGTCGGGCTGCTCGCCCTGCTCGACGGCTACCCCGCGGCTCCCGCGGACACGGCGGTCGCGCTGGATCCCGACGACCCGGAGATGCTGGCGATGGTGCTGGCTTCGCTGGGATATCCGGCGGAGGAGGTGACCGGCCACGCCGGGTTCGCCGCCACCCTGCGGGCGCCGGACAGTCCGCTGGCGACGCTCGAACCCGCGGCGATCGCCGCGCTGCCACGGGTTTTCGCCGACAGCGTCGCCATGCGGGCGGAGCTGACGCCGGAGGAGTTCGACGGGGACGTCCTGCTGGTCGTCGCCGCGGCGGATCGGCCGCCCGGCGCGCCCGTGCCCGCCGACTGGCTGCCGTACGTCACCGGCCGGGTCCGGGTGCACGAAATCGACTGCCGGCACGGCGAGCTCGCCGCGCCCGGCCCGATCGACGCGGTCGGCGCGCTGCTGGCCGGCGAACTGTCCGAACAGCCATCCGAACACCAGGGAAGGGAAACCCGATCATGACCGCCGACGTGAACGTCCGCCCGGTCGCCGTCACCGCCGAGACGGCGGCGAGGGCCAATGCCTGCCGGTTCTACGACTGTGTCGACGCCGGTGACGTGCCGGGCCTGGCCGCGCTGTTCGCTCCGGAATCCAGCTATCACCGCCCCGGCTACGAGCCGTTCCCCGGCCCGGAAGGCGTCGCGCGGTTCTACTCCGAGCATCGGGTGATCCGCTCCGGCAGGCACCACCTGACGACCGTGCTGGCCACCGGGCGCGATGTCGCGGTGCGCGGTGAGTTCCACGGCGAACTGCACGACGGCAGCCCGGTCGACCTGCGGTTCGCCGACTTCTTCCGCGTCGGGCCGGACGGCCGCTTCACCCGCCGGGAGACCTTCTTCTTCGCACCCCTGGTCTGAACCGACGAAACCCAGAGGAGAACCAGTCATGACCTCACTTCTCGAGCCGGCCACGAACCCGGCCGCCACCACGAGCCCCGGGCACGGCGACGCGTTCACCGACCACCTGTACGCGATGAGCTGGACCGAGCAGGACGGGTGGCACGCCCCGGATCTGCGTCCGCTGGCCAACCTGTCGATCCATCCCGCCATGCTCGGCCTGCACTACGGCCAGGTGATCTTCGAGGGGATGAAGGCGTTCCGCCAGGCCGACGGCTCGATGGCGGTGTTCCGTCCCCGGCAGAACGCGCACCGGTTCCAGCGGTCGGCGAGGCGCCTGGCCATGCCGGAGCTCGCGGAAGAGGACTTCCTGCTGGCGGTGGACAGCCTGGTCGCCGCCGACCAGCATGCCCTGTCCGACGACCCGGACCACAGCATCTACCTGCGCCCGCTGATGTACGGCAGCGAGGCGAACCTGATGCTGCGCCCGTCGAAGACCTACGAGTTCCTGCTGATGGCGTTCGTCGCGGGCGGTTTCTTCGGCGACACGGTGCGGCCGGTGTCGGTGTTCGTCAGCCACGAGCACAGCCGGGCCATGCCGGGCGGGACCGGCGATGTCAAGTGCGCCGCGAACTACGGGCCGTCGTTCGTGGCGCAGCGGATCGCGCAGGACGCCGGTTGCCAGCAGGTCGTCTGGCTGGATTCGGCGGAACGGCGCTGGGTCGAGGAAATGGGCGGGATGAACCTCTTCTTCGTCCGCGGCAGCGGTCCCGGCGCCGAGGTCGTCACCCCACGGCTGACCGGCACACTCCTGCCCGGAGTAACCCGCGATTCGCTGCTCACCCTCGTCGAGCGCGACGGTTACCGGGTGGGCGAGGAGCGGATCTCGGTCGAGCAGTGGCGCGAGGAATGCGCGACCGGATCGATCACCGAGGTGTTCGCGTGCGGCACGGCCGCGGTGGTCACCCCGGTGGGCGAGGTGGTGGACGAAGCCGGCGACTGGACCATCGGCGACGGCGGAACGGGCCCGGTGACGCGCCGGTTGCGCACGGCACTGGTGGACGTCCAGCACGGCCGCGCGCCCGACCCCGGCGGCTGGATGCACCACATCCCCAGGTAGCGGGCGAAGGGGCTTTCCTTGCGCCGTGGCAAGGAAAGCCCCCTTCACGCCACGAGCACCCGAACCCTTTCTTGGTCGCGAATGACTCATCGGGACCTCGCAGACCCCGAATGAGTCATTCGCGACACCAAGCCGAGTGGGGAGGCCGCCGGGATGCGGCGGAAAGCGACTTTGCCGGAACCCTGGGTGAACGGGTCAGGCCGTGGTTTGCCCGGCCGCTTTGGCGGCCCGCTCGATTTCCGCGCACCGGTTCTCCCAGAAGGCGGCGTCCTGCCCACGCCGGGCCATGCCTTCCGCGTCGATCTCGACCTTGCCGTCCAACTGTTCTCGCAGGATGTCGGCGTGCCCGGCGTGCCGGCTGGTCTCGGTGAGCACATGGACCAGAACGTTGAACAGCAGCACGTCAGGACGTGGCCACCAGGGCACGTAGCCGGGCGAGTCGACGGCGAGAGCACCGATGGTCGCGTCGGAGTGTACCCAGACGCGTCGGTAGCGGCCGGTGATCTCCTCGCGTGTTTCGTGCTCGGTCGCCCACATGTCGGTCCCGCGCTGTCCGAGGTCGTCCCACCGGGGGACGGGCTCGGGGAACGGTCGGCCGAAGACCTCGCCGAGGTACCGGGACTCCCCCACCGACAGGTGCTTGACCAGGCCGAGAAGGTTGGTTCCGGTCGCAGTCAGTGGCCTGCGGACGTCGTACTCGGACAGCCCGTCGAGCTTCCCGAGCATCGCCTCACGGATCTCTCGCAGATCACCGTGCAGGTACTCTTTCGCGAAATCATCGATCATGAGTACGAGGATGCCCCAACAGCCCGCACCGACTCGGCCGTGAAGCTCGAGTTCGACGCCCGGAAATTCAGTCCTCGGTATAGTGACGGCAAAACGCGACCACTGGGGGTAGAAGCTTGTGCTGAAGCGGGTCGCGGACGGTGTGCTGGTCCACGAGAGCGAGTTCGTACGGACCAACACCGTTGTGGTGGAGGGCCGGGATGGCGTGTTGCTCATCGACCCCGGGGTGACCGGCTCCGAGATCGACTGCCTCGCGAACGACCTTCGCGAACTGGGCCGGCCCGTGGTGGCCGGGTTTTCCACGCATCCGCACTGGGATCACCTGCTGTGGCACGCCCGGCTCGGCTCGGCGCCCCGTTACGGCACCGCGCGCGGCGCCGCCACGGCCCGGGCTCAGGCGTCCGACGCGGGAGTGAAGGCCCGCATCGCCGAGCACCTGCCGCCGGAAATCGCCGGGCGGGTACCGCTGGACCTCCTCGGCCTCATTACCGGCCTGCCCGCCGAAACCACGCGGATTCCTTGGGATGGCCCTCGAATCAGGATTATCGAGCATCAGGCACATGCCCCCGGCCACGCGTCGCTGCTGATCGAGGAACACGGAGTTCTCGTGGCCGGCGACATGCTGTCCGACGTCCTGGTTCCGATGCTCGACCTGAACGGCACCGTCGACCCGATCGAGGACTACCTCGCCGCGCTGCGGCTGCTCGACGACGTCGCGCGCCACGCCGAAGTCGTCATCCCCGGCCACGGGTCCACCGGGGGAGCGGACCAGCTACGCGCGCGGATCGACCAGGATCGGGCGTACGTGCACGCCTTGCGTGACAGCCGGGATGCCGGCGACCCGAGGGTCGGTCCGTCGGCCGAGCCCGGCTGGGAATGGGTGAGCGACGTGCACGCAGGACAACTCCGGCGACTCGCCGGAAGAAGCGAGCGCGGCTAGATCAGGACGGCGAGCCTGAAACGAGGGAGGATGGCCGGCATGACCTTGCCTACCCTTCCCGAGGAGTCCTTCCGGCGCGTGCTCTGCGTCGTCGCGCACCCCGACGACATGGAATACGGCATGTCCGCGGCCGTCGCCCGCTGGACCGCGCGCGACATCGAGGTCGGCTATCTCCTGCTCACCCGCGGCGAGGCCGGCATGCCGAATCCTCCCGAGGAGACGGCACGCCTGCGCGTCGCCGAGCAGCAGGCCGCCTGCGCGGTCGTCGGCGTCGAGCACCTGACCATCCTCGAACACCCGGACGGCGTGCTCGTCTACGGCCTCGACCTGCGCCGGGACATCTGCCGGGAGATCCGCCGGTTCAGGCCCGACGTCGTCCTCGGCACCGGTTACCAGGTCGACACGCCCTACGGCTTCGACCAGGCCGACCACCGCGCGGTCGGGCTCGCGACGCTCGACGCGGTCCGCGACGCCGGCAACCGGTGGGTCTTCCCGGAGCAGGTCGACGACGAGGGCCTCGAACCGCATTCCGTGCGCTGGCTCCTCCTGCCCGGGCTTCCCGGCGCCGCCGCGACCCACGGCGTCGACGTCACGGGCGAGCCGCTGCGCCGCGGCGTCGCTTCGCTCGAGGCGCACGCCGCGTACCTGGCCGCGCTCCCGGACCACCCGGCTCCCCGGGACATCATCCCGGAGTTCGCCGCGCTAAGCGGCAAGGCGCTGGGCGTCGAGCACGCCATCCTGTTCCGCGCTCACGACCTGCAGGCACCCCCGGAGTTCTCCGCCGAAGCCACGCAGGACTGACTCGCGGGCGGTCGTGGCCGAAAAGCCGCCGTACCGTCAACGGGCCGCTGACCAGCCCGCATGGAGCCACTCGGCGAGGTCGGGCGGCGCCAGTTCGGCCACGCGCCGGTGGTATCGGTCGACGGCGGCGGGGTCGAGCAGGTGGCGCCACTTGTCGCTGGTGCCGGACCGGAAGAAGTCCCGGTTGCTGCGCCACAGGTTCGCGTCGACTCCGGGGGCCAGTTCGTCGGCCCGGTTCCGCATGCGTTCGAATGTCGCCGCGGCGGCGAGTTCGTCGAGCCGCTGCGGCGTTGTGTCGATCGAGAGCGTGGTGGCCAGGCGCCTCAACTGGCCGGGAAGATCGGCTTTGAGGTCCGCGTAGTGGAACAGGGCGACCTGCGGTTCGTCGCGGTGGTCCCAGAACGTCCGCACATGGTGGACCAGGTTGGCCAGGGTCACCCCGAACAAGGCCGACTCGGGGGTGAATTCGGCGTCCGCCCACTCCCGGAACCGTTCGAGCGGGTCTTCTGAAGGCGGGCCGACCTGCGGATCGAGACCGCTCGAGGGGAAGGCGTCGGGGTGAATGTTGGCCGTGGCTTGCTCGAACGACAGCATGGCGTCGCGCGGGTCACGCCCGACGCAGAGATACGTCACCCCTGCCTCGAACGGCAAGCCGTCGAGCGGTGTGTGCGTCTTGATGAAACGTCGGTGTCGCTGGCTCTCGAGCCCGGCCAGGACCGCCGCGGTGTCATAGGTGGTCGCGTCCAGCCAAGGGGAGATCTCGGTGAGCGGGCGAGGGAGATCGGGGGTGTCGAAGATCAGCAACGCGCACAGCATCTGCATCCACGTCGTGCCGCACTTCGGCGGCGTGCTGATCACCACGTCGCCCGCGCGAAACCGGAAGCCGGCCCACAGGGCGCTGTCGGACACCACCGTTCGATACCGCCGCAATTCGACCATTCCCAGTCCCCCCGGCTGTTGACGGCTTCACTCGCGCGGATGCCAGAATGCCACGTTCGCCGGCAGGTGGGCTACCCGCAGAGTGCCACCGCCGCGCCGACTTCCCGCAACCGTTTCGAGGAAGCGGTGCGCAGCTTGGACGAGCGGCCGCTCACGGTGCCGCTCGAGAACCTCGAACGGTGGACCGGCGGCGCATCCGACTTGGGCGATGCTCAGTGAAGCTGCGCGGGGACTCCTTTAACCTGTATAACGCCCTATATGGTGAGGTGGATAAGAAACCCGCAGTCGCGGCGTCCATTTCCATCTCAAAACCGCACAGAAGCGGGGAATGCGATAGGTTACGCGCCGTGACTGAGCTCGGCGCCGTCGTCTGGCCACCTGCCCCGATCAGAACCGAGCGGCTCGTGCTCCGCGAGGCCGAGGCGCGGGACCGGGCGGCGTTCATCGAGCTGTTCGCCTCGCCAGAGGTGGGCACATACGTGGGCGGTCATCGACCGCGGAACGAGCTCGAGCACGCGTACCCGAACTTCCCGGGCAGCGCCTCGGCTTTTTCGTAGTCGAGCTCGAGGGGGCGATGATCGGCATGATCACGCTCGATCGGCGCGACGGGGAGCGTCCGGGTCCCGTCCGCCCGAACGCCGGGGAAGCCGAGCTCGGCTACATGTTCCAGCCGGAGGCGTGGGGGTTCGGGTACGCCACCGAGGCGTGCGCGGCAGCACTCGATTGGTTCGCCGGCGGGCACCCCGGCGAGCCGGTGGTGCTGTGCACCCAGACCGCCAACGTCCACTCGATGCGCGTCGCCGCGAAGCTGGGGTTTATCGAGGTGGAGCGGTTCGAGGCGTACGGCGCCGAGCAGTGGTTCGGTGTGTGGCACCCGGTCACACAGTCCGACTGAGCTGCTGGCCGACAGCGCAGCGGAAGCCGGCTCGCCGATGCTTGGCCCGATCCGGTCCCGCATCGACAAGAAGCGCGCGTCAGCTACCGTTCGTAGCAGCCGTCGACGCAGAATTGCGGTCTTCCGTGACTCGCCTGAGCGGCGCGGGCGAGCGGGATGAGGGTCGCTTCCATTTCCGGAGTGACCCGGATGTGGCGCACCCAGCCGTGGTCGGTCAGCTTGATCCCGGTGGGCGTTCCGCGGAACGTCATCCGGTCGTCGCCGGAACTCCCGCGGCCGCCGTACAGAAAGTTTTGTACCTTGCCGGTGCCCAGGAGTGCGGTCGCCTCCGCAAGGGTGATCCACCGGTGGTTCGTCGACGACGGGCCTTGGCCGGTGTCGTCGTCGTAGTGGATCATCCGGCCTTCGGCGAGGATCTCGTCCGCGGCGGCCACGAACGCGAGGTAGTCCTGCGGGTGGGCGCGACGGGTCCACAGCTCCGAGTACTCGGCCGCCCGGGGATCGAGTGACACCTCGAGGACGCCGTCGCGTCGCGAGAAGGAGCGCACCAAGCCCGCACCGATCAGATCGAGCACCTCTTCCCGGGACAGAAGCTGCCTGCCGATGCGGGAAATCCGGCGGGACAGCCAGAGCTGGTTGAGGACCACCGCGGTGACGCAGGCGGCCCCGGCGAGCAGGACGACGGTGCTCACGACGAGGACGACGCCTGCGTCGGACAACAGGATCAGCGCGAGGCCGCTGAAGCCGCCGACGAACGTCGTCACGGTGGCGAGCATGGTCAACATCACCGCGAGGAGACCCAGGCCCTCGAAGCGGGGCCCGAGCTGGGACACCGCCAGGCTCACGAACAGCATCCCGACATTGAGAACGGCGATCCCCCACAGGGCCCACAACACCAGCACAGCGCCTCCCAGGTTTGGTCGGTCCAGGATGCGCCGAACTCGGACACGACGTCAAGACACGATGTCCGGACACTGTGTCCGGACCTATCGTCCGGCTAGGATGCTGGTGAACGCACCCCCGCAAGTGGAGACCGCCGATGCCCTCAGTCACCCGGCCCGCCGGCAGCAAGCGGCAGGACCGCCGAGAAGAGCTGGAGCGCCGCCTGTTCGCGGCCATCGAGGAGCTCGTGGGCGAAGGCGCCGGCTTCACCGAGCTGAGCGTCGAGCGGCTGGCCGCGGCGGCCGGCATTTCCCGCTCAACGTTCTACGTCCACTTCGAGGACAAGGGCGACCTGGTCCGCAGGCTCGCCACCACCGTGCTGACCGAGCTCCGGGACGTGTCGAGCACCTGGTGGGAGACGGCCGACCACGCCGACCCGGCCGGCCTCACCGCGGCCGTCACCGCGATCGTGGAGGTCTACCGCCGGCGCGCCGCCGCCTTCACGATCATCACCGAAACCGCGGCGTACGACCCCACCGTCGCCGCCGAGCTGCGCACGCTGATGCAGTCGATCATCGACGCCACCCGGGACGCGATCGAACGCGGCCAGGAGGCCGGCGTGATGCGCCGGGTCCGCCCGGCCGAGACCGCCGCCGTCCTCACCTGGATGGTCGAACGCGCGGGCTACCACCTCGTCCGCGGCACCGAACCGGCAAACGACGGCAACGTCATCGAGGTCCTGACCGACATCATCCGGACGACGCTCTACACCGCCGCTCCCTGACGGCGGCGGGGGCCTCGTCGCTTGCCAGCGGCTGTCCGCGGTCATCTGAGCAGCGCACCGGATGCTGGACGAGTGACGTCTCAGGCCGCGCCGGGCACGCCGAGCTTCCAGAACACGAACGCCGGCTCCTGGTGCACCTTGGCTTCCCGGCGCAGGCCGTCCCGGACCGCCGGGCCGAAGCCGAGGAGGCTCGAGAGGGCACCGAAGATCGTCGCCGCGGGTGGTGCGGCGCCGGCCTTTCCGCCGGTGCTCGTCGGCTTCCCGCGGCTCGTCACCCCGGGCGGCCGGGCCACCACGAGCAACGGCACCGAGTACCGCGCCCGCGACCTCTGCGGCACCGACCAGCCGAGCTTCACCGTCACCGAGAAGGCCTGGAGCTGGCTCCGCCAGCCCCAGGACGGCGGGGTCGACTCGGAGCCGGTCCGCGTCACGGCCGAGGAGGCCGCCGCTCTCCAGACATTCCCCGCGGTCTACTGGTAACCGCGGATATTGGAAGTTGCGGAGTTGTCGGAAAGTGTTGGGTTGGCGGTGGTCACGAGGCGCCGGATAGGCTGGCGTGGTCAGTCAAATCAGGTGCTCTCGAAATGGGTGGGCGCGACAGAAAGAACATGAAGGAGGTCTTCCAACAGACGGAGGACCGTCACGCGGTGCTCCTGTTCAACGAAGCGGACGCCTTGTTCAGCAAGCGGGGCGAGGCCAAGCACGGCACGGACCGCTACGCCAACCTGGAAGTCGGGACTCAGGGGCAAGAAGCCACTGGTCCTGGTCCCCGCGGTGGTAGGCAACGCCCAGGCGGAGCGGCGATGCGAGTGGTCCCAATGGCTGTTCCGAAGAAGGAATTCCACCCGGGGCGGTAACGCCACGCTGAGACTCCTATGGCGCCGCACTCATGGGTCGTACCTCGACAACGTGTGCGAGGAACCGCGCATAGGAGCTGAAGATCGGGAACAGCGAATTACGCAGTGGCTCGTCGTCGAGTTCGTCGTCGATCATGTCCTCGCCGGAGAAGTCGAAGATCCGGATGTCCTCCGGGTTCTGGAGGTCGATCCCCAGATCGGACCGGTCGCTGCCGAACCAGCCCCCAATGGGATAGATCTCGGCGCCGTCACGTAGGCGGGCACGGTCTTCCTCGTTCGCGTACCCGAACGTCACTTCGTACCAGATGCGGTCGACCGCCTCGCATCGCGGCGACTCGTACCACTGGAAGTCGTCGACTCGGCACAGCACCGGTGGATCGACGAACGCCAACGTGGAACGCACCGCACGCAGCCAGGGTGGCAACTCCACTCCTCCGGATTCGGCGTAGTGGTCGAGGATGACGTCGTCCTCTCGGGTGAACGTCAGTGACGGGAAGTTGTCCACGAACCGCTGCAGGTCGACCCTCTGCTCCTCGGGCAGCGTGGAGGACTCGATCCAGCCGCGGGCGGTATGCGCATCGCCCTTGACCAGGTGTTGTTCGTAGTCGAACTCGGTCACGTCGTCCTACCTGTCAGGCGTACTTGCTGAAGAGAGTGTCGATACTAGTCACGTTGGTGGCCTGCCTGCCGGCCGTCACCTGATCACCGTTCTTGTCCACGCAACTGGGGTGTATGTCCGGCGTCATCGCCGATCCGTCCCAAATCCATTCCGTCGCGACCGCGTATGCCGCTTGTGCCGAGGCCTTGACGGTCGACGCACCTCTGAACGCGGCGCGGAGATCGTTGTGGAACCGGCCGGAACCCGAGTCTTTCTTGTTCGCCCTGCTAACGGTCGGATAGTAAACCGCTCCTACGTGGCCATGTGGGACACTGTAATGTCGCTTTTTGGCGTCGCCGGGAAGCTTGTCCTGGACTTTGTCAGGCGCCTGCTTGGCAGGACTGTACACAATCAGGAACGTCTCGGTACGGAGATCGTCCTGTAGGTCGATCCACTTCGTGCCCTCAGCGAAGTCTCTGGCGCGTTCGGTCACCTTCAGGATGTAGTTGGTCGGTATCCACTCGTGGTTCCCGTCCGACACGTCACGGAACTTGTCCTTGACGTACTTCTTGCTCTTGCTCTTGCCCCACGCCGTCTCGAACTCGGGCATGCCGATCGTGCCGGTTACCGATCCCTGGGTGACCGTCATGGTTTGCCCCGTGGCCATGTTCTTGAGGAACTGGATGATGCCGACCTGAACAATGGCGATCCGCAGTATCGCCTCATCCGTCGGCAGGCCGTCGATCTTCGCGAGTGGTGTGTTCGGGTTTATCCCGCCCCAGATCTCGGCCCCGTCGTCCTTCTTCTTCAAGGTGACCTTCGAGACGCCCGTCTGGTTGGCCAACTGCGAGCCGAGTGCGGAGAGTGAACCGGCGCTGCCTTCCGACACCTTCGGCAGCGTGAGGGTACGGGTGGACTTGTCGTATTTGGCATCCCGATGCTTGGCCAGCAGGGCCTTGGTGACCTGTTTCGCGCTGCCGCCGGTCTTGTGGATCGTCTTGTCGCCGGCAGCAACCTGGATTTCCTCGGCGAGCTTCGGACTGACCTTGGTGATCGTGAGCACCGCCGGCTCGACCAGCCGCCTGGGCGCCGTGATGTCCTTGTCCTCGGGTTTCTTCTTCTTGGTTCGGTCAGGCCGCCGCTTCCTCGGTTCCTTGGGGAGTCCGGGTTTGCGAGGCCGACGGGGCACCCTGCGTTCAGCGGGACGCCTGGGCCTCCTCGGCTTCTTGGCTTTGATCTTCGACCACAGCTTCTTGATCAGGCCGACGATCTTGTCGATGACCCAGTCGATGGCTCGGTTGACCGGGCGGGCGATCTTCTGGAAGACCTGTTTGACCTTGCCGGCGATGCCGCCGATGCCCAGCAGGGCCGCCAGGGCGCCGATGAGGACCGGGATCGCGCGGGCCAGGGCGCGTTCCACCAACGCGGGGACGCCGCCGGTGCCGCCGCGGGCGATGGCCAGCACCGCGTCGAGGACGGCGTTGACGAACTCGATGATCTGGCGGGCGTTGGTGACGATGAAGCGGATGATGTCGATGATCATTTTGCAGGCTCGGATGAACGCCGACGCGGGGTTGAACAGGGACACGATCCACGTGATGCCCGCGATGATGATCGTGGGTAGCAGGAACGAGACCAGGTTGCTGATCAGTTCCTTCTTCAGGTCGCCGACCCTGGTCTTCAGGTCGTCCCACATGCCGGCGACGCCTCGGCGCTTGACCTCTGAGACCAGGGGGACCGCGGTTTCCGCTGCCACCAGGGCCTGGTTGGGGACCTTGCGGGCCAGGCGGGCGCGGATGTTCGGCCAGGACAGGCCCAGGATCATGGCGATCAGGGTCAGGATGCCGAGGATGTCGAACGTCGTGGGCAGTTGCAGGCCTATCGTCCCGCCGGTGCCCAGGAGCCACGCCAGCACGCCGCCCTCCAGGTGGCGGCCCGCGTTCTTCATGAACAGTTTCAGGCCGCCGCCGACGCCGGTGACCAGGTTGCCCAGGAACCCGATCGGGTCCTTGAGGATCGCGCCGATGGCCGACACCGCCTTGCGGAGGACACCCATCAGCATGCGGCCCAGTTCGATGATGGCCTTGATGGCGCCGCCGATCGCGTCGGCGGCCTTGGCCACCAGTCCCTTGTTCTTCTCCTTCTCCGCCGCTATCTCGTCGTCGACCGACTTGACCGCTTCGGTGTACTTGGTGGCCAGGGTGTCGACGAGTTCGGTGCCTTTGTCGTTGACCGTGTCCTTGAGTTCGTCGAACTTGCCTTCGAATTCCGTCGCTGCCTCGCGGCCGATCGCTTTCAGGTCGGCCGGGAGCTTGTCGACCGCGGCCTTCAGTTCCTTGCGGCCCGCGGCGATGCGGTCCTTGGCGCGTTTCAGTTCGGCCTCTACCGTGTCGGCGATCTCGGTGATGATCTGGTCCATCGCCGCCAGGTAGGTGTCCCTCGCGCGTTCGTAGATGCGGTTGGCTTCCTCCGGCAGTCCCGCGAACAGGTCCCTGGTCCACCGCGCCCAGCCGAGCGCGCCGCCGTAGCGCTCGTCCTTGTACCGCTCCATGCCCTCTTCGTGTTCGCGGGTGAAGCGGTCCCGCGCCTTCTTTTCCTTCGTGGTGAACTGGTCGTCGACCTTCTTGTCCAGACCCTCCAGGATCTTCTCTACGTCGCCCTTGGTCTGGTCGAAGACCTTCTGCAGTAGTTCGGTGACCTCTTTTCGCTTGTCCTCGTCGGTCTTCTTCGTGCCCTTCTTGCCGGTGCCCACCTGCTGGCCGGTGGTGACGCGGGTCGCGTGGATACCCGCCATCGCGGCGGAACCCTGTGCGGCGGCCGTGTTCTTCACCTGGTTGAGCTCGCCGGCCTCGTCGGCGCGGAGTTTCTTCGGGGCGGCCGCCGAGTGGGCCTCCATCGTCTTCTTTTCTTTGACCGCCTTGTCGAATTGTGGTTCGCGGGAGTTCTTGAACGACAGCTGCTGGTCGGTGACCTGTGCGTCGGCCATCTGCCGGTCGACCTGCTCCGGGCCCGCTGACATGTCCGTGGCCGACGGTGGCAGCTGGTCCGGAGCCGCCTGGGCCGGATTCGGCGCGCCCGGTTTGCCCGGGACCTTGTCCGCGGCCATGGGCACGACCTGCTTGGCGTCCGGCGCCGGTTCCGGCGGTGCCGCGGTCGTTTCGGCGATCTCCTGCGCCGAGGCGTCCTTGCCGTCGCCGACCTTGCCCTGGACCTCGTTCTTGACCTCTTCGGCCTTTCCCGACTCGCCGAACTTGTCCGCCTCGTCCAGGTTCTTCGGGGCCTTGTCGGCGATCGCCTTCTTGACCGCCTGGATGAACTCCTGCTTGTCGAACTCCTTCGGCTGGGCGGCGTCCATGTCCTCGGCGTGTGCTGCCTTGCCGCGGGCCTCCTGGTCGTCGGCCGGGGCTTCCGCGGCTTCCTGGGCCGCCCCCGCTTCCGCGGCCGCCGGTGGATGGCTCGCGCCGATCGTCTTCTTCTTGGTGTTGACGTCCTTCTTCAGTGCCTGGAACTTCGGGTCCGCGCCGGGGGAGCGCGGGCCGGCGCCCTTCTCCTTCTTGGCGCCCTTCTCCGGACGTTCATCAGGTGCCTTGTCCTTGCCCAGGGCCTTCTCGTCCGGGGCGGACGCAGGTGCGGCTTCGGTTTTCCGGGCGGTCGGCTTGGCCAGCGGCGGCTTCTTCGGCGCGGGTTGGGGCTTGGGCGCTGCCGGTGGGACGGGCGCGAGACCGGCGGGAGTGGGCGTGGCCGGGGCAAGCGCGGTGGCCTGGTTCGCGACGGCCCGGTTGCCCACCAGGTCCTGGCCGGCCACCATCATCTGCGCGGCCCACGTGGACGGCCTGGGCTCGGCACCTCTTGGCAGACCGCCCATCGCCGCGGTCACCGCCGCATTGCCCAGCTGCGCCCGGGCGCGGACCACGTCCGCCGGGCCCGGGTCCATCGCGCCGCGCGTTTCCGGGCGGCGTTGCCGGACCGACGGCGACGCGGTCTGAGCAGGCGGTCGGGGACCGCGGGCTTTCACAGGTGGTGGCATCCGGCGCCTTCGCTGGTCAGCTCGGGGGTACCAGGCGAAAGCAGGATGCCAATCAGCCCGTCGCGGGGCCGCGATCCCGGCGTCGCCAGAGCGTCACCCGACCAGGTCCCGGTGTAACAATCCGTCGACGACCGCGACTTCAGCGTGACCGCACGGAACGGCTCCGGGAAGGTTGTCCCACGGTGAACAGCTCACGTCGGCTCGCGACCGGCCCGGCCACCGCCACCCGGCGGTGTTCTCCCCGGGCGGCGGGCACGCGAAGGCGATACCGTCCGAGATCGGCTGATCGGTGGGTGTGCCCGGAGGGAACCGAAGTGGACTACTGCCCCTTCGACATCGTCTCGGCGCCGGAGGCGCTGGACCTCCGGACCTGCCACGTGGAGACCCGGTACGGCCGGCTCGCGGTCCGGACGAGCCGGGAACGCCGTTCCGACACAGGCACTCTCTACATCCACGGCGTCGGCGCGGACTGGACCACCTGGACGCCGCTGATCCGCGCCGAGGCCGCCGCCGGGTTGGACGTGCACGACCAGCTCTTCGTCGACCTGCCCGGGTTCGGCGGGTCCGAGAACCGGCTCGACCGCCTCGACATCGCGGACGTCGGCACCACGCTCCTGGCCGTCGCCGAGGAACTGGGCTACTCGCGCCTGCGGATCGTGGGTCACTCGATGGGCGGCTTCCTCACCCTGGACGTCGCCAGCCGCCACCCCGGCCGGATCGACTCCATCCACCTCGTGGCGGGCTCGTACTTCTCGATCCTGACCAGCATCCAGCACCCGATCCGCAGCTTCGGCCACGACGCCGGCGTCGCGGCGGTCTTCGGGGCGCAGTATCTGCTGGCTCACACCGGTGAGGTGGAGGTGGCGCTGCTCCGCGCGCTCTACCGGCTGCACCTGTTCCGGCTCCTCCTCCTGCCCTTCGCGACGCATCCCTTCACCCTGAAGGAGTCGGTCGTGCGGAGGTTGAGCGAGCAGGCCAACCCGCGCGGCCTCCTCCTGACCGCGGCGAACGGCGAGAACTACTCGGCGGACGAGCAGTGGGCCAAGATCGAGTGCCCGATCCGGGCGGTCTTCGGCGACAAGGACCAGCTCGTCCCGCCCCGGGACCGGGACCGGCTGCTGCGGTGCCGTCCGGCGGCGCGGTGCGTCACGGTTCCGGACGCCGGGCACCTGATGCACATCGAACGCCCGGCCCTGGTGCTGGCGGCGCTGGATCTCTGGAACTGAGCGACTTTCGACGGGTGTTTCACGGCGACCGAATTCCGGGGGCTTGGGCATGGTGCGGGAGAAGACCGGGGAAGGCTCGCTCCTCGAGCGCACGATCACGCCTGTCGTGAACGTGGCCCGGAAGGCCGGGCCCCCGGTCGGCCGGCTCGTGACCACCATCCGGAAACCGGCCTTCCTCGCGCCGACCGGCCCGGTGAGCGTGCGCCGGGAAATGCTGTGCCTGACGCTGATCCCGCTCGCGACGTTCGGCCTGGTCTGCCTGCTGACGTGGTCGGCCGGAGTCGCGTACCGCCCCAGCTGCCACAGCGCCGCCAACTTCCTGGCCAGCCTCTTCTTCCAGCCCACGGTCGGCTCGACCTGCCAGTCCGTGCCGTTCCTCTCCGACGTCCCCACCATCATGCTGTCGTTCTGCTGCCCGTTCGCGCTGGTGGCCTACAAGCTGCTCCGGCGCAGGCTCGCGTCCCTGCAGGGCGCGCTCGTCAGAACCGGGCTGCTCAGCGAGCAGGGCTCCCGGGACACGATCTCGACGGTGATCCAGCGGCTGGAACGCGCGATCGACCTGACGCCGGCGCGGCGGCTGGCCCTGTTCGCCGCCTCCGCCGCGATGGTGATCTGGCTCTACTGGCGCAACCTCGAGGCCGGGCACCTGTTCACCACGCTCGAATCGGCCGACCCGAGCCACACGACCAACGCCGCGCAGCTGCGGGACAGCTGGTGGGCGAACTACCATCACCACTTCTTCCTCGCCGCCGTCTGCGTCTTCATCGGCACGGTCGGCGTCTACTACGCCTGGCGCGCGGGCTGGTTGTACGTGCGGCTCGGCGTCGTCCTCTACGCGACGCGGAAGTCGTCCGCCGACGAGCTGCCGGTCAGCTACGTGCCCCGGTGGCGGGACCGCAGCTACGGCTGGAGCCCGGTGACCGGCGTCCTGATGCTGATCTACCTCTCGACGGTCGGCCTGGCGATATCCATGGTCGCCGTCTTCGACATGCTGCGCAACGAAACGTGGACCCTCGTGATCGCCGTGATCTTCGCGCTGATCGGGCTCCTGTCGAACACGGTGATGATCCTGTCCTCCTTCTTCCGGATGGTCGGCATGCACAAGGCGGTCGAGGAGCGGCTGCGGGCCACGCTGGTGGCGAGCGACTCCGTGCTGACCAGCCAGGAATACGTGATCGCGGCGTCCGAGCTCACGGTGTGGCGCAGGATCCCGGTGGCCAGCTTCAGCGGCAGTATCATCAAGATCCTGCCCGGCCTGTACGCGCTCTTCCAGTTCGCCAGGGCGTTCCTCAAGTGATTCGCGGTGCGTGAACTCGGCGGAAAGGAACTGCGGTGCGGCGAACCGAACGGGCCGGCCCTCCCAACCTCCGGTGGCCGCACCTCGCCACGAAACCACGCAACCCCGTCCGGGCCGCCCTGGCGAAGCGGATCTTCCTGCACGCCCTCGCCGACCTGCCGCTTTCGGTCGTGCTGCCGGACGGGACGTCGGTGGGGCGAGGCGCCGGCCGGTTCGCCGAAGGTGGCGATCCGACGCTGGTGATCAACGACGAGGACGTGTTCTTCACCCGCGTCGGCCGGGACGGCGCGCTGGGCTTCGGCGAGGCTCATCTGCTCGGCGCGTGGGACTGCGGCACGGCTTCGGCCGCTGACGCCGTCGCGTCGGACGAGCTGGTGGCCTGGCTGAAGGTTTTCGGGGAGTACCTGCGGCCGCGGGAGTCGAGGGTGCTCTACCTGCTCCGGCGCCTGTGGTACTCGGCCCATCCGGTTTCGGACCGCGACGGCGTGGCCGCGGCCGTCGGCAACGTCCAGGCCCACTACGACGTCGATCCCCGGCTTTTCGGGGCCTTCCTCGACGAGTCCATGACGTACTCGTCGGCGTGGTTCGAGCCTGGGGACGACTTGGCGGCCGCGCAGGCTCGCAAGATCGACGCGATCCTGGACCTCGCCGACGTGGGCCCGGGCAAGCGCGTGCTGGACATCGGCTCCGGGTTCGGCGGGCTGGCGGTCCGGGCAGCGCGGCAGCGAGCGGCGGACGTCACCGGTGTCACGCTGTCGCAGAAGCAGTTCGAGCACGCGACCGCCCTCGTCGAGCGGCTCGGCCTCGCGTCGCATGTGAGGTTCTCGCTCGAGGACTTCCGGCGGTGTTCCGGCACCTACGACGCGATCGTCAGCGTCGAAATGCTCGAAGCCGTCGGCGCGGCGAACTGGCGGACGTACTTCGAGGTCGTGGACCGCCTGCTCGCCGTCGACGGCCGGTTCGCCCTGCAGGTGATCACGTTCCCGCACCGCAAGATGCTGGTGTCCCGCAACGACTTCAGCTGGGTCGACCGCTACGTCTTCCCCGGCGGCGCGCTGCCCAGCCTCCGCGAGATCGACCGGCTCCTGGACAGCCACACGTCGCTGGAGGTGACTGCCGCGCGACGCCTGACCGCCTCGTACGCCCGGACCCTGAGGGAATGGCGGCACCGGTTCGCCGGGCAGCTGGCCACGGTCACCAACCTCGGTTTCGACGCCACGTTCTGCCGGTTGTGGGTTTTGTACTTCGCCTACTTCGAGGCGAGTTTCCGGTCCCGCTACTGCGACGTCTGGCAACTGGGCGTCCGCAAGCGCGCGTAAGCGCTCAGCCCGCGGCCCGACCGCCGAAACAGGCCCGCCGCCCCACCCGAACGGAGGCAGCCCGACCCGGGGGTCTGCTCGTACCGTCGATCACGAGCAGGCACCAGGAGGTGCCGCACTGTGCGCGCGAGGGGGTCGGCGGGATGTTGGTGCGGGTGCAGCCGGGAACCGGGACGAACGCGCACGGCCTCTCCGGCGCCGAAGCGAAGGTCCACGACCTGCTGGCCGGCTGGGCCCACGGCACCTCGCACGCGATCGACGGCTTGGCGCTGCTGAACGTCAACATCCCCGACAAGGCCACGACCCGGCAGGTCGACGGGCTGCTGTTCCTCCCGACCGGGCTGGCCGTGCTCGAGGTGAAGGGCTTCACCGCTCCGCAGTCCGGGCGGCTGGTGATCCCGCCGAACGGCCCGTGGCTGGTGGGGAACGAGTCGGCGGCGATCCATGCGCTGGCCGGGCTCCCGAACCCCGGCGAGCAGGTCAAGGCCGGGGTATACGCGGCCAAGCGGGTGTTCGCCGGGATCCCGGGCGGCGGGGACGGGTTCATCCGGGGGCTGGTCGTGCTCGTCGCCACCGGCGCGATCGAGCTGCCCCCGGGCAAGGAGCTCGGCGGACGCGGCATCGACGTCGCCCTGGCCGACCCGACCAGCCTGCGCCGGGTCCTGCACCGCTACCGCGCCCAATCCCCGGTCTGGACCGCCGACGGCGTCCTGGCCGCCTGCGCGGCCCTCGCCTTGACCGAGCTCGCGCCCAGCCGCGCCGAGCTGCGCACCGAAGGGTTCGCCGAGCGCCTACCACCACGGCCCGAACCGCCGATCAAGCCACCGATCAAGCCGCCCTTCGAGCCCGCGTTGGGTGGGCCGGAGCCGGTCGGGCCGCGACCGATGGCTACGCGCGGGCGCGGCGCGCACGGTCCTGTGCGGTCCGTTTCCGCCACCGCGGCCACGCGGACGAGCGCGCCCGCATCGACACCGTCGGCACCAGCCGTGCCGCGGCGTGCACGCCAGGTGCCGGCCGGGCACAGCCTGCCGCCGCCGAAGGCGCCACCGCCGCGTCCGGTGTCGCGGCCGCGGGCGGCGCCGGAACCCCCGGCGAGCACGCGAGCGCGGCGCCAGGTGCCGTGGGGCCTGATCGTGGTGCTGGTCCTGATCAGCGCGGTCGGCATCACCGCCGCGATCATCGTCGGTCAGGTCTTCCACGGCAGCTGACGGCACCCGGGATTGTCGACAATCCCGGGGCGGGTGACTCGTGCGCAGGCGCAGCGGCTGTGTACCGCCCAGACCCTCGAACTGCGCAGCGAACGGGACTACAACAAGGCCAACGTCACCACCTGCCTCATCGCCAACGGGAATCTCGTCCGCGGCGAGACGGTGGTCGACTGCTGGTTCTACAAGGGTTGAGGGTCCGCCACGGTGAGCAGGTGGCACTTGGGGGATCTATTCAGAGGGCGACGCAGTGCGAAGTGACCTCAGCCGCGGTCATGGGACGGCTCTGCTCGATGACGTCCCCTTCCTCGTTGGCCGGGTCGGGGCCCGTGACGGTGACGTTGCCGACGATCCAGAAATGTGCTCCCTCGATCGGTTTGGTTTGTTTGTAGACGAATTTGCCGGTCACCTTCTGGAGGGCAGGACCGCGGTCGTACCAGCCGACTTCCTTCGCGTTCAGCGTGATCGTGCGGGACACGGTGACTGTTCGGCTCTTCAGCCAATTCTGGTTGTAGGTGAGGTTGAAGCCGAACGAGAACACACTGAACGACGAGCCCATGGAGACCTCGCCACCCACAGTGTCGGTAGTGCTGTCGGTCGTGGCTTCGCTGAGCATCTTGGTCGAGGTGTTCGACGTGCAGTTGAACGTCCTACCGGTCAAGGGCTTTCGCGCCGCCATGAACCTGATGGGTGCGCTCGTCGGGATGAACTGGCAGTTGTCCGGGTACACGCATAGCGCACATATGAGCTTTCGCATGTGTGTTCTCCGAATTTAACGCGTAGTGGACAAATGTCTCCTGAAGGTAGCGCCAAGGTTCGGCGTGAAGAGCTGATAGGCCAAGTACTAGTAGGGATTTGTCAGGTGTGTCGTTTCGGCTGGCGGAAGTGTTGGCGTGAGCTACCTTTCGGGTGCTTCTCCAGGAGATGGACGCGGTTCACCCGGTGATCGGGGAGTTCGCCGCGGACGCGATCCTGATCCGCCCGGGACGCTTACACCGCCTGGGTGGCGGCCACGCTGCGCGAGGCGGGACACGCTGGTTCGGAACACGCCAAAAGCCGAGTGAATGTTCGAAGGTTTCGACGACCTCGGCCGGATCGGGGCCGCGGCGATTTCGCGCGCCAGGGGCCAGGTCAGCTCGAGAGTTCGAGCGCCGATGATGCGGATCCGCGAGGTGTGACTGCGCGCGGCCGACCTCGGGGGACGACGCCCTGATCGGCGGAATCCCGGACGGTGTCCCCGGCCTGCTGCCGGCCGACGTCTGCGCCGCGTTGTCCAAAAAGGATGGATGTCGCAGTGGCGCCGGCGGCTCGGCACCGCCGACCCGCGCGCGGCTCCGCCGCCGGCCTCGTCGGCTGGTTGACCGGCCGGCTGCCGCGACCGGACTCGCCGCCGCTCGCGGGGGGCCTGACGGGAGGACGTGGTCGCACCCGTGGTGGCCACAATTCCGGGCAGGCCTCGGTGGCATGGACAATCCCGCGCGGACAGCAGAAGTCGCACCTGCTCCTCGCGGATCCACGCCGGTGACGACATCGCCGGCGTGCCAGTGCGGGTTGTCGTGAATGGTAATCAGGATTCTATTGCTCACTCGCGACCCCTCCGGCGGGCGAAGCGGGGATCCGAGCGGCATCCGGCACTTCGACTTGACGGCGCCCTGCCGGGAATACCGCCCTTCTCCTCCGGATCGCACAGCCTCCTGCGCGTGAGCGCCACTCGTTCCCGTGAAAGCCATGATGTCTTCCCGCTCGAATCCACCATTGGTGTGATCTCCGCACTGGAGGGGTGTCATTTCTTGACCCGTGTTGATGATTGTTGTTCCTCGAACGGGTTGGCGTGCTGATGCCTGCCCTTTCGGGCCTATCCGGCGGTGTAGAAAGGGATCTGAGCGGTTCTGGTCGGGGAGCGGAGTGGCGCTCCGCTGTGAAGGGTGGTTGTGATGGCGCACGGCACTGGCGGTCAAGGCGACGGTCATGTCCATAACGGGTTTTCGGCGGAACAGGCGGCGTTGTTCCTGACCGGCGGAACGGCGGGTAGCCATCTGCGGGAAGGGAGCCACGAGGCAGGTGGCGAGCGCCGGCCCGTGACCGTGAGCCCGAAGGTGCTCGAACTGCACGTGTGCATGGGCCTCAACGCCTGCCAGAACCATGACGCGCCCGGTACGGCGAAACTGCCCGGCACGGGCCAGTGTGCCACCGCGCTGCACGTCTGCCACGGCGACAACGGGTGCCGGGGGCAGGGCGGGTGCGGCTACGCCGGCACCGAGTTCGAGCAGACCAAGCCGGCCGAGCAGACGTGCAGTGCCAACGGCAGTTGCGCGAGCCCGATCAACGAGTGCCGGGTGGCGTCGGCCGGGCCGTTCAAGGGCACGAGCGTGTGGAAGCTGGCGCGTACGCGGTTCGAGGCCCGGTTGTGGGAGGCGGGCGTCCCGTTCGGTCCGGCGCCCGGTGACGGCTATCCGGACGACCTCGTGCCGGAGTACGAGTCGGATCGCCAGATGCTCTTCGCGAAACTGGCCGCCGAGCATGATCCGAGCCCGAGGCGCGGCGTGGCGCGGCGTTACGTGGGCCGCGCCTGATGGCTTCGGCCGACCGGCTCGGCCTGCCGGATCTGGGATTCGGCGTGGGTCTGCGCGCGGGTCATGCCGACGAGGTGCTCCGTGGGCCGTCCGGGGTCGACTGGTTCGAGGTCATCACCGAGAACGTCCTGGACAACGGCGGCTACGCCCGGTACCTGCTCGACCAGGTCGCCGAGCGGTTCCCCGTCGCCCTGCACGGCGTCTCGCTGTCGATCGGGAGCACCGATCCCCTCGACCTGGACTACCTGCGCCGGGTGCGCCGGCTCGCCGACGGTGTCGGCGCCGCGTGGGTCTCGGATCACCTGTGCTGGACGGGGGTGCTCGGGTTGAACACGCACGACCTGCTGCCCCTGCCGTTCACCGAGGAGTCCCTGCGCCACGTGACGCGCAGGGTCCGCGTCGCGCAGGACGTGCTGGAGCGGCCGCTGGTCCTCGAGAACCCCAGCACATACCTGGGTTTCACCGAATCGACGGTGCCCGAATGGGAGTTCCTGGCCCGGTTGGCGGAGGACGCCGGGTGCGGGCTGCTGCTGGATGTGAACAACGTCTACGTGTCGGCTGTCAACCACGAGTTCGACCCCTATGACTACATCCGGGCACTGCCGGTCGACCGGATCGTGCACCTGCACATGGCCGGCCACACCGACTGCGGCACCCACCTCATCGACACGCACGACCAGCCGGTGGCCGACCCGGTGTGGGAGCTGTACGCGTTCACGACCGGACGGCTGCCGGCGATGTCGGTCCTGCTCGAGTGGGACGACCGCATCCCGCCGTTCCCGGTGCTGACCGCCGAACTCGACAAGGCGCGGGAGCGGACCGCCCGTGCCGGCTGAGCGGTTGCGCCACCTCCAGACCTGGTTGCAGGGTGCGATCACGGACCCGGCGGGGGCCGGTGACGCGGCGGACGTCGTGGTGGCGACGACCCGGCTGCCCGCGGCGCGGCGGCTGGCGATCTACCAGCACGGGTACTTCGCCAGGTTGATCGACTGCCTGAGCGCGCACTACCCGGTCACCCGGCACCTGCTCGGCGCCGAGTTGTTCACCGAGTTCGCCCGGGACTACCTGAGGGCCCGCCCCTCGCGCAGCTACACGTTGGAGGCGCTCGGCGCCGGATTCGCCGACCACCTGTCCGCCACCCGCCCGGACGCGACGTCCGGGGAGCGCGAGTCCTGGGTCGACCTGCTGCTCGACGTCGTCCGGTTCGAGCGGGCCTTCATCGAGGCGCACGCCGCGGCCGGCCCGGAACTGCGCGAGCCACCACCGGCCGCGCCGGAGCCGGGAGCCCCGGGCTGGGCAGGCGCTGTCGTGTCCACTGTGGAGTGCCTGCGGCTGATGCGAGCCCGCTTTCCGGTGCACGCCTTCACGGTCGCGGTGCGCGCTCAGCAGGGCCCACCGCTGCCGCGGGCGCGCGAGGTCCGGTTGGTGTTGTCCCGCAAGGACTTCATGGTCACCGCGACCGAACTCGACGAACCGCGTTACCGGCTCCTGGCAGGACTGCGGGACGGAACGCCGCTCGGCCGGGCCGGCGACGACGCCGGGTTGACCCCCCGCCAGACCGAAGCGTGTCTGCGCACCTGGATGGCCGAACGACTGATCCTCGAAATCAACGGAAGGACGCCGTACCGATGACGACCACCTACACCGCGCTGCCCGCAGCGTACGCGCCCCCTGAGGCGAACCGCCCGATCGACACCGTCGAGTCGCTGTTCTCGCACCTCTACGACGCGGCCCGGCTGGAGATGTCGACCATTCCGCTGTACCTGTACGCCGCGTACTCGATCAAGACGGCCAACGTGTCGCAGTGGTCGTCGGGGCCCGGCGCGTTTCGGTTGATCAAGAGCATCGTCATCGAGGAGATGCTGCACCTGTCCCTGGTGCGCAACCTGATCGTTGCCATCGGGTACGGCGAGCACGTCAAGTTCCAGCACAAGGCGTTCATCCCCGAGTTTCCCACGCCCATGTTGTGCCGCGTTCCGGACCTCGAGCTCAGGCTCGCCCCGTTGACCACGGAACTGGTGCGGGACGTCTTCATGCCGCTGGAGCTCCCGGCGAAGGTGGACGCGCCACCGGAGTCCGACAAGTACCAGACGATCGGCCAGTTCTACAAGGCGATCTTCGACGGTTTCCAGCGGCTGTGCGGGGTCGAACCCGGGACGTACGGCCGGCCGGACCAGGCGAAGCAGAAGGCGCTGTTCCGGCACAATCGCATGGACTTGCAGTACACCAACGCCTATTGGAACGAAGGTGGTGGCGGCGCGCCGGTCATCGTGCACGACCTGCACTCGGCGCTCACCGCGATCAACTTGATCGTGGAGCAGGGCGAGGGCATGGATCCGGATCAGCAGGAGGTGCCGATCGACCCTCAGGACCCTGCGGGACAGCAGCAGGCGGGCCTGTTCGAGTTCCCGCACTACGTGAAGTTCAAGCGGATCGCCGACGGCTGGGAACCGATCGGCGAGGTCTACCCGATGCCGGACAACCCGCGCGTGTCCCAGTTCCCGGAAGGACCCGTCCGGGACCTCGGGCAGCTGGCGTGCGCCGCCTACACCTACGTGCTCGCCATGCTGGACGAGCTGTACAACACCTCGGGAAACGACGTCAAGCCGGGCGCGACCAGCCCGCGGTACGGGCTGGAGCGCAAGTTCATCGCGGCGATGCAGGGGCTGCTGTTCGGGGTGATCAAGGAGCTGGTCCGCATTCCGATCACCGAGGGCCCCTACTGCGACCTGCACGCCGCGCCGACGTTCGAGTACTACGAGTTCCCCGAGGACCGGTCGTTGACCCAGCACCTGCGGGAGCTGTGCGAGCGGGTGTTGCCCCACTACCCGGCGCTCGGTGGGGACAACAGCGTGCTCTGGCTGATCAGTGAGCGGATGCCCCAGGACCTCCAGTAAGCGGTGCGA
Source organism: Amycolatopsis sp. NPDC051128 (assembly GCF_040682715.1). Classification (NCBI taxonomy): domain Bacteria; kingdom Bacillati; phylum Actinomycetota; class Actinomycetes; order Pseudonocardiales; family Pseudonocardiaceae; genus Amycolatopsis; species Amycolatopsis sp. NPDC051128. The sequence goes on along the minus strand of NZ_JBFBBN010000011.1, from coordinate 106,825 downwards.
TCCGGCCGCGGCTCTCTCACCGTTGCCGCCGCGCAGCGCCGCACCGGGTTGATTCCGCGAGGGCGTGGTGCCCGGGCTGCCACCGGCGGCCCGGGCGCTACATGCCTGCTCGTCGGCTGTCGGCGATTTCGGGGAAGGCGATCTTGCGGGCCGCGGAGATCCACCGGGGAACTCTTCAGCAAATCAAGCCGGATGCCGTGAATTACTCACCGCGGGGGACCACCGCGAGCACCCCGCTCGAACGTCGGTGTTCGCATGAGCAAATAGCTCGGTGTCGTTTCGGCAGGTCCGGGCTTAGCTTCGGGCGATGGCGAACGAACTGACCATTCCGCTCCTGCCCTGTCCTTCCATCGACGAGATCGCGTCGTTCTACGAGATGCTCGGCTTCGAGGTCACCTATCGGCAGACGCGGCCGAACCCGCACGTCGCGGTGCGACGGGAAGACATCAATCTGCACTTCTTCGGGATGGACGGCTACGACCCGGCGCAGTCGTACAGCACGTGCCTGGTCATCGTGCCGGACACCAGCGAGCTGTTCGAGGCCTTCGCGGCGGGGATGCGGTCCGTGCACGGAAAGCTGCTCATCTCCGGCATCCCGCGGATGACCCGGCCGCGGCTGCGCAACGACCGGTACACGGGGTTCACCGTCGTCGATCCGGGTGGCAACTGGATCCGGATCAACAAGGCCGCCAAGGAACCCGAGGCGCGGACCAAGCTCGCCAAAGCCATGGAGAACGCCGCTAGGCAGGCGGATGCGCACGGCGACGAACCCCAGGGGCTGAAGATCCTGGAAGGCGCGTTGAAGCGGGCGACCGGCGACGAACCGGAGTTCCAGGCGGTGCGGGAGTACCGCGACGAGCTCGTCGAACGGATCAAGGGGTCTGAGTCGCGTCCAGGCGCTTGAGCGCGGCCGGGTCGTGGCCGGCCTCGGATCCAGGACGGCCACGACGCCCTTGTCCGACATCGACCGTCACCGAGACCGGCTCTCCCAGCTTTCGCCGCTGCCGTCGCGCGCCGGCAGGCTCCGCGGGGTTCCCGGCTAAGCAAGCAGCAGGCAAGGCGCAGGTTCGAGGACGGTGAACTGCCTACCGGGCAAGCAACTCCTGTCCTCGTGCGTCACGGAGGGTGTGCGCTGGACGCTTCCTTCGTCGAGGGACCCGGACGGGTGAGGCCATTTGGGGGTTCGGCTTCTCGTCTCGCCCGAGTTCCCGGACCGTCTTGGCGCACGAAAGAGCTTCACGCAGCGTCATGACTCCGTGTTGTTGTCGATGACCCAGACGTGAACATGACCCGACTGGGTGAGCCTGTTCGGCGGCGGCGAGCGGGCCGTCTGTCCGAAGTGGTGATCGCTGGGTGACCGGGCGGGCTTTTGCTGTGACCACAAGGAGATTCGAGAACTCGCCAGTAACTCCCGTGGACTGTCCACAGTGGTGAGCTGGTGGCGAGTTTGACGGCTACCTCGTAGCTTGAATCCCTCATCTGGGTGGTTTTCGTGGTCTTGCGCTCGGGTAGCCGGGATTAAGTGCTGCGAAAGCATCAGCTCACCCCGAATTCCGTAGTTCGTGCGCGGTGCACGTGGACTCGTCCGAACTGTCAGCGTCAGGAGGACCATCGATGAAGCCAGGAGCGCGGATCGCCCTCGGAGTCGGGGCCGGCTACCTACTGGGGCGTACGAAAAAGATGCGGCTCGCGTTGATGATCGCGGCCGCCGGTGCGACCGGACGATCGGCCACCTCGCCGACGAAACTCCTGCAGCACGGGCTCAAGCAGCTCGGCTCCACCCCGGAGCTGGGGAAGCTCACGGACATCGCGCGCGACGAACTGCTCGGTGCGGTCAAGGCGGCCGCGGTGACGGCAGCGAGCTCGCGGATCGAATCGCTCTCCGAGCGCCTGCAGGAAGGCGGCCGCAAGCGGAAAAAGGATTCGGACGACGAAGCCGTCGACGAGCCGGACCGTGACGAGGCCGAAGACGACGAGCCCGAAGACGAGGACGAGGACACGACGAGCAGCAGCCGGCGCCGTGCGCCGAAGGCCGAGGAGCCGGACGACGAAGACTCGTCCGACAGCGAGGACTCGTCCGACAGCGAGGACGACGAGCCCAAGAAGCCCGCAAGGCGTCGGGCAGCCAGCCGCGCGAAGAAGGGCGGGCAGGCCGAGGGGTCCGAACGGCCCGCGCGCCGCCGGACGGCGAGCAAGAAGGCTTCCAGCTCATCCGGCGACGAAGAGCCGGCCCGGCGATCCCGCTCCGGCACCGGCAAGTCGCCCGTGCGCCGGGCCGGGAGGTGAACGAAATGGCCACCAAGCAGCTGAAGGACGTCGTGGACAAGGTCAAGGACACGGCCTCGAGCTCGGCTGGCAAGGCCGGTGACGGCCAGTCGAACGAGCTTTCCGACGCACTGCGGCACCTGACGCAGGCCGCCGCGGGCCGGGCGGCCGGCTCGCTGACCAAGCGGATCAAGTCGACGTCCGGCCGTCTCAACGACTATGTGGAGGGAGGGGGTGGCGGCCTGGCCGAAGCGGTCACCGGCGCCAAACCCGGTGTGAAGGGCAAGGCGGCGATGGGAGCGGTGAAGGGGGGACTGTCCGGTGTCGTGGACAAGGTCAAGAACGCCTTCACCGGTGGTGGCGGCGGCGGAGGCAAGGGGCAGAAGCTCAAGCTCACCAACATCGTCGAGGAGATCGACATCGGTGCCCCGATCGACCTCGTCTACGACCAGTGGACCCGGTTCACCGAGTTTCCGCGGTTCATGAAGAAGGTCGACAGCGTCGAGCAGGTCAGCGACGAGAAGCTGGAGTGGAAGGCCCAGGTCTTCTGGTCGCACCGCAGCTGGGAGGCCACGATCCTCGAGCAGGTGCCCGATGAACGGATCGTGTGGCGCTCGAAGGGGGCGAAGGGCCACGTGGACGGCGCCGTCACCTTCCACGAACTCACCCCTGACCTGACCAGGGTGGTGCTGGTCCTCGCCTACTACCCGAAGGGCCTGTTCGAGCGCACCGGCAACCTCTGGCGCGCACAGGGGCGGCGGGCCCGGCTGGAGCTGAAGTTCTTCCGCCGGTACGTGATGACCGAGGCGCTCCTGCACCCGGACGACGTCGAAGGGTGGCGCGGCGAGATCAGAGACGGCCAGGTCGTGCCCGACGAAGAGGACGGCCAGTCCGACGAGGACGAATTCGACGAAGACGAAGGCGCGCCCGAGGAAGACGAAGCCGAGGAAGACGAAGCCGAGGAAGAAGAGCCCGAAGAAGACGAAGCCGAGGAAGAAGAGCCCGAAGAAGACGAAGCCGAGGAAGACGAAGCCGAGGAAGACGAGCCCGAGGAAGACGAGCCCGAGGAAGAAGAGCCCGAAGAAGACAAGCCGGAACCGCCCAAACGTCGCGAGCGGACCAGGGCGCGGGCCGGCGGAAAGCGAGGGACCACGCGATGACGACAGCCGTCCAGCCGTCCGGTGGGGGAGGCGGCCTCGATCGCCCGAGTTCGAGCAGCCTTGCCGACGTGATCGACACGATCCTGGACAAGGGCCTCGTGATCGACGCCTATGTCCGGGTGTCCCTGGTGGGCATCGAGCTGCTGACCATCGACGCCCGCGTCGTCGTCGCCAGCGTCGACACCTACCTCCGGTTCGCCGAAGCCGTGAACCGGCTCGACATCTCCGACACCGAGCAGAAGGGGCTGCCCGACCTGATCGAGGACATGAACCAGGGCGGCGCCAAGGCGAAGACCCAGGGCGCTCTCGAAGCGGCCGGCGACAAGCTCCGGGACCTCATCGGCGACGGCGAAGACCGAAAGCAGCCGGCCGGACGGCGGCGAAAGGGAGATGACTGAGATGGCGAACGAGACCGAGACCGCCGTCTACGTCTACGGCATCGTCCCCGCGGACGTCGAGACCGATCCCGACGCGCGTGGGGTCGGTGACCCGCCCGCCCCCGTCACGACCGTGCGTGGTGAACGAATCGCGGCGCTGGTGAGTGAAATTCCCCGGGACAAGCCACTCGGCAGGCCGGAAGACCTGACCGCGCACGCGGGCCTCCTGGACGCCGCCGCCGCCGAGGTCCCGGTGCTCCCGCTGCGCTTCGGCGCCGTGGTCTCCGACGAGGAAGCTGTCGTCGAGGAACTGCTCAAGGAGAACGAGGACGATTTCGCCGCCGCACTGGACGAGCTGGAAGGCAGAGCGCAGTACGTCGTCAAAGGCCGGTACGTCGAGAAGGCCATCCTGAGCGAGATCCTCGACGAGGACGAGGAGCTGGCGCGGCTGCGGGACGAGATCCGGGGCAAGCCGGAAGACGCCACGCGCGGCCAGCGGATGGAATTGGGTGAGCGGATCGGCCACGCCATCGCGGCCAAGCGCACTGCCGACACACAGCGGACGTTGGACGCCCTGAACGCGCTCGGGGTGCAGATCAGCCCACGGGAACCGACGCACGAACAAGAGGCCGTCCACCTCGCTTGCTTGGCCGAAACAGCCAAACAGGCCGACCTCGAGGCGGCGGTGGAAGAACTCGCCCGGGACTGGCAAGGCCGGGTCGAGGTGCGGTTGCTGGGTCCCCTTGCGGCATACGACTTCGTCGTAACCCAACGGCCCGGGGGGTAGGCGATGGGTTTGGTGGGCACGATCCTGGGGCTTCCTTTCGCTCCGGTGCGCGGCGTGCTGGCCGTGGCCGAGCTGATCCGCCAGCAGGTCGACGCTGAGCTGTACCACCCCGCGTCGGTCCGAAGCGAACTCGAGGCGGTGGCCGAAGCCCGAGCCCTCGGTGAAATATCGCCCGAGGAAGAGGCCGAGAGGCAGCAGCAGGTGCTGAACCGCCTGAACGTGTCGCCGGCCAACCCGTCTGATCCGCAGCCGAACGTAGAAAAGAGGTGATGACCGATGGCTCAGGGGAAGTCCCGCAGTGAAGCCGATCCCAGGCAGACGCCGGACCCCGATTCCGACGATGAAGCGGTTTCCGCGTCATCAGCGGCGACGTACGCGTTGCGATACGTCGCCGAGTTGATCACGAGCGAGCCGTCGATGGTCACCTCGGTCGAACCGGCGGACGACGACAGCTGGCTGGTGGAGGTGGAAGTCATCGAGGACCGCCGGATCCCGTCGTCGGGGGACATGCTCGCGCTCTACGAGATCGAGCTGGATCCCGACGGCGCCCTGCTCGCGTACCGCCGCACCAAGCGCTACTCGCGAGGCCGGGCCGGCACGGGGAACGGGGGGAGCTGACATGACTCCCGGACAACCAGTCGTCGCATCGGCCTCCCAGTCCGGCATCGGCTCGGCCGGCAACCACCAGCCGGCCAACCTCGGCGACATCCTCGAACGCGTTCTGGACAAGGGACTCGTGATCGCCGGGGACATCCAGATCAACCTGCTCGACATCGAGCTGCTGACGATCAAGCTCCGCCTCGTCGTCGCCTCTCTGGAAACGGCGAAGGAAGTCGGCATCGACTGGTGGGAAAACGACCCGTGGCTGACCGGCGAGGACAGCGGGGTCCGCGCGGAAAACCGGCAGCTGCGAGCCCGCATCGCCGAACTCGAAGCCGCGCCCGACACCGGGGAAGAGTCGACGCGGGACGAAGAAAGTGCGGGATGAAGAAGTGCCCGAACGGCAGGGCGTCTGGCTGTACGCCGTGACACGTGATCCGGCCCCTGAGGTCCTCGGCGAACTGACGGGCGTCTCGGCCGAGACCCCGCGGCTCGTCGAGGCGGCCGGGCTGGCCGCCGTCGTCGGTGACGTGCCGCTGAGCTCGTTCGGGGAGGCGGCGCTGCGCCGCAATTTCGAGGACCTCGACTGGTTGGCGCCCGTGGCGCGGGCGCACGACTCGGTGATCGTCGCCTTGATCGACCGAGGGCCAGCCATCCCGATACGGCTGGCGACCGTGTACCACGGCGACGACCGGGTGCGCCACCTCCTCGAGCACCGGGCGGTCGAGTTCACCCGCGCGCTCGACCAGGTCACGGGGAGGACCGAATGGGGCGTCAAGATCTTCCTCGCGCCCGCACCGGACCCGGTGCCCGCCGCCGGGGGGCCGTCCCCACGCGGGGCGGGGGCGGCCTACCTGGCCCGGCGGCGAGCGACGTTGAACTCCCGCGAACATCAGGAGCGGCGCGCCGTCGAGCAAGCGAACCGTGCGCACGCCGCGCTCGCCTCGCTGGCCGTCGACACTCGGACCCACCCGCCGCAGAGCAGGGCGCTCGCCGGCGAGGACGCCCGGATGATCCTCAACGGCGCATACCTGGTCGACAACGAGCACACTCTTCGATTCGCCGAGGCCACCGCGGCCTGCGATCAGGACAACGACGCGATCCTGGTGCGATTGACCGGTCCGTGGCCGCCGTACTCGTTCTCCGTCTTGGAGGAAGCATGACCCGATCCTTGCCCGTACCGGCCGCGGCCGAACGGCCGATCGCGCTCATCGACCTGCTCGACCGCGTTCTCGCCGGCGGTGTCGTGGTGAGTGGCGAGCTCACTCTGTCCATCGCGGACGTCGACCTCGTGCACATCTCCCTGCGCACACTGCTGACCTCGATCACAGCACTCCAGCCTCGCGATGACTGAGCCGGAGAAACGACGGATCAACGCCGATCCCGAGACAGCCGAACGCAGCCTGGTCAGCCTGGTGCTGACGGTGGTGGAACTGCTGCGGCAACTCATGGAGCGGCAGGCGCTGCGGAGAGTCGACCACGGCGACCTCACCGAGGCCCAGATCGAGGCGATCGGGCAGACGTTGCTGAATCTGGAAAACCGGATGGCCGAGCTGTGTGAACATTTCGGAATAGACCAGAGCGAGCTCAATCTCGACCTCGGGCCACTGGGGTCACTGTTTCCCGAAGATTGACCGCGAATACGGCTACGCGGCCGTGCTGGCCAAGCTGGACTTCCGCGGGCCGCGTATCGACGGCTACCGGCCACCGTGCCTCTGAGCGTGTACCGGCGGAAGGCGATCACGCCACGGGCGCGCCTGTTCGAGCTGTGAGGCGAGCCGGAACAGCGTGGCTTCGTCGCCGAACCGCCCGAGGAAGTGCACCCCGATCGGCAGGCCCTCGTCGTTCCACCACAGGGGAACGGACATCGCGGGATTGCCGGTGATGTTGGCGACCACGGCGGGATAGGCGACCGTGGGCGCGCCGTTTTCCAGCGCCCGCAGGGGTTCCTCGGCGGTCGAGGTGATCTCGCCGAGTACGGCGGGCGGGCGGGACATGGTCGGGGTGAGCCAGAGGTCGTACGTCCCCAGGAATCCGGCGACGGTGCGGCTGAACGCCTGGAGGTCTTCGATCGCCAGGAGGTACTGGGCGGCGCTCACCTGCCGGCCGGCGGCCCAGTAGGCGGCGGTCAGCGGCTCCAGTTCGCCGTCCGCGGGCTCGCGGCCGAGCTTGCGGATCCAGTAGCCGACGATCCAGGCGGTCGCCGCGTTGAACATCGTGCCGATCGCGCCGCCGACCACGGGAGTGAGGCCGGGCAGGTCCGCTTCGACGAGCTCGTGGCCGAGCGACTCGCACAGGGCAGTCGCGTCGTCGAGAGCCGCGAGGCAGTCGGGATGCCCCAGCGAGCCGTCCGGCAGGCGCCTGGTGAAGGCGATCCGGAGCCGCCCGGGGTCCGCGCCCACCTCCTCCCGGAACGGCCGCACCTGAGGCGGGGCCGGGTAGGGGTCGCCGGGCGCGGGTCCGTTGGTCGCGTCGAGCAGCGCCGCGCTGTCGCGCACCGAGCGCGTGATGGCGTGTTCGACGGCCGCGCCGCCGATGGCGTCGCCGTACTCGGGTCCGAGCGGGTTCCGCGCCCTGGTCGGCTTCAGCGCGAAGACACCGCAGGCGGACGCCGGAAAGCGCAGCGAGCCGCCGAGGTCGTTGCCGTGCGCCATCGGCACCATGCCGGACGCGACGGCGGCGGCGGAACCGCCGGACGAGCCGCTGGTCGAGCGCCCGGTGTCCCACGGGTTGCGGGTGGCGCCGTGGAGCGCGGGCTCGCAGGTGGGGACCATGCCGAACTCGGGGGTGTTGGTCTTGCCGATCAGCACCAGCCCGGCGCGCCGCAGCCGCACCACGAGCTCGGAGTCGAACCGGGAAACATTGTCGCGTAGAAACACCGACCCCTCGGTGAAGGGCACCCCGGCCACCTCGACGACCAGATCCTTCAGCAGGAACGGCACCCCCGCGAACGGCCCGTCGCCGGGTTCGCGCGCGGCCGCCACGGCCGCCACGGCCGCGTCAAACATCGGAGTGACGACCGCGTTGAGCTCCGGGTTGAGAGCCTCGATGCGTTCGATCGCCGCGGCGACGAGTTCCTCAGGACTGATTTCGCGGCGCCGCACCAGGTCCGCCTGGGCGGTGGCGTCGAGCGTGGCGAGTTCGGTGGCCGGGGTGGTGGTCATCGCGGGACCGTCGCACCGTGGACCTCGCCCAGCGGTTCGATCCGGGGCATCGGCAAGCCCGCCGCCGCGAGCGCGGTGCGGAATCCTTCGCCGGAGCTGAACTCGACGAACTCCTCGCGCGTCGGGCAGCCGTCGTACACGGTGATGCCGGTTTCGCGGCTGACGCAGGCGTGCAGGTCGAGCTTGGGCGGCAGCGTCGCCATCATCCGGTCGTACCCGGCCAGGAGCCGATCGGGATCGCCGTCGAAGTAGTAGGCGCTCAGGAACATCGTGATCACCGCGCCTTCGACGCTTCGAGGTTCGCGCCCACGACGGCCATGGTGGCGTCGAGCGCCTCGGTGGGGCTGAACTCGATCAGCTCGGTGCCGTCGAAGATCAGCGGCAGGTGGCCGGGGCCGCCGTAGTACGCGTCGCCCTGCTGGTAGACCTCGTCGTGGTCGGCGTAGCGGAAGATGACCTTGCCGCGCACGACGACGCCCCAATGCGGGCACTGGCAGCGGTCGCCGGGCAGGCCGTGGAACAGCGGGGCCGGATCCATGTCGGCCTTGTGCGTTTCGAAGGCGACGGTGTAGCCGCCCAGCTCGACGTAGCGGCCTTCGATGACGTCTTCGTCCAGCGACAAGGGTGCTTCGGCTTTGGCGGTGCGGGGCATGGCTGCCTCCTGGGTTCGGGTGCTTACCCCGATGAGGCGTGAGATTCGGTCGCACGATGTGCGGCGCCCAGTTCCCAGCGGCGTGGGGTCTCCGGTTCGTAGACGCAGACGGTGCCGGTCCGGATTGACGCGCGCAGGTGCCGTCCGAGCTCCGGGTGCACCCTCCCGATGCGGTCGATGGTCGCGCGGATCCGGGCGGTGACCGCGGTCCTGGCGCGTTCGGCGGGGGAGCCCGCGCGCCGGGGCCGCCCGCCCAGCCCGTAGGCCGCGGACAACTGGTCGACCAGGGCGTCCCGTTCGACGGCCAGCTTCGCCGACCGTTCGCTGTCGCCCGCCGCGTCGGCGTCGTCGGCTTCGGCGGTCAGCTCCCTCAACCGCTTCCGGTACGCCGCTCGTGCTGTCGCGTCGAGGACTTCGCCGAGATCACCCTCGGCGTGGACGTCCTCGCTCCTGGTGACCCCGGGCGAGCGGGCGGTCACCAGGTCGAGCGCGGGCACCGGAACACCGGGCCGGGCGAGGAGGCACGCGAGATCGCGCAGGCCCTTGCTTCCGGAGAGGCGGGCGTCGTGGCCACCGAACCGAAGCAGCCAGAGCACGCCGTCCTCGGCGAAGACGTCCGGACCGGCGGCCGGCGCGGACGCGCCCAGTTCCCGTTCGATGCGCCCGGCGAGCCAGGTGGCGCCTACCGACCGGGCCGCCGCCAACGCGGTTTCGGCGTGGGACTTCGCGACGTCGGCGTCGCCGGAAGCCTTGGCCAGCAAGGAGAGGTACCACGACACGGGCCCGCGCAGAGCCGCTCCGATGCCCTCCACGACGAAGCGGCCGGCGAAGGGGGACATCCAGGCGTACACGGGCCGGCAGAGCGGGTGATCGCCGATGATCGCGACGGTTTCGGCGATCTGCGAGAGCATCGGCAGCCATTCCGAGTCCCGAGGCGCTTCGCCCAGCCGCGGTGCCAGCGCCGACAACCGGTCCCGGGCTTCCGCCGCCCGACCCAGCTGGGCGGCCGCCAAGGCCAGCGTCACCCTCGGCCACACGCCGGCCAGGTCCTCGAGACCGGAATCGGCGATCAAGCGCTCGATCGCGGCGCGGTCCCCGGTGTCGGTGAGCAGGAACCAGCGCTGGGTGGTGGCGAGCATGAGGGCGTTGCCACTGCCCGCGCGGTGCCCCAGGTCCTCGACGGTGTCCAGTGCGGCCGCGCAGTCGTCGAACCTGCCCTCCGCCAGGGCGCGCATGCCGCGCCAGAGCGGCACGTACCAGTCGTGCAGCGGGTTCCCGGCCGGGCGTGCCGCGGTTTCGAACGCGAGCACTTCGGTGTCGGCCGCGGCGACCGCGCCGGTTTCGAGCAGGGCGACCAGTTTCAGCCGCCGCCCGAGCAGCTCCGGGCCGGCGTCGGGCAGGCGGCGCGCGAGGCCGATGATCTCCTCCGCCCAGCCGAGCCGTTCCGCGCAGTGTTCCGGCCCGGACCGGACGTCGCACTGCGCGGCCAGGGCCTGGACGAGCGCCGCGGGATCCTCGCTCTGTCGCGCGAGCCGCAGCGCTTCGGTTGCCCGCGCGGCCCGGCGCTCCAGGGGGTCGATCACCGTGGTGGCCACGGAAAGCCGGGCGAGCGTGGCGGCCAGCAAAGCCGGCTCGGCGGGGGAGAGCGCCCCGGCCGCCGCGGTGAGCAGGTCGATCTGCTCGCGGTCGAAGAGGTCGACCTCCAGTCCCGCGGGTCCGGAGCCGAGCCCGAGCGCGGCGTGGGCCAGCAGGTCCGCCCGCCCGGCGGTCCGAGCGAGCTCGGCGGCACGGAGGAAGTTCGCGCGGGCCCCGGCGCGGTCGCCCGCGCCGAGCCGGGCCGTGCCCTGGGCGAGCAGGAGATCGGCGCGCTCACTGTCGGTGGACGCCGTCGAGCGCGCCGCGTGCGCACTGCGTTCATACCACCGCAGAGCGTCGTCGTAGGCGAGCAGTTCGGCGGCTCGGTCCCCGGCGCGCCGGGCGGCTGCCGCGGCGGGCCCGGCGTGCTCCGGACCGGCGAGCAGCAGGTGGTGCGCGACCTCGGCCGGTCCGACGTCGCGGCCGCGTTCGGCCAGGCGCGCCAGCACTTCGGCCGCCTGGCGGTGCGAGGACGCCCGGGCCGACGGCGATTGGGCGAAATAGACCGCGTCCCGCAGCAGGTCGTGCCGGAACATCAGCAGGCCGGGCCCGAGATCGCCGAGCAGCCCGGCGTCGGAGGCGGCGGCCAGCAGGGCGCGCAACCGGCCGAGGGCGACGCCGGTCAGCTCGGCCAGCAGGTCGAGACGGACGCGGACGCCCAGCGTCGCGGCGGCGGCGAGCGCCTCGGCGCAGGCCGGTGGCAGGGCCGCGATCCTGGCCTCGACCGCCGCGCGCACCGACGGCGGAACGCCCTCGCCGGGCCCGCGGTTCGCCTGGTCGCGGATGAGCTCGGTGACCAGGAAGGCGTCACCGCCGGTCCGGCCGAGTACCGACTGGACCTCGTCGTCGGAGGGCCGGGTACCGGTCGCGGACGTCAGCAGGGCGCCCACGTCGTCCGGGGTCAGCGGCCCGACGCGCAGGCACAGCGCGCGCCCGAACAGGCTTGCCCGGGCCTCCACGCGCTCAGCCCAGGTGAAATCGTCGTCGCGAGCGGTGCCCAGGAGCAGGATCCGCGACGTCCGCGCGGTCGCGGCCAGCTCCAGCAGCAGGCGGAGGGTGGACGGATCCGCGGCGTGCACGTCGTCGAGCACGATGAGCAGGGGATCGGTGGCCGCGCACGAGCGCAGCAGCGCCGCGACTTCGCCGGTCAGCCGCAGCCGGGCGCCTTCGGGATCGGGGATCCGCGGCGGATCGGCGACCTGCCCGGCGATCAGCCCCTGGACGGCCGGCGAGGTACCGGCCAGCCGCCCGGCGGCACCCCCGGCGGTCACGAGATCCCGCACGATCAGCGACCACGGCCCGAACGCGACGCCGTCCCCGGGGCACCACGCCCAGACCGCACGCGTTGCCCCCGCCACCGCTTCGGCGGCCAGCCGGGTCTTGCCGGTCCCCGCGGGCCCGGTGAGCAGCACCAGCCCGCCGTGGCCGGAGCGTGCCCGCTCCAGCGCGGCGCCGATCTCGCCGAGGAGCGCGCCACGGCCGGTGAAGGGGAGTGCTTCCACCAGGGGAATGCCGGCACGCGGCGGCGGCTGGGAGGTGACCATGTTCTCACGGCCCTCGGATCAGGAACGGCCGGCGAATTCGTACGAGCAGTACTGACATTTCCGCGCGGCGAGCCGTACTTCGTTGGCGCAGTCCGGGCACGTCTTCAGCGGCGGCCGCGATTGTCGCGGATACGATGACGGTGTTGCGCATCCTGGCCAGGCCGTCACCGCCGCTCGAGAAGTACGTTCCGCCACCGATGGTCAACGTAGCGACACCGATGACGCCCAGGATGTTCAGACCGTCGACCACACTCTGGTTGACGATGCCCACGATCGCGGAAACGCCGCCGATCGCCGCCGCGAGTCCGTTGAGGGCCGCCGGCCAGGGTGATTTTTCGTCAGCGGTCATCGTGCTCACCGCGCCTTTCGACGGCAGTAGTGCCTTTGAGTCGCAAGCCGGCGCGGGCGCGTTACGTGGTCGCTCGACCGGGCGGTTTCCCTATCGCGCCCTGCACGTCCACCTGAGCCCGTCCGCAGCGCCGGCGGCCGCCTCGCCTGGGCTATCTACACCGGCCAGGCGTGTAGGCAGCGAAATCAATGCCCACGATCGCGGAAAACGCCGCCGATGGCCGCCGGCCAGGGTGATTAATACATTAGCTGAATCACTGCACCGAAGCCTTCCCGGACTCCGCATCCCGCGGAGGCGTTTCATCGGGATTTCATCAACTGCCCCTAGCGTCGTCCAGGGAACCCACAGACTCCGGAAGGAATACACGTGCGCAAGAGACCGAATGGTCGTGTCCTCAGCACCGCTACAGCGGCCGCCGTAGCGGTCACCGCCATGGGCTTGGCCTCACCGGCTGCCGCAGCACCTACCGGCACGATGGCGCCCCGGCCCGGCGACACCTGTACGGCGGCCGACCTCGGCGTACGCCACCCGTACATCAAGACCACCGAAGTGTCCCCGACGATCACCCACTTCAAGGGCTGGTACGTCACCCAGGGCACCACCGGCTACCAGAGCGTCACCACCAGCACCCAGACCACCATCTCGGTCACCGTCGGCGGCAACGGCACCGTTCAGGGCAGCTTCGCCGCCGAGACCCTCGGCACCGTCGGCGCGACGCTGGGCCTGAACGTTCAGGTCAACTACACCTCCACCAGCAGCGAGTCGACCACGGTCACGTGGAACTTCACCCAACCCGGCTACTACGGCGTCTACAAGGGCACCAAGAAGGTCACCGGCACCTACGGAAGCCTCAACTGCAACCGCGCCCAGAAGGGCGACGGCAGCTGGGCCTTGAAGTGGATCGAGGGGCCCGGCAGCGGCAGCTTCACCACCTACACCACCCTTGAGGAAGGCGCGGTGCGCTGCGAGGACACCGTGCCCGCCAACAGCATCATGGCCAAGGCGAAGGGGCTCCTTGACTGCGGCTCGCCCGCCGCGCGGGCCGAGCATCCGGCGGGTGCGGTGGCGCCGACGGCGAAGCAGACGCAGGACCGTCTCGTGCGGCACCCGGCCCCCACCGCCGACGGCACGCCCGCCGGGCAGCCCAAGGCCGCCGGGGGCAGCGCGCGGGCCGCTCTCAACTGCGAGCCCGGCGCCTACAAGCTCGACGTCCCCGGCATGCCCCTGAACTGGAGTGCGCCGCTCCTGGCCAACGACGGCATCCGCCTGCGCGAATCTTCGTTCTTCAGCGCCCACCTGGACAACTGGCGGCTGTGCGACGTGACGGAGAACAACGGGGTCCTCGAGGCGTCCCTGTGGAACTGGGGCAACGGCGGATGCGCGACCATCCCGGCGGACATCGCCAACCAGGAGCGGGCCCACCTCACGACGGCCACCTGCGGGCAGGACGACCTCCAGCGGTTCTACATCTACCGTGACGTGCCCGGCAGCCCGAAGATCGGTGTGCAGAACAAATACACCGGCTCGATGATGGGCCACGACCGGTACGCGGATGGGGAGCTGATCCGCCAGTACTCCAGCGGCAGGCAGGACGGCACGGGCACGTACACCATGACCGGAGTCTGACGGCCTCCCCGTGAGCGCGGCCCCGCATGTGAACCCATGCCTCCCGGTTTCGTGCGGGGCCGTTTGTCTCCGGCACAGTGGCCGGAGCCCGCGGTCAGCCGGTGCGGAGGCAGGTGATCCAGTAGTCGCCGTCCGGGTCCCGCGTGACGCCGTGGGTTTCGCTGGGGAACCCCGGGAAGTGCCGGTCGAAGTCCTCGAGGGCACGCAGGTAGCGCAGGGTCGGCTCGTCGTGCCCGCCGGCGTTCTCGCCCGGCATGAGGACCGGGATGCCGGGCGGGGTGGTGACGACCTGCGTGGCGACCGTGCGGTGGGCGAGCTCGGCGAGGCGGACCGGTTCGGTGCCGCCGCGCAGCAGGCGCTGGTAGGTCTGCGCCGGAGTCAGCTCGGGGCGCGGCGGGTGGGTGAACGCCGCGTCGAGCAGCGGGATGAGGTCGCTCTTGCGCAGGTGGGCGTGCATCTGGTCGCACAGGTCACGCAGGGTGAGGTCACCGTAGCGGGCGGGATGGGTCCCGGCCAGGGCAGGCAGGACTTCGGTGAGGCGCGCGCCGGTGTCGTAGAGCGCTTTGAAGTCGAGGAGCCCGTCGACGAGCGTGCCCCACTTGCCCTTGGTGATGCCCAGGGAGAAGAGGATCAAGCAGGTGTAGGCGTCGGTCTTCTCGACGACGATGCGCCGGGTCTCGAGGTAGGCGGTGAGGATCCGCGCCGGGATGCCCTGCTCGGCGGCGGTGCCGCGGGCGTCGGTGCCCGGGCAGGTGACGCTGACCTTGATCGGGTCGAGCAGGCAGTAGCCCGTCTCCAGCCCGGGGAAGCCGTGCCAGGCCGCACCCGGCTCGAGGCTCCAGCAGGCGGGTTCGGACCGCAGCAGGTCCAGCGGGGCGTCCGCGAACGCGTAGCGCTGCCCGGTCGCCGGGTCGCCGACCTCGTCCGGTTGCCACGTGCCGAAGAACCAGGCGGGCCGGTCTCCCGCCTCGGCGATGCGGCGGCCGATGCGGGCCACCGCCTGCCGGAACCGGATGGCCTCGGTGACGGCCTCGTCGACCAGCCACCGGCCGCCCGGCCCGTCCATCATGCCGGCGGCGACGTCGAGCCCGGCGATCATCGGGTACAGCGGCGACGTCGTGGCGTGCATCATGAACGTCTCGTTGAACTGCCGGTGGTCGACCGGCGACCGGGGCGAGTTCTTGACGTGCAGCATCGCGCTCTGGGACATCGCGGCGAGCAGCTTGTGGGTGGACTGGGTGCTGAACACGGTGGGCCGGACGGCGTCAGGCACCGCGCCGGAGTCCACGGCCATGCCGTACCGGCGGGCGTAGAGGGGGTGGAACCGGGCGTAGGCGAACCACGCCTCGTCCAGGTGCAGCCGGGGCACGCTGGCCCCCAGCAGCTCGGCGACGCGGACCGCGTCGTAGCACAGGCCGTCGTAGGTCGAGTTGGTGATCACCGCGTACACCGGGTCCGGCGCGGCGGCCCCGGCCGCGAGCGGGCTGCCCGGCACGAGCTCGGCGACCGATTCGCGGCTCAGCGCGGCGGGCGGGATCGGGCCCATCAGCCCGTAGCCGTTCCGCGTCGGCACGAGGTAGACCGGGCGGCCGCCGGTCAGTGTCAGTCCGTGGTAGATCGCCTTGTGGCAGTTGCGGTCGACGAGGACCAGTTCGTCGTTGGCGATGCTGGCGTGCAGGGCGAGGCGATCGCCGGTGGAATCGCCGTGCAGCACGAAGTACGTCAGGTCGGCGCCGAAGATCCGGGCGGCGTTGCGCTCGGCGTCGCCGATCGGCCCGGTGTGCTCGAACAGCGAGCCCAGTTCCGCCACGGAAATCGAAAGGTCGGTGCGGAACAGCCGTTCACCGTAGTAGTCGAACAACGCGCGCCCGACCGGTGACTTCAGGAACGCCACGCCGCCGGCGTGGGCGGGGGTGTGCCACGAGTATTCGTGGGTGTCTTCGAACCGGCACAGTTCCCGGAAGAACGGCGGCAGGATTTCGTTCCGGTAGCGGCGGGCGGCCACGCCGACGCGGCCGGCGATGAACCCCGGCGTGTCCTCCAGCAGCCACACGTACCCGCAGATCACTTCGGACACCCACAGCGGCAGGTCGTCCACCGAGGCCGAGGCGGTCACCAGGAACACCGGAAGCCGGGTGAACCGGCTCATCACCGCTTTCAGCACGGCCTCGGCGGGCGCGTCCTGCTCGCCGTCGCCGTCCCAGCTCACCAGCGCGGCGGTGAGATCGGCCCGGCTCTGCACGAAGGCCAGCGCGTCGTCGTCGGTGCCGGCGCGCACGACGTCGTGCCCGTCCTCGGCAAGGTGCTCGCAGATCTGCGCCAGCTGCGCGTCGAGCACCGATCCCGGCGGGATGTCGTCCAATGCCAGCAGAACCGTCGAACCAGCCACGGGGATTTCCTTTCCGGAAGCGAATTCTCAGGTATAGCCGCTGGCGGGGCGCGCCGTCGATCGACCGAAAGTTTGACGATTCTTACTCTTTCGGGGAATTTCCGGCGAAATCGCTCCTGCGGGTAGCGGCACACTCACACTTTCGGGTCGGCGCGACGGATGGTGATCACAATCGTCACCACATCGGGGCGCGCTTGCCCGGTCGGTGTGAAGCGCCCCCAAGGTGGCCGCACCGGGGCGCATGAACCCGGCCGTCACAGCACTAATCAGCGGACGCGGCTGCCCTTGCGGCGACAACGAGCACAGTGTCGCGGTATGCGTCCTTTCTCGAAGTCGCGTTTGGTCGGCGAGAGGTTCGCACGGGCCGCTAACCGGGCAGGTGAATGACACCAAGTTGCACCATCAGGCCGAGGTCATCGCGACCTGACCAGTGTTCGGCCAGCTGACCGTCGTGCACGCGGTGGACCGCGACAGCGGATTGTTGTATTTCTCGCCCTGTGGCGACGAGCCCGCCCGGGAGGTTCCCCGTGTGCTTGCCGTAGGCGGTCAGCCTGGTCACCACCTTGTCGCCCTCCGCGACCTGGTCCTCGACCTCGTGGCGGCCCGGAGTTGCTTCCCAGAAGATCTGCAACGCCTGTTTCAACCCAGCGCGTCCCTGTTCGAGCCCAGGGAACGGAGGTGGATTGTGGTCGACGTACTCTTCGGCGACAAGGTGATCCATGGCGTCGAGGTTCCCGGCGTCAATCTCTGCGTAGAACCGGCGCACCAAGGCCTTGTTGGTTTCCTGCAGTGACATGTGACCGCCTCGCCTCGTCATCGGTTTCGCCTCGGCCAGGTGCTGAGGACTACCGCCCTTGATGCGGTTCAAGAACAATCGCTGATCGACCCAATAGTCCATGGGAGGCCGCCCACTCGCAACTCGCTCGCGGACTTCATCGCCGACCACGATTGAGCGGCGGGTGTCAGGCTGAAATGGGTCCGCGTCGGTGCCGGAGTGCGGAGCCGCCGCTGCGCCCTGGCACCCGGCCCGACGGCCGTCGGCGGCCTTGCCCGGGTCGAGTGCGGTGGAGGACTCTCCGGGGGCGGCGAGCGCATCGCGCTCATGCTCCCCGAGGGGCGCCGTCGAGCTGGGCTTCCACGTCTACCTGGGCTTCGAGGCCATCCCCCAGGTGCAGACGCTGCAGGACATCGAGCGGTTGATCTGCGAATCGCGCGAGAAGTACGCCGCGCGCGCGTCCTGAGTGCGGAGGACGGGCTGACCGTGGTCTCGCCGAGCACGTGACCCGACGTCGGTCACCGGCGGACTCGGCGG
The DNA here is from genome assembly GCF_040682715.1 of Amycolatopsis sp. NPDC051128. Classification (NCBI taxonomy): domain Bacteria; kingdom Bacillati; phylum Actinomycetota; class Actinomycetes; order Pseudonocardiales; family Pseudonocardiaceae; genus Amycolatopsis; species Amycolatopsis sp. NPDC051128. Next base: position 88,965 of record NZ_JBFBBN010000011.1, on the reverse strand, counting down.
GCTGGGTAGCCTCGCCGCGCATGAACCAGGTTTGGCTACCGCCCGCCGAGTACTACGCGACGCTGCCCAAGCAGATCGCCAGCGCCGGGGTGATCTTCCGCGACACCGAAGGCCGCGTCCTGCTCGTCGAGCCCACCTACGGCGCCGAGACCTGGGAGCTCCCTGGCGGCGGACTCGACGGCGGCGAGTCCCCGTGGGCGGGCGCGCGCCGGGAGATCAAGGAAGAACTCGGATTCGACCTGCTGCCCGGCCGGCTACTGGTCGTGGACTGGGTTCCGCCGCAGCCCGACGGCCGCCCCGCCCTGACGAACAACCTGTTCGACGGCGGCGTCCTCGACGACGACCAGATCGCCGCGCTACGCCTCGCCGACGGCGAGCTGAAGCGCTCGAAGTTCGCCACCCGAGACGAGGCCGCGGGGATGCTCCGGCCGCACATGGCGCGCCGTGTCGCCGTGTGCCTCGACGTCGTGGACACCGGCCGGACCGCCTACCTCGAGAACGGGTTCGATCCGCGGCCGAGTTCTTCCTTCGCGGCTGGTAGTGCACGCGCCGGGGGCGGTAGCACGCGAGTGTCTTCAGGTCCGCTTCCGTGAAATCCCCGGTCCGGGGCGCCGACGGCACGTTTTGGGTGGGCGCGAAACGTTTTCGAGTCGGTTGACGGTGCTCGCGCGCCGCTGGCACGTTCGCGTCGACGAGAGTGGCTTCACCCGGCTGGGGATGGCGACGGTGACCAATCGAGCACTTTTCGTCACTGGAGCTGAACTTTACTGGGGAAGGCGGACGCCCGCATGACGAACCACGAGGGTCGGAGACACCGGTTCCTTCCGCGCGCCGGGGGTCGTTGGTGACCGTCGACGAAGTCTCGTACGGGTCCACCCCGGCACGGGGCCGGCCCGCCGGCCGGGCCCCCGTGCTGACCCTGCCCCCGTTCGCGGAGCTCAGGTACCGGCTGCTCGGTCCGGTCGCGGCCGTCGGCGTCGACGGTCCGGTGCGGCTGGGCGGCCCGAAACAGCGGACGGTGCTGGCCGCGTTGCTGCTCAACGCCAACCAGGTCGTGTCCGAGGACCAGCTGATCGACCTGCTGTGGGAGGACCGGCCGCCGGCGAGCGCGCGCGGGCAGCTGCAGGTCCGCGTCTGGGAGCTGCGGAAGCTGCTCGGCCGCGAGGTGATCGTGCGCCGCGAACCCGGGTACCTCATCGAGGTCCGGCCGGGTGAGCTGGACACCGAGCTCTTCGACGACTTCACCAAGGACGCCCGCCGGCTGATCGACGGCGGGGAGCTGCGCCGCGGTGTCGAGCGCCTGCGCGCGGTCCTCGAGCTGTGGCAGGGCCCGCCGCTGGGCGGCGTCACCGACGCGCTCGTGCGGCGCAGCGGCCAGATCCTGGCGGAGCAGCGGATGACCGTGCTCGAGACGCTGTTCGACGCCGAACTCGCCACCGGCCGGCACGCGCACGTGGTGCGGGAGCTGCGCCACTTCGTCGACGAGTACCCCTTCGGCGAACGGTTGCAGGAGCAGCTGATGCTCGCGCTGCAGCGCTCCGGGCGCACCCCCGAGGCGCTCGAGGTCTACACGGCGACCCGCGAGCGGCTCGACGCCGAACTGGGCGTCGAGCCCGGGGAGCGGCTGCGGGCCATGCACCTGCTGGTGCTCACGGGCGCCGGGGACGAGCCGCCCGCGCCGCCGCCCGCCGCGCCGGCCGGCGAGGTCGTCGCGCCGTCGCGGCCCGCCGAGCTGCCGCGTGACGTGCGCGGCTTCGCCGGGCGGACCGAGCAGCTGGCGCAGCTGGACCACCAGCTCGCCGCGCGGGCCGGGGCGTATGCCTCGGACGTCTGGATCGTGCACGGCATCCCCGGCGTCGGAAAGACCGCGCTCGCGCTGCACTGGGCCCACCGCGTCCGCGACCGGTTCCCCGACGGGCAGCTGTACGTGAACCTGCGCGGGTTCGACGCCGACCGCGAGCCGATGGAGCCGGCGGTGGCGCTGGCCCAGCTGCTGCGCGCCCTCGGCGCCGACCCGCGGCGGATCCCCGAAGAGGTCGACGCGCAGGCCGGGCTCTACCGGTCGCTGCTGGCCGAGCGCCAGGTGCTGCTGGTGCTCGACAACGTCCGCGACGCCGAGCAGATCCTGCCGCTGCTGCCGCCGACCGGGACCGTGCTGGTCACCAGCCGGCACCGGCTCGGCAGGCTGATCGCCGAGTTCGGCGCGTTCTCGCTCGGCCTCGGCGCGCTCACCGACGCGGACTCCCGGGCGCTGCTCGGCGGGGTGCTCGGCGAGGGCCGGGTGGCCGCCGAACCGGCCGCGGCCGGCGAGCTGGCGCGGCTGTGCGGGCACCTCCCGCTGGCGCTGCGGATCGCCGCGGCGAACATCGCCACCGGCCCGGGCACCACGGTCGCGGCGATGGCCGCCGACCTCGCCAAGGGCGACCGGCTGAAGCAGCTCGTCCTCGACGGGGCCGACGAAAGCGCCGTGACGAGGGCGTTCGCCGTCTCCTACCAGGCCCTCGCCCCCGAGTTGCGGCGGCTGTTCCGGCTGCTCGGCCTGGCGTCCTGCCCCGACTTCACCGCCCGTGGCGCCGCGGCGTTGACCGGTGACCCGGTCGAGACGGTGACGCGGCAGCTGCGGCTGCTGGCCGCGGCGCACCTGGTCGAGCAGCACGTGGCCGGCCGCTACCGGCTGCACGACCTGCTGCGGGCGTACGCGCTGCGGCAGGCCGGCGCGACCGAGCCCGCGCCGGCGCGGGCCTGTGCCTGGCGGCGGTTCGTCGAGCTGTACCTCTCGGGCGCCGACGCCGCGGAGCGGATCTTCGGCCGACGGCACGACCCGCGGCTGCCGCGCGAACCCGCCGTCGTGCCGGCGAACCCGATCTCCTTCGCCGACTCGGCCGAGGCCGCGGCCTGGCTCGACGCCGAGCACGAGAATCTCTCCGCCGTCGTCACCCAGGCCGTGACCGACGGGCCGTACCCGGTCGCCTGGTACCTCGCGGACGCCGTGCGCGCCTCGTTCTACCACCGGGGACGGCGGGTGGAGTGGGTCGAGCTCGCGACGAAGGTCCTGGCCGCGGCGCGCCGGCTCGGCGTGCCGGCCGTGGAAGCCGTCACCGCGCAGAGCATCGGGCTGGCGTTCGTCCACCGGGAACGGCACGAACAGGCCGTCGAATGGATGACCGAGGCGCTGCGCGTGTTCGAGCGGGTGGACTGGCCGGAGGGCAAGGCCGCCGCGCTCAACGCGTCCGCCATCGCGCTGCGCGTGGCCGGCCGGTTCGACGAGGCGGCCGAGCAGTTCGAACGCGCGCTGGACCTGCAGCGCGAGTGCGGTTACCGGCTCGGGCAGGTGAGCGTGCTCAACAACCTCGCGTCGGTCCACCGGCAGCGGTGCCTGCTCGACGCGGCCCGCGCGTGCCTCGACGAGGCACTGGAGCTGGCGGTCGAGGAGGGCTACCAGCTCGGCGAAGCGGTGGTGCTGGTCGGGATCGGTGTCGTCCAGCGGCTGCAGGGCGACCTCCCCGGCGCGCGGCGGACGCTGACCCGCGCGTTCGACCTGCACCAGGCGCACTCCCACCCGTACGGCCAGGGTTCGGCGCTGTGCGGGCTGAGCCTCGTCTCGACCGACCTCGGCGAGTTCGAGCAGGGCCGCGCGCAGGCGGCCCAGGGGCTGGAGATCGCCCGGCAGGAACAGAACCGCGAAACCGAGGTCGGCGCGCTCAACGCGCTGGCCCGCGCCGAAGCCGCGCTCGGCGAGACGGACTCGGCGGTGCGCCACCAGCGGGAGGCCGTGGTGGTGGCCCGCCACTGGGGTTCGCCGTGGCACGTGGCCGAAGCGCTGTCCGGGATGGCGGCGGTGCACGGGGCCCGCGGAGACCACGCGGAGGTCCTGCTCGTGGGGGCGGAAGCCCTCGAGCTGGCGCGCACCGGCGGCCTGCGGCTGATCCAGGTGCGCTGCCTGCTGGCGCTGGCCCGCGCCCAGGCCGGGCTGGGACGCCGGGACGAAGCCCGTCGCCTGTGCGAAGAGGGTTTGAAGCTCTCCACCGGACTCCCGGCGCTCGAAGACCGGGCCCGGCAGGTCCTGTCCCGCCTCTGATCCGACCGTCCCGAGGCGGCCTTCCGAAGGCCGCCTCGGGACGGCGCTCCCAGCCGCGGGGAAGTGGTTTGGAAGTGCCCGCCCCTACCTTTCGCTCGTCCCTTCCGGCGAGAGAAACTTCGGAGCTTCGATGAGATGGGGTAGAGCCATCGCCGCGGCCGGTGCCGTGGTGGCGGTCGCGATGGCGGGGGTTGCCGGTCCGGCGGCCGCCGTCGAGGAGAAGTACGTCGGCGACCTGGCGCTCACCGAGACCGGCGTGGTCCGCGGGGCCGCGGCCACCGATCTCGTGACGTTCAAGGGAGTGCCGTACGCCGCGCCGCCGGTCGGGTCGCTGCGCTGGAAGACGCCCCAGGCCGCGAAAGCGTGGGACGGCGTCCTCGACGCCACGCAGTTCCGCAGCCAGTGCGCGCAGCTGGGCGGCCTCGGCGGGATCGTCGAGTCCTATCAGGAGGACTGCCTCTACCTGAACGTCTTCGCGCCGAAGACGTCCGGCGTCAAGCCGGTCGTCGTGTGGTTCTACGGCGGCGGCTTCCAGAACGGCACCAGCTCGACCTACGACGCCGCGCGCCTGGCCACCCAGGGCGACGTCGTGGTCGTCACGGTCAACTACCGCGTCGGCGTGCTCGGTTTCCTCGCCCTGCCCTCACTCGACGGCGAAACGCCCGGCGTGCAGTCCGGCAACTTCGGCATCCAGGACCAGCGCGCCTCGCTGAAGTGGGTGCAGCGCAACATCGCCGGGTTCGGCGGCAACCCGGGCAACGTCACCATCGCCGGCCAGTCCGCCGGGGCCGGCGCGGCGTGCATCCACCTGACCTCGCCCGCTTCGGCCGGGTTGTTCCAGCGCGCCATCGGCCAGACCTACGGCTGTGGTTCCCCGCTGCTGACCAAGGACGCCGCCGAGACCATGGGCACCACTGTGGCCACACAGTTCGGCTGCGCCGACGCCGCCACCGCCGCGACCTGCCTGCGCGGCCAGACCGACGTCAAGGCGCTGATGCAGGCCTGGCCGCCGCTTCCGCAGGGCCCGGTCGTGGGCGGCAGCGAACAGCCACTGCAGCCGATCGACGCCTTCCGGCAGGGCAAGTTCAACCGCGTGCCGATGCTGTGGGGCAACAACCGCGACGAGATGCGGATGATCGTCAGCATCCAGTACGACGCCTCGGGCAACCCGGTCACCGCCGAGTCGTACCCGCAGATCATCCGGAACACCTTCGGAGTGGACGCCGACCGCGTCCTGGCGCGCTACCCCGCGTCCGCCTACCCGACGCCGGGGCTCGCCCTTTCGGCGGTGCTGAGCGACGCCGGTGACGACCAGCTCGCCACCTGCCAGCACGTCACGGCCTACCGGGCCGCGATCGCCGGACAGGCCAAGCTGTTCGTCTACCAGTTCTCCGACCGCACCGCGCCGCCGGTGGTGGACATCCCCGGCTTCGACGAGGGTGCCGAGCACGGCGCGGAGCTGAACTACCTCTTCCCGAAGTTCACCGGCGCGACGCTCAACACGCAGCAGCAGGCGCTGGCCGACCAGATGGTCCGGTACTGGTCGACGTTCGCCCGCACCGGTGACCCGAACGCTTCGGGCCTGCCGGCGTGGCCGCGGTTCACGACGGGAACGGCCCGCGACGCGCTGTCGCTGGACCTCGTGTCGGCCGGCGGCAACCAGAAGATCGACCTGGCGACCCGTAGCCAGTGCGACTTCTGGGCGACCGTGCCACCGCCTCCGGGCGCCTGAAACCCGTTGGTGCCGAAGGGGACCGCCCGCGAGGGTGGTCCCCTTCTTCGTGTCCGGACCGTGCCACGGATCGCGTCGCTTCCATCGCGGCCGGTGACTTTCAGCGCCGGGGAAGCCGGTGGAAGCGAAGCAGAAGCCGCCCGTTCTAGTTTTTCCCCGTACCGCAACGAAAATCGTGAGGAGGGTTCATGCCGGACGGGATCGCGATCGTCGGCCTGTCCTGCCGGCTGCCCTCGGCCGACAGCCCCGCCGGGTTCTGGGCCCTGTTGCGGGACGGCCGCAGTGCGATCGGGCAGGCGCCCGACGGCCGCGCCACCGTCCCCGGCGCGCCGCCCGCCGCCTACCTCGACCGGGTCGCGGACTTCGACCCCGCGTTCTTCGGGATCTCGCCGCGGGAGGCCGCCGCGATCGATCCGCAGCAGCGGCTGATGCTCGAACTCGCCTGGGAGGCCGTGGAAAACGCCGGGATCGTGCCCGGTCCGCGGACCGGCGTCTTCGTCGGCGCCGCGGCCGACGACTACGCCACCCTGCTCGACCGCGCCGGCGCGGAGGCCGTCACCCGGCACTCGATGGCCGGCGTCCGCCGCGGCCTGATCGCCAACCGCGTCTCCTACGCGCTCGGCCTGCGCGGGCCCAGCTTCACCGTCGACTCAGGACAGTCGTCGTCGCTCGTCGCCGTGCACCAGGCCGTGGAAAGCCTGCGCCGCGGCGAATGCGCGGTCGCCGTCGCCGGCGGCGTGCACCTCAACCTCGTGCCGGAGGGCGTGGTTCTCGCCGAGCGCTTCGGCGGGCTGTCCCCGGACGGCACCGCACACGTCTTCGACGCCCGCGCCAACGGGTTCGTCCGCGGCGAGGGCGGCGCGGCCGTCGTCCTCAAGCCTCTCGACCGGGCGCTCGCCGACGGCGACCTGGTGCACGCGGTCATCCTCGGCGGCGCGGTCGGCAACGACGGCGGCGGCACCGGCCTCACCGCGCCGGACGCCGACGCCCAGGCCGAGGTCCTCCGGCTGGCGTACGAGCGCGCCGGCGTCGACCCGCGGGCCGTCCAGTACGTCGAACTGCACGGCACCGGGACCCAGGCCGGTGACCCCGTCGAAGCCACCGCCCTGGGCCGGGCGCTCGGCCGACCCGACGCACCCCTCGCCGTCGGGTCCGCCAAGGCGAACGTCGGCCACACGGAGGCGGCGGCGGGGATCACCGGCCTGGTCAAGGTGGTCCTGGCGCTGCGGCACCGGGAACTCCCGCCCAGCCTCGGGTTCGAGACGCCCCACCCGGCGATCCCCCTGCCGGAACTGGGCCTGCGGGTGCAGGCGGACCTTTCGGGCTGGCCCCGGCCGGGTGAGCCGCTCGTCGCCGGGGTGTCGTCGTTCGGCATGGGGGGCACCAACTGCCACATCGTCCTCCACGAGCCGCCCACGCCGGACCGGACGGCCCCGGACGTGCCGCCGGCCCTGCCGCTGCTCCTGTCCGCCCGCACCCCGGACGCCCTGCGGGAGCAGGCGGCCCGGATCCACACCGCACTGTCCGAAGCAGACGCCGTGGACACCGGGCTGTCGCTGGCCACCACGCGGAAGCACCACGAGCACCGGGCCGTCGTCGTCGGCCGCGATCGCGCGTCGCTCCTGAATGGACTGGCCACGCTGGCCGACGGGCGCGGTGCCCACGAGATCGTCCGCGGCCGGGCGGTGACGCGAGGCGCGCTCGCGTTCCTGTTCAGCGGCCAGGGCAGCCAGCGCGCCGGGATGGGCCGCGAGCTGGCCGAGGCCTTTCCGGCGTTCGCGCAAGCCTTCGCCACCGCCTGTGCGGCCTTCGACGGCCTCCTCGACCGGCCCCTGACCGAAGTCGTCCTCGACGACGCCGTCGACCGGACGATCTACACCCAGGCCGCGTTGTTCGCCTTCGAAGTCGCGCTGTTCCGGCTGTTCGAGGCCGCCGGTGTGCACCCGGACTTCGTCGCCGGGCACTCGGTCGGCGAGCTGGCCGCCGCGCACGTCGCCGGGGTGTTCACGCTCGCCGACGCGGCGAAGCTGGTCGCCGCCCGCGGTGCGCTCATGCAGGCCCTGCCCGCCGGGGGCGCGATGGTCGCGGTGGAGGCCACGGAAGACGACGTCCGCCCGCTGCTGGGCGAGCACGTCTCGCTCGCCGCGGTGAACGGGCCCGCGGCGGTCGTGCTGTCCGGCGACGAGGACGCCGTCCTCGCCGCGGCCGCGGAACTGGCCGGGCGCGGGCACCGGACCAAGCGGCTCACCGTCAGCCACGCCTTCCACTCCGCCCGGATCGAGCCGATGCTGGCGGAGTTCGGCCGGGTCGCGGCGGAACTGTCCTATGCGGACCCCACGATCCCGCTCGTGTCCACTGTGACCGGACGGATCGCGACGGCCGAGCTGGGCACCCCCGGCTACTGGGTCCGGCACGCCCGCGAAGCGGTCCGCTTCGCCGACGGCGTCCGGACGCTCGAAGCCGCCGGCGTGACGGACTTCGTCGAGATCGGCCCCGCCGGGGCGCTCACCGAGCAGGTCCGCGCGACCGTCACCGGCGCCGAGGTCGTCCCGGCCCAGCGCGGCGCCCGGTCGGAGGCGGCCGCGCTGCTGCGGGCCCTGGCCACCCTGCACGTCATCGGCCGGGACGTCGACTGGACGGCGATCTTCGCTCCCTGGCGCGGCAACCGCGTCGAGCTTCCCACGTATCCCTTCCAGCGCGACAGCTACTGGCTGTCGACCCGGCTGCCGGAGCGGCGGGACGTCCCGACCGCCGTTCCGGCTGTCGAGCGGGTCCCCGCACGCGGCGCCGGGGACCCGCTCGTTCCACTCGACCTCGTGCGGGCCGAAGTCGCGGCCGTCCTCGAATACGCGTCGGCCGCCGACGTCGACCCCGCGCGGACGTTCCGCGACCTCGGCGTCGACTCGCTGACCGGCCTCGAACTGCGCGACCGGCTCGCCGAGGCCACCGGCCAGGCCCTGCCGGCGACGCTGCTGTTCGAGCACCCCACCCCCGAGGCCGTGGCCGCGCACCTGGCGGGTTCGACCGAGTCCCCGGAAACCTTCGACGCGGCCGGCGCCTCGGACGAGCCCATCGCCATCGTCGCCATGGCCTGCCGGTTCCCCGGTGACGTCCGCAGCCCCGAGGACCTCTGGCGGCTGGTCGCCGAGGGCCGGGACGCGGTTTCGGCGCCGCCCGCGGACCGCGGCTGGGACAGCGACGCCGTCCGCGAAGGCGGGTTCCTCACCGGCGCGGCCGAGTTCGACCCCGCGTTCTTCGGCATCAGCCCGCGCGAGGCGCTGGCCATGGACCCGCAGCAGCGGCTCGTGCTGCAGGCGGCGTGGGAGGTCTACGAGCGCGCGGGCATCCGGCCGGAGACGGTCCGCGGCCAGCGCGACGGCGTCTTCCTCGGCGCGACCTCGCACGAGTACGGCCCGCGGCTGCACGAAGCCGCCGACGGGCACCTGCTCACCGGCACGTCCCCGAGCCTGATCTCGGGGCGGATCGCGCACGTCTTCGGGCTCGAAGGCCCGGCGGTCACCGTCGACACCGCGTGCTCGTCGTCGCTGGTGGCGCTGCACCTGGCGGTGCGGGCGCTCCGCGCGGGGGAGTGCGGGCTCGCGCTCGCCGGCGGGGTCACCGTGATGTCCGGGCCGGGGATGTTCGTCGAGTTCGCCAAGCAGGGCGGTCTGTCGGAGGACGGCCGCTGCCGCGCGTTCTCGGCCGGCGCGTCGGGCACCGGCTGGGCCGAAGGCGTCGGCGTCGTCCTGCTGGAACGGCTTTCCGACGCCCGTCGGCACGGCCACCCGGTGCTGGCGCTGGTCCGCGGCTCGGCGATCAACTCCGACGGCGCGTCCAACGGCCTGACCGCGCCCAGCGGCCCGGCCCAGCGCCGGGTGATCCGGCTCGCCCTCGCCGACGCGGGACTGTCCCCTTCGGACGTCGACGTCGTCGAGGCGCACGGCACCGGCACGGTGCTGGGCGACCCGATCGAGGCGAAGGCGCTTCTGGAGACCTACGGCCAGGACCGTCCCGGCCCGCTCTGGCTGGGGTCGCTGAAGTCGAACATCGGTCACGCGCAGGCCGCCGCCGGCATCGGCGGCGTGCTGAAGCTGGTCCTGGCGCTGCGGCACGGGCTGCTGCCGAAGACGTTGCACGCCGAGGAGCCGTCCCCGCACGTGGACTGGTCCGCGGGCGCGGTCCGGCTGCTGACCGAGCCGGTCCCGTGGCCGGCCGGGGGACGGGTGCGCCGCGCGGCGGTCTCGTCGTTCGGGATCAGCGGCACGAACGCGCACGTCATCCTGGAAGCGCCCGAGCGCACCGAGGTGGCCTCCGGTGCGCGAGAGCGCTCGGGTCCCGCCGTGCCGTGGGTACTCAGCGCCAAGACTCCCGCCGCTCTCCGCCGCCAGGCGAAGCAGCTGCGGGACCACCTCCTCACCCACGACCTCCCGCTCGAGAACGTGGCCGCCACCCTCGCCGCGCGGACCCGGTTCGAGTACCGGGCCGGGATCGCCGCCACCGACCGGGAGACCTCCCTCGCCGCCCTCGGAGCCCTCGCCGAGCACGGGACCGGCATCAGCCGTCCCGCGCCGGGCAAGCTCGCCTTCCTCTGCACCGGCCAGGGCTCCCAGCGCGCCCGCATGGCCCAGCCTCTCCACCAGGCCGACCCGGTCTTCGCGGCCGCGTTCGACGAGGCCGCCGCCGCCCTCGACACGCACCTCGACCGTCCACTGAAGACGGTCGTCTTCGCGGACGACCCAGCCGAGCTGAACCGCACCGCCTACACCCAGCCCGCGCTGTTCGCCCTCGAGGTGGCGCTGTTCCGGCTGTTCGAGCACTGGGGCGTCCACCCCGCGTTCGTCGCGGGCCACTCGATCGGCGAACTCGCCGCCGCGCACCTCGCGGGGATCCTCGACCTGGCCGACGCGGCCCGGCTCGTCGCCGCCCGCGGCGCGTTGATGGACGCGCTGCCCGCCGGCGGCGCGATGGCCGCGATCGAGGCGACCGAGGACGAGGTCCGGCCCTTCGACGTCGCCCTCGCGGCCGTCAACGGCCCGGCGTCCGTGGTCGTCGCCGGCGCCGAAGACGCCGTCGCGGCAACCGAAGCGCACTTCGCCGAGCAGGGGCGACGGACCCGGCGGCTCACCGTCAGCCACGCCTTCCACTCCCCGGCCATGGACGGCATGCTCGACGCCTTCCGCGAGGTCGCGGAGTCGGTCACCTACCACCCGGCCCGCATCCCGCTGGTCGTCGACGGCGATCCCGGGACCGCGGAGTTCTGGGTCCGGCACGTCCGCGACACCGTCCGCTTCGCCGGCACCGTCGCCCGGCTGGCCGAGGCCGGCGTCACGACGTTCGTCGAACTCGGACCCGACGGCGTCCTGACCGCCATGGCCCGCGACTGCCTGCCCGGGGGCGAGTTCCTCCCGACGCTGCGGTCCGACCGCGACGACGTCCAGGCCGTGTACACCGTGCTGGCCGCGCTCGGCGCCGCACCGGCGACGACGTCCACTGTGGACCTCCCGACCTACCCCTTCGAGCGGCAGCGGTTCTGGCTGTCGCCGCGCTCGCTGCCCGCGGACGCCGTGGCCGCGGGCCTCACCCCGACCGGGCACCCGCTGCTCGGCGGCGGCGCCGAGGTCGCCGGCACCGACGGCGTCCTGTTCACCGGCGTCCTGTCGGTGCGCACTCAGCCGTGGCTGGCCGACCACGTCGTGCTCGGCGCCACCCTCCTGCCCGGCAGCGCGTTCGTGGAGCTCGCGCTGCTCGCCGCCGGGCAGGCCGGATGCGACCGGCTCGACGAACTCGTCCAGGAGACGCCGCTCGTCCTGCCCGACGGCGGCCGCGTCCAGCTGCAGGTCTCCCTCGGCGCGCCCGACGAGTCCGGCCGCCGCGCGGTGGCCGTCTCGTCGCGGCCCGACCAGCCGTCGGTGACCGCGGGCTGGATCCGCAACGCCGCCGGGTTCGTCTCCGCCGGGGGCGCCGCGCCCGCTCCGGAGACCGAGTGGCCGCCGCGGGGAGCCGAGCCGGTCGACCTCGACGGCCGGTACGCCCGCATCGCGGACGCCGGCTTCGGCTACGGCCCCGAATTCCGGTGCCTGCGCGCGGTCTGGCGCCGCGGCGACGAGCTGTTCGCCGAGGTCGCCCTGCCCGAGCGCCGCGTCACCGAAGCCGCGGGCTACGGCCTGCACCCGGCGCTGCTCGACGGCGCCCTGCACGTGGTCGCGTTCGGCGACCCGGCCGGAGTCGACGCGGGCCGGATCCCGTTCTCCTGGCACGACGTCCGCCTGCACGCCACCGGCGCGTCCGCGATCCGCGTCCGGTACACCCCGGTCGCGAACGGCGTCGAGATGTCCATAATGGACACGACGGGTGCGCCGGTCGCCTCGGTCGGCGCGCTGGCCCTGCGGCCGGTCGCCGCGGACCGGCTGACCGCCACGGTCGCCCGCGTCGACCTGTTCCGGATCGCCTGGACGCCGGTGCCCGCGCCGGCGACGACGTCCACCTGCGTTCTCACCACCGGCCTCGGCACGCTCACCGAGGTCCCCGACTTCGTGGCGGTGCGGCCCGAAACCGGCACAAGCGCGGTGCCGGAGCAGGTTCGCGCCGCCACGGATCACGCGCTCGGCCTCGTCAAGGCGTGGCTCGCCGACGCCCGGTTCGACGGCGCCCGGCTCGTCTTCGTGACCCGGGACCTGGGGCACGCCGCCGTGCGCGGTCTGGTCCGCTCGGCCCAGACCGAGCACCCCGGCCGGTTCGTGCTCCTGGACGCCGACACCGACCTGACGCCCGAGGAGATCGCCGCGGCGGCCGCCACCGGCGAACCGGAACTCGCGCACCACGGCGGCGTGGTCCTCGTGCCGCGGCTCGCGCGCGCCACCGTTCCCGACGCCGCTCCGGCGGCCGATCCCGAAGGCACGGTTCTCGTCACCGGCGCGACCGGGGGTCTCGGCCGCGCGCTGGCCCGCCGGCTCGCCGGGCAGGGCGTCCGGCACCTGCTGCTCGTCAGCCGCCGCGGCCCGGCGGCCGAGGGCGCCGGAGACCTGGTCAGCGAGCTGGAATCCCTCGGCGCGAGGGTGACCTTGGCCGCGTGCGACGTCGCCGACCGCGACGCGCTGGCCGCGCTCCTGGCCGAGCACCCGCCGACCGCCGTCGTGCACGCCGCCGGTGTCCTCGCCGACGGCCCGGTCGAGACCCTCACCGCGCAGCGGATGAGCGACGTCCTCCGCGCGAAGGTCGACGCCGCCTGGAACCTGCACGAGCTGACCGGCGAGCTCACCGAGTTCGTGATGTTCTCCTCGGTTTCGGGCCTGCTCGGCACCGCGGGCCAGGCGAACTACGCGGCCGCCAACACCTTCCTCGACGCGCTGGCCGCGCACCGCCGGGCCCGCGGACTGCCTGCCACCGCGTTGGCCTGGGGCCTGTGGGAGACGGCGGACGGCATGGGTGGCGGCCTCGCCGCCGCCGACCGGACGCGGATGTCCCGCACCGGCGTCGGCACCCTGTCCACTTCGGACGCTCTCGACCTCTTCGACACCGCCCGCGGCGCCGGCGAGGCCTTGCTGGTACCCCTGCGCCTCGACGAGGCCGGGCTCCGGGCCGCGGGCGCCGTGCCGTCGCTGCTGCGGGGCGTCGTCCGCCTGCGGGCCGGCGGGGGCACGACCACCCCGGCGGTGACGCCTGGCGGGCTGGCCGACGTGGTCCGCGCCGAGGTCGCGGCCGTGCTCGGGCTGCTGAACCCGGCCGCCGTGGAGCCGGGCCGGGCGTTCAAGGAGATCGGCTTCGACTCCCTCACCTCGGTCGAGCTGCGCAACCGGCTCGCCACCGCGACCGGTCTGCGGCTGCCGGCCACGCTGCTGTTCGACCACCCGACCCCGGCCGCGGTGATCGACCGGCTGCACCGGGAGCTCGCCGGGACCACCCAGGCCCGGGAAACGACCACGCGGGCCGCCGTCTCGGGCGACCCGATCGTGATCGTCGGCATGGCCTGCCGCTTCCCCGGCGGCGTGACGAGCCCCGCCGACCTGTGGCGCCTCGTCGAAGAAGGTCGCGACGCCATCAGCGAGTTCCCCGGCGACCGCGGCTGGGACGTCGAGGCGCTCTACGACGCCGACCCCGACCGCCCCGGCCGCACGTACACCACGCGCGGCGGGTTCCTCCACGACGCCGGCCAGTTCGACGCGGAGTTCTTCGGCATCAGTCCGCGCGAGGCGACGGCCATGGACCCGCAGCAGCGCCTGCTGCTCGAAACCTCTTGGGAGGCCTTCGAGAACGCCGGGATCGATCCCCTCGGTCTGCGCGGCAGCCGCACCGGCGTCTTCGCCGGCGCGATGTACCACGACTACACCGCACGCCTGAGCCCGCTGCCCGAGGAGGCCGAAGGCTACTCGTTCACCGGTGGCTCCGGCAGCGTCGTCTCCGGCCGGGTCGCCTACACCTTCGGCTTCGAAGGGCCCGCCGTCACGGTCGACACCGCGTGTTCGTCTTCGCTGGTCGCCCTGCACCTCGCCGCGCAGGCGCTGCGGCAGGGCGAATGCGGCCTCGCGCTCGCCGGCGGCGTCGCGGTGATGGCCACGCCGGGCTCGTTCGTCGAGTTCAGCCGCCAGCGTGCGCTCGCCCCGGACGGCCGGTGCAAGCCCTTCGCGGCCGCCGCCGACGGCACCGCCTGGGCCGAGGGCGCCGGCATGCTCCTGCTGGAACGCCTGTCCGACGCCCGCCGCAACGGCCACCCGGTGCTCGCGGTGCTCCGCGGCTCGGCGATCAACTCCGACGGCGCGTCCAACGGCCTCACCGCGCCGAACGGCCCGTCGCAGCAGCGCGTGATCCGGCAGGCCCTCGACAGCGCCGGTCTGGCCGCTTCGGACGTCGACGTCGTCGAGGCGCACGGCACCGGCACCCCGCTCGGCGACCCGATCGAGGCGCAGGCCGTCCTGGAAACCTACGGCCAGGACCGGGAAATCCCGCTGTGGCTGGGTTCGCTGAAGTCCAACATCGGGCACACCCAGGCCGCCGCCGGGGTCGGCGCGGTCGTCAAGATGGTCGAGGCCATGCGCCACGGCGTGCTGCCCAGGACGCTGCACGTCGACGAGCCGTCCCCGCACGTCGACTGGACGGCGGGCGCGGTGTCGCTGCTCACCGACACCCAGGCCTGGCCCGAGGTCACCCGCCCGCGACGCGCGGCGATCTCGTCGTTCGGCATCAGCGGAACGAACGCCCACGTGATCCTCGAAGGCGTTCCGGAGCCGGCGCCCGCTCCGGCGGCGGCTCCGGCAGAGCCGGTGCCGTGGGTGCTTTCCGCCCGGAGCGAGCCCGCTCTGCGCGAACAGGCGCGGAACCTCCTGTCCCTGGTGGACGAGGACCCCACCGGTGTCGCCCGGGCCCTCATCGCCCGTTCGGCGTTCGACCACCGGGCCGTCGTCACCGGTGACCTGCGGGCCGGGCTGACCGCGCTGGTCGAGCACGGCAGCGGCGCCGGCGGGGTCGCGCGACCCGGCCGGAAGGTCGTGTTCGTCTTCCCCGGCCAAGGCTCGCAGTGGGCCGGGATGGGCCGTGAGCTCCTCGCCGAGCCGGTCTTCGCCGGGCGGATGGCCGAATGCGCCGCCGCGCTGAGCTCCTTTGTGGACTGGAACCTCCTGGACGTCCTCGACGACGCCGAGGCACTGACCCGTGTCGACGTCGTCCAGCCCGCCCTCTGGGCGATGATGGTCTCGCTCGCCGCCGTCTGGCGCGCGCACGGCGTCGAGCCCGCCGCCGTCGTCGGCCACTCCCAAGGGGAGATCGCCGCCGCGGTCGTCGCGGGTGGACTGTCCATCGAGGACGGCGCCCGGGTGGTCGCGTTGCGCAGCAAGGCGTTGCTCGCGCTCTCCGGCCGCGGGGGCATGGTGTCCGTGGCCGCCCCGGTGGAGCGGGTCCGGGAGCTGATCGCGCCCTGGGACGGCCTCGCCGTCGCCGTGGTGAACGGCGAGACTTCGACCGTCGTGTCCGGCGACGCCGACGCACTCGACGAGCTGCTGGCCCTGGACGTCCAGGCCAAGCGGATCGCCGTCGACTACGCCTCGCACTCGGCGCACGTCGAGCTCCTCGAAGACGAGCTGGCCCGGGTGCTGGCCCCGGTGCGTCCGAAGGCCGGCGAGATCCCGTTCTTCTCGACCGTGACGGCCGGACCGCTCGACACGGCGGACCTCGACGCCGGGTACTGGTACCGCAACCTGCGTCAACCGGTCGAGTTCGCGCGGACCACCGAAGCCCTTGCCGAAGCGGGCCACGACCTCTTCGTCGAATGCAGCCCGCACCCGGTCCTCGTCGGCGCCCTCGCCGAGCGCACCACCGCCGTCGGCACGCTCAAGCGGAACGACGGCGGACCGGTCCGGGTGCTGACCGCGCTCGGCGAGGCGCACGTCCACGGCGTGCCGGTCGACTGGGCACTGCCCGAAGGCGGCCCCCGCCTCACCCTGCCCACCTACCCGTTCCAGCGCGAGCGGTTCTGGCTCGACGCCCCCGAGTCGCTGCCCGGCGTCGAACGGCTCGGGCTCGACTCGGCCGGCCACCCGCTGCTCGCCGCCTCGACGCGGCTCGCCGACCCGGACGTCCGGTTGTTCACCGGCCGGCTCTCGCTGCGGACGATGCCGTGGCTCGCCGACCACGCCGTGCTCGACACCCCGCTGCTGCCCGGCACCGCCTTCCTGGACCTCGCCCTGCACGCGGCCCGCGAAACCGGCTCCGCGGTGGAAGACCTGACCGTCGAGGCGCCGCTCGTGTTGCCGCGCCACGGCGCCGTGCTCGTCCAGGTCACCGTCACCGAAAGCGCGCTGCGGATCTTCGCCCGAACCGAGGACGGGCCGTGGACGCGGCATGCCTCCGGCACGCTCGCCCCGGCCGTCACCGACAGCCGCCCGGCGCTGGCCTGGCCGCCGGCGGGGACCGAGATCGACGTCGAGAAGTTCTACGTCGCCGCGGCCGAGGACGGCTTCGACTACGGTCCCGCCTTCCAGGGCCTGGCGCGCGCCTGGAAAGCCGGGGACGACGTCTACGCCGAGGTCCGCCCCGGCGAGCCGGGCGCGTTCGTGGTGCACCCGGCCCTGCTCGACGCGGCGGCCCAGGCGGTCCGGCTCGGCGGCTTCTTCGCCGACGACGCCCCGCGCCTGCCGTTCGCGTGGTCCGGGGTCACCGTCCACGCGTCCGGCGCGAAAGCACTGCGCGCCCGGATCTCCCCGGCGGGGCCCGACACGGTGTCCCTGACGGTGGACGACGAGGACGGCCGTCCGGTGCTCACCGCGGAAGCCCTGACCCTGCGCCCGTTCTCGCCCGCGCAGCTCGCCGCCGGTTCGGACTCGCTGTACCGGTTGACGTGGCAGCCGATCGAGGTCGCCGCGCCGCCGGAGAACCTGGTCGTGCTCGGTGACGAGGTGCTGGGCGCCGGACTCGGCGTGCCCGTCGTGCACTCGCCCGCCGGGAGCGACGTCGTGGCGCCCGTGGGCACCGGTGACGTCCGCGAAGTCCTCACCCGGCAGCTGGCTCTTGTGCGCGAGTGGCTGGAACGGCCCGGGGACGACCGCCTCGTCGTGCTGACGCGCTCGGCGACCGGGGAAGGCGTCACGGACTTCGCGGGTGCCGCGGTGTGGGGCCTGCTGCGGTCGGCGCAGGCGGAGCACCCGGGCCGGATCGTCCTGGCCGACGTCGACGACGACCCGCGGTCCCTGCGTGCGTTGCCCGCCGCGCTCGGCACCGGCGAAGGACAACTCGCCGTGCGCGAAGGCACCGCGTACATCCCGGTGCTGGCGCGCGCCGAGGTCCGCGCCGCCACCGAACCGCTGCTCGACTCCGGCGGAACCGTGCTCGTCACCGGCGCGCTCGGCACCCTCGGCCGGCTGGTGGCGCGCCACCTCGTGCTCGCCCACGGCGCCCGGCACCTGCTCCTGCTGAGCCGTCGCGGATCCGCGGCCGAAGGTGCGGCCGAGCTGGTCGCCGAACTCGCGGAACTGGGTGCGGTCGCCGAGATCGTCGCCGCCGACGCCGCCGACCGCGACCGGCTCGCCGAGGTCCTCGCCGGGATCCCGGCCGAGCGCCCGCTGACGTCGGTCGTGCACGCCGCCGGCGTCCTGGCCGACGCCACCTTCGCCGCGTTGACGCCCGAGCAGCTGGACACCGTGCTGCGGCCGAAGGCCGACGCCGCCCGGCACCTGCACGAGCTCACCTCGGACCTGCGCAGCTTCGTCCTGTTCTCGTCGGTCGCGGGCACTCTCGGCACCGCGGGGCAGGCGAACTACGCGGCCGCGAACGCGTACCTCGACGCGCTGGCCGCGCACCGCCGGTCCCGCGGGCTGCCCGCGTTGTCGCTGGGCTGGGGCCTGTGGGCCGAGGCGAGCACGATGACCGGCGGGCTGGGCCGCACCGACCTCGGCCGGCTGAGCCGCACGGGTGTGCTGCCGTTGTCCAACCGCCAGGGCCTCGACCTGTTCGACGCGGCCTGGGCGGCCGGGGACGCGGTGCTGTTCCCGGTCCGGCTGGAGACGTCGGCGGCGAGGCTCGGCGATGTGCCGCCGCTGCTGCGCGGGCTCGTCCGGACCCCGGCCGCCCCGGCCCGAGCGAAGCCGCGGCTGGCCGACGTCCCCGCGGCCGACCTGCCGAAGGTGCTGCTCGACCTGGTGCGGGCCGAAGTCGCCGCGGTGCTCGGGCACCGGGGCACGGCCGCGATCGACCCGGCCCAGCCGTTCGCCGAGATCGGCTTCGACTCGCTGACCGCGGTCGAGCTGCGCAACCGGCTCACCGCCGCGACCGGTGTCCGGCTGCCCGCCACGCTCGTGTTCGACCACCCGACGCCGTCGGCCGTCGCCGCGCACCTCGAACGCGGCCTGGTCACCGAACCGGCGCGCCCGGCGGTGCTCGACCACGTGGACCGGCTGGAGAGCGCCCTCACCGAAACCGACGAGACCGTGCGGGCCACGGTCCTCGCCCGGCTCGACGCCCTCGGCGCGCGGCTGCGGCGGCCGGGGTCCGCGCCGGACGACCCGACGCAGCGCCTGAGCACCGCTTCGGCCGACGAACTACTCGACTTCATCTCCAAGGAGCTGGGCAACCATGGCTGAGCACGACGACCGTGTGCTGGAGAACCTGCGCTGGGTCACCCTCGAACTGCACCAGGCCCGCGAGCGGCTGCGCGCGGCCGAGGAGCCGATCGCGATCGTCGGCGCCGGCTGCCGGTTCCCCGGCGGCGTCACGACGCCCGAGGACCTGTGGCGGCTGCTCGACGGCGGGGCCGACGCGATCACCGAGTTCCCGGCCGGCCGCGGCTGGGACGTCGACGACCTGCACCGGCCCGACGAGCCGGGGCACTCCAGCACCCGCCACGGCGGGTTCCTCGACGAGCCGGGCGCGTTCGACGCGGGGTTCTTCGGCATCTCCCCGGCCGCGGCCGAGGTCACCGACCCGCAGCACCGGCTGCTCCTGGAGATCTCCTGGGAAGCCATCGAGCGGGCCGGCATCGACCCGCGGTCGCTGCGCGGCAGCCGGACCGGCGTGTTCGCCGGGACGATGTACTCCGACTACGGCACGGGCGCGGCCGACGCCGACCTCGCCGGCCGGGTGCTGATGGGCACGTCCGGGTCGCTGGCTTCGGGCCGGGTCGCCTACACCTTCGGCTTCGAAGGCCCGGCGCTGACGCTGGACACCGCCTGCTCGTCGTCACTGGTCGCCGTGCACCTGGCGGTGCAGGCGCTGCGCCGCGGCGAGTGCACGCTCGCCCTCGCGGGCGGGTCGACCGTGCTCGCCACCCCGTCGGTGTTCGTCGAGTTTTCGCGGCAGCGCGGGCTTTCCGCCGACGGGCGCTGCAAGGCCTTCGGTGCCGGAGCCGACGGCACCGGCTTCGCCGAGGGTGCCGGCGTCCTGCTGCTGGAACGGCTGTCCGACGCGCGCGAGAACGGGCACCCGGTGCTGGCCGTGGTGCGCGGCTCGGCGGTGAACTCCGACGGCGCGTCCAACGGCCTGACCGCGCCGAACGGCCCGGCGCAGCAACGGGTCATCGCGCAGGCCCTGGCCGACGCGCGGCTGACGCCGTCCGATGTGGACGCCGTCGAGGCGCACGGCACCGGCACCGCGCTCGGCGACCCGATCGAAGCCCAGGCCCTCCTCGCCGCCTACGGGCAGGATCGGGACCGGCCGCTGTGGCTCGGCTCGGTCAAGTCGAACCTCGGGCACACCCAGGCCGCCGCCGGGGTCGCCGGGGTGCTGAAGATGATCCTGGCGCTGCGCCACGGCGTGCTGCCGAAGACGTTGCACGCCGACGAGCCGTCGTCCCATGTGGACTGGACGTCGGGTGCGGTTTCGCTGCTGACCGAGCCACGGCCGTGGCTTCCCGGGGAACGGCCTCGCCGGGCGGGCGTGTCGTCGTTCGGCGTCAGCGGGACGAACGCGCACGTGATCCTCGAAGAGGCGCCGGAAGCCGCGGTGGCACCGCCTGGGCCGGACGTCCCCTCGGCGCCGTGGGTGCTCTCCGCGCGCAGTGCCACCGCGCTGCGGGGCCAGGCCGAGCGGGTGTCCTCAGTGGACGGCAGCGCCGCCGACATCGCGCACTCGCTGCTGACCTCGCGCGGCCTGTTCGAGCACCGCGCCGTCGTGCTGGGTGAGGACGCCGAGACCCGGCGTCGCGGCTTAGCCGCGCTGGCCGCCGGCGAGGAGGCGTCCACTGTGGTCACCGGGTTCGCCGACGCCGGACCGGACGCCGTGTTCGTCTTCCCCGGCCAGGGCTCGCAGTGGGCCGGGATGGGCCGCGAGCTGCTGGAAACGTCTCCGGTGTTCGCCGCCCGCCTCACCGAGTGCGCGGCGGCGCTGGTGCCGTTCACCGACTTCGACCTGATCCGCGTCCTGCGCCGGGGGGACGAACTCGACCGCGTCGACGTCGTCCAGCCCGCGCTGTGGGCCGTCATGGTGTCCCTGGCCGCGCTGTGGCAGTCCCACGGCGTCCGGCCCGCGGCCGTGCTCGGCCACAGCCAGGGCGAGATCGCCGCCGCCTGCGTCGCCGGCGCGCTGTCCCTTTCGGACGGTGCCAGGGTGGTGGCGCTGCGGAGCCGGGCGCTGGCTTCGCTGTCCGGCCGCGGCGGCATGGTGTCACTCCGGCTGCCGGTGGACGAAGCCGAAACCCTGCTGGGGCCGGGTCTTTCGATCGCCGCCGTCAACGGCGCCGCGTCCGTCGTCGTGTCGGGGGAGCCTGCGGCGCTGACCGAACTGGTGGAGCGCCGCGGCGAGCACGCCAAGTGGATCCCGGTCGACTACGCGTCGCACTCGGCGCAGGTCGACTCCCTGCGGGAGCGGTTGCTGGCCGACCTCGCGCCGATCCGGCCGCGTCCCGCCGAGATCCCCTTCGTGTCCACGGTGACCGCTTCGGCGTTCGACACGACCGGGCTCGACGCCCGGTACTGGTTCACCAACCTGCGCGAGCCGGTGCTGTTCGACCCGGCGATTCGGCTGCTGCTGGCCGAGGGCCGGACCGCGTTCGTCGAGCTCAGCCCGCACCCGGTGCTGACGCTGGGCATGCAGCAGACGGCGCCGGCCGCGGTCGTCGCCGGCGCCCTGCGGCGCGGTGACGGCGGCCTCGGCCGGGTCCGGCTGGCGCTGGCCGAACTCGCCGTCCGCGGTGTCGACGTCGACTGGGCGCTGCCCGCCGGGCGGCGGATCGACCTGCCCACTTACGCCTTCGACCACCGGAACTACTGGCTCACCGCGGCGGGACCGTCGGCGGGCGCGCGGCCGGAGTCCACCGAGGACTGGACCGACCGCCTGGCCGGGCTCACCGGTGCCGAGCAGCAGCGGACGCTGGTGAAGCTGGTCCGCTCCGCCGCCGCGGCCGTGCTGGGGCACGCGTCCCCGGAGGACGTCGAGCCGACCGGGTCGTTCCGCGAACTGGGCTTCGACTCCGCGGCGGGTGTCCAGCTCCGCAACCGCCTCGCCGCGTCGACCGGGCTGGACCTGCCGGTGACGGTGGTGTTCGACCACCCGACGGCCGCCGCGCTGGCCGGGTACCTGCTGACGTCGCTGTCGGGCACCCCGGCGGCCGGGCTGGACCGCCACCTCGACGCGCTCGAGTCGGGTCTGCGCGACCTCGACGGCGTCGCGCGCGCCCACGTGCTGACCCGGCTCCGGACCCTGGTCGCCGCCGGGCCAGGCACGGCGGATCTGGACACCGCCACCGCCGACGAGATGTTCGCGCTGCTCGACACGGAACTGGGGGCCGCCTCGTGACGAACGAACAGAAGCTCCTCGACTACCTCAAACGCGCCACCGGCGACCTGCGCGAGGCCCGCGGCCGCGTCCGCGAGCTGGAGGACCGCGCGCACGAGCCGATCGCCGTCGTCGGCATGGCGTGCCGGTACCCCGGTGGCGTGCGGAGCCCGGAAGACCTGTGGCAGCTGGTCGACGAGGGCCGGGACGCGGTCGGCGAGTTCCCCGCCGACCGTGGCTGGGACCTGGACAAGCTCTACGACCCCGAGTCCGCGCCCGGCACCAGCTACGTCCGGCACGGTGGCTTTCTCAACGACGTCGCCGGGTTCGACGCCGCCCTGTTCGACCTCAGCCCGCGGGAAGCCACGGCCATGGACCCGCAGCAGCGCCAACTGCTCGAGGTGGCCTGGGAGGCGTTCGAACGGGCCGGCATCGCGCCGGATTCCGTGCGCGGCAGCCGGACCGGCGTCTTCGCCGGCACCAACGGCCAGGACTACGGGCCCCGGCTGCACGAGGCGCCCGCCGACGTCGAAGGCCACCTGCTCACCGGACTGGCCGCGAGTGTCCTTTCCGGACGGATCGCCTACGCCTTCGGCCTGGAGGGCCCGGCGATCACCGTCGACACGGCGTGCTCGGCGTCGCTGGTCGCCGTGCACCTGGCGATCCGTTCGCTGCGGGCGGGGGAGAGCGCCCTCGCGCTGGCCGCCGGGGTGTCGGTGATGAGCACGCCCGGCGGGTTCGTCGAGTTCAGCCGTCAGCGCGGGCTCGCCCCCGACGGCCGCTGCAAGTCCTTCGGCGCCGGCGCGGACGGCACCGGCTGGGCCGAAGGTGTCGGCGTCCTGGTGCTGGAACGGCTCTCCGACGCCCAGGCCAACGGCCACGACGTGCTGGCCGTGCTGGCCGGCTCGGCGGTCAACTCCGACGGCGCGTCCAACGGCCTCACCGCGCCCAGCGGCCCCGCGCAGCAGCGGGTCATCCGCGCCGCGCTGGCCGACGCCCGGCTCGTCCCGTCCGATGTGGACGCCGTCGAGGCGCACGGCACCGGCACGGTGCTGGGCGACCCGATCGAGGCGCAGGCGCTGCTGGCGACCTACGGGCAGGACCGGGAAACGCCGCTGTGGCTGGGATCGCTGAAGTCCAACCTCGGGCACGCCCAGGCCGCGGCCGGGGTCGGCGGGATCATCAAGACCGTCCTCGCCCTCCGCGCCGGGACGCTGCCGCGCACGCTGCACGCCGACGAGCGCTCGCCGCACGTCGACTGGTCGGCGGGGGCGGTTTCGCTCCTGACCGAGCCGCGGCCGTGGGCCGCCGGGGACCATCCGCGCCGGGCCGGGGTCTCGTCGTTCGGCGTCAGCGGCACCAACGCGCACGTGATCGTCGAGGAAGCGCCGCTCGTCCCCGACGCCGTGACGCCGGTGACTCCGCCGGTGCTGCCGTGGCTGCTGTCGGCCAAGTCGCCCGAAGCTCTCCGCGCACAGGCGGCCAAGCTGGCCGGCGCCGACCCGAACCTGGACGTCGCGTATTCGCTGGCCACCACCCGGGCGCACCTGGAGCACCGGGCCGTGGTCGTGGGTGAGCTCGAAGCCGGGCTGACCGCGCTGGCCGAGGGCCTCCCGGCGGCGAACGTCGTCCAGGGCAAGGCCCGCCCCCAGCCCAAACTCGCCTTCCTCTGCACCGGCCAGGGCGCCCAGCGGGCGGGGATGGGCCGCGAGCTGCACGCCGCGTTCCCGGTGTTCGCGGCCGCGTTCGATGCGGTCTGCACGGAGATCGACGCCCGCTGGGACGGCGCGCCGCCGCTCAAGGACGTCGTGTTCGCCGAGGTCGACACCCTGCTCGACCGGACCGACTACGCCCAGGCCGGGCTGTTCGCGGTGGAGGTCGCGCTGGCCCGGCTCGCCGAGTCGTGGGGCATCCGGCCGGACGTCGTCGCGGGGCACTCACTCGGTGAGATCACCGCCGCCCACCTCGCCGGGGTGCTCACCCTCGCCGACGCGGCGACGCTGGTCGCGGCGCGCGGCCGGCTGATGGCCGCGGTGCCCGCGGGCGGGGCCATGGCCGCCGTCGAGGCGAGCGAAGCCGAGGTCGCCGGAACGCCCGGCATCGACATCGCCGCCGTCAACGGGCCGTCCGCGGTGGTCGTGTCCGGCCCGGAGGACGCCGTCGACGCCGTGGTGGCGCACTGGTCCGGGCGGGGCCGCCGCACCCGGCGGCTCACGACGAGCCACGCGTTCCACTCCGCCGCCATGGACCCGGTGCTCGCGCCGCTGGCGGAAACCGTGCGGGGGCTGGACTTCCAGGCGCCGGTCGTGCCACTGGTGTCCACCCGCACCGGACAGGCCGCCGATCTCTCCACAGTGGACCACTGGACGGCGCAGGTCCGGGAGCCGGTCCGCTTCGCCGACGCCGTCGCGACGCTGGCCGGGCAGGACGTCACGGCCTATCTGGAACTCGGCCCGGACGGCGTCCTGACCGCGATCGCGCGCGGGCTCACCGACGCCGTCACCGCGGTCGCGCTGCGCCCGGACCGCGACGAAACGGCGACCCTGCTCATCGCCGTCGCGACCCTGCACACCCACGGCGTCCCGGTCGACTGGGCCGCGTTCTTCGCCGGAACCGGCGCGCGGCGGACGGACCTGCCGACCTACGCCTTCCAGCACGAGCACTACTGGCTCACCCCCTCGGGCAGCACCCCCGCGGCCCGCGTCCGCCCGCCCGTGCCCGGCCCGCGTGACTGGACCGGCCCGGCCGAGCTGACCGAGCTGGTCCGCGCCCAGGCCGCCGCCGTGCTGGGCCACCCCGAAGCGCTCGACGCCGACCGCGCGTTCGCCGACCTGGGCTTCGACTCGCTGACGGCGGTCGAGCTGAGCACCCGGCTGGGCACGGCGACCGGGCGGACCCTGCCCGCCACCCTCGTCTTCGACCACCCGACCCCGGCCGCGCTCGCCGCGTGGCTGGCGAACGAAACGGTCGAGGAGACGCCCGCGGCGCACGCGGGCTCGGCCGACCCGATCGTCGTCGTCGGCATGGGCTGCCGCTACCCGGGCGGCGTCGCGTCCCCGGCGCAGCTCTGGGACCTGGTGCTTTCGGGCACCGACGCGATCACGCCGTTCCCGGCCGACCGCGGCTGGGACGTCGACGCGATCCTCGACCCGGAGCCCGGCCGTCCCGGCAAGACCTACGTCGCGCACGGCGGGTTCCTGGACGACGCCGCCGGGTTCGACGCCGCCTTCTTCGGCATCAGCCCCCGCGAAGCCCTGGCGACGGATCCGCAGCAGCGGCTGCTCCTGGAAGTCGCCTGGGAGACGTTCGAACACGCGGGCATCGATCCGCACGCGGTTCGCGGCGACGCCGTCGGCGTGTTCGCCGGCACCGCGTCGCAGGACTACGGTCCGCCGCTGCACGAGGCCCCCGAACACGTGGGCGGCAACCTCGGCACCGGCACCGCGGCCAGCGTGCTCTCCGGCCGGCTGGCCTACACCTTCGGCTTCGAGGGGCCGGCGCTGACCGTCGACACCGCGTGCTCGTCGTCGCTGGTCGCGCTGCACCTGGCCGCGCAGGCGCTGCGCGCGGGTGAGTGCACCCTCGCCCTCACCGGCGGCGTCACGGTCATGTCGAGCCCCGGGGCGTTCGTCGAGTTCAGCCGCCAGCGTGGCCTCGCGCCGGACGGCCGGATCAAGTCCTTCTCCGACACCGCGGACGGCACGGCATGGGCCGAAGGCGCGGGAATGCTGTTGCTGGAACGGCTTTCGGACGCCCGTCGCCACGGCCACCCGGTGCTCGCGGTGATCCGCGGCTCGGCGGTCAACTCCGACGGCGCGTCCAACGGCCTCACCGCGCCGAACGGCCCGTCCCAGCAGCGCGTGATCCGGCAGGCCCTCGCCAACGCCGGACTGTCCGCTTCGGACGTCGACGTCGTCGAGGCGCACGGCACCGGCACCGTGCTGGGTGACCCGATCGAGGCGCAGGCCGTCCTCGCCACCTACGGCCAGGACCGGGCGACGCCGCTGTGGCTGGGCTCGCTGAAGTCGAACATCGGGCACGCGCAGGCCGCGTCCGGGGTCGGCGGGATCATCAAGGTGATCGAGGCGATGCGGCACGGCATGCTGCCCCGGACGCTGCACCTCGACGAGCCCTCCGCCAAAGTGGACTGGACGGCCGGTTCGGTCGAGCTGCTGACCGAGACCACTCCGTGGCCCGGAACCGGCGTCCGCCGGGCCGCCGTCTCCTCCTTCGGGGTCAGCGGCACGAACGCCCACGTGATCCTCGAACAACCCGCGGCGATCCCCGCACCGGACGCGCTCGCCGGACCGGTTCCGTGGCTGCTGTCGGCGCGGACCGAGACGGCGTTGCGAGCTCAGGCCGAGCGGCTGCGCACCGTCGACGCCGAGCCCGGCGAAGTCGCGCGGGTCCTCGCCGCCGGGCGGGCGGGGTTCGAGCACCGGGCCGTGGTGGTCGCGACGACCGCCGAAGAGCGCGCCGCCGGGCTCGCCGCGATTCGCGACGGCCGCGGCGCGATCACCGGCGTCGCCGCGCGAGGCAAGACCGCGTTCCTGTTCACCGGACAGGGTTCCCAGCGCGCCGCGATGGGCCGAGAGCTGTACGAGGCCTACCCCGCGTTCGCGGCGGCGTTCGATGCCGCGTGCCCCGACCCGCGAGTGCGCGAGGTCGTCTTCGAAGGCCGTCCGGAACTCGACGGCACCGAATTCGCGCAGCAGGCCATCTTCGCGATCGAGGTCGCGCTCGTGCGGCTCCTCGAGACGTGGGGAGTCCGGCCAGACGCCGTGCTCGGGCACTCCGTCGGCGAGATCGCCGCCGCCCACGTCGCCGGGATCCTCACCCTCGAGGACGCGGCCGCGCTGGTGGCCGCGCGCGGACGGCTCATGCAGGCCCTGCCGCCGGGCGGGGTGATGATCGCGGTCCAGGCGTCCGAAGAGGACGTTCAGCCGCTGCCGGAGGGCGTCTCGCTGGCCGCGGTGAACGCCGCCGACGCCGTGGTGCTGTCGGGAGAGGACGCCGCGGTCACCGAGCTGGCCGCGAAGTTCGCCAAGACCAAGCGCCTGAACACGAGCCACGCGTTCCACTCGCCGCTGATGGCGCCGATGCTGCCGGACTTCCGCGTGATCCTCGAAACGCTGTCGTTCCACGGACCCACGCTGCCTTTCGTGCCCACCGGCGGGGCCGACGCGTCGACCGCGGACTACTGGGTCGAGCAGGTCGGCAACCCGGTCCGGTTCGCCGACGGTGTCGAGGCCCTGCGCGCCGACGGCGTCACGACGTTCGTCGAGATCGGCCCGGACGCCGTGCTGTCCGCGCTGGTCGACGGCGCCGTCCCGGTGATGCGCGCGGACCGGTCCGAGCCGGAGACGCTGCTCACCGCGCTGGCCCGGCTGCACGTGCGCGGGTGTGGTCCACAGTGGACGCGGCTCCTCGGTTCGGCGACCACGCCGGTCGACCTGCCGACGTACCCGTTCGAGCGCGAGCGGTACTGGCTCGACCCGGGCACGCCGCCCGCGGCCGACCCGGCGGGCGCGCGGTTCTGGACCGCCGTCCGCGACGGCGACGGCACCGGCCTGGCCGAGACCCTCGGCGTCGAGACGTCCACAGTGGACGCCGTTCTGCCCGCGCTGGCCCGCTGGCGCGGCGAGGCCGACGGCGGCACGACGGACTGGCGCTACCGCGTCGTCTGGCAGCCGATCGACACCCCCGCACCGGCCCTGGACGGCTGGTGGCTCGCGGTCGTCCCCGAAGGCAGTGCCGTGCGCCTTCCCGAAGGCGTCACGGTGCTGGAGGTGCCCGCCGGGATCGGCCGCGCGGACCTCGCCGCCCGGCTCCCGGAAACCGACGGCGTGCTGTCCTACCTCACCGACGTCGAGCAGGTGCTCGTCCTTGTCCAGGCCCTCGGTGACGCGGGCCACGAAGCCCCGCTGTGGTGCGTCACCCGCCATGCGGTGCAGGTCGAGCCGGGCGAGCCGGTGGATCCCGCGGCGGCCGAGATCTGGGGTCTCGGCCGCGTCGCCGGCCTGGAGCACCCGCGCCGCTGGGGCGGGTGCGTCGACCTCGGTGGCGACGCCGAGCTGGTCCTCGGCGGCGCCGAGGACCAGATCGCGGTGCGGCCGTCCGGGGTGTTCGGCCGCCGTCTCGTGCGGGCGACCGGCCGGAAGGCCCGCGACTGGCGCCCGCGCGGCACGGTGCTCATCACCGGGGGCACCGGCGCGCTGGGTGGGCACGTCGCCCGCCGCCTGGCCGCCGACGGCGCCGAGCACCTGGTGCTCACCAGCCGTCGTGGCCAGGCCGCACCGGAGCTCGTCGAGGAACTCGCCGCGCTCGGCGCGCGGGTCACGGCCCGCGCGTGCGACGTCGCCGACCGGGACGCCCTGGCAGCGCTGCTGGCCGAGTTCCCGCCGTCCGCCGTCGTGCACGCCGCCGGCGCGGGCGACCCGGAGTACCTGGTGGACACCGAGCTCGCGGAGTTCGCGCGGGTCCGGTCGGCGAAGGTGCTGGGCGCGGTCAACCTCGACGCCCTGCTCGGCGACACCCCGCTCGACGCGTTCGTGCTGTTCTCCTCGATCGCGGCCACCTGGGGCAGCGGCGGCCAAGGCGCCTACTCCGCGGCCAACGCGGCCCTCGACGCCGTCGCCGAGTCGCGCCGGGCCCGGGGCCTGACCGCGACGTCCGTCGCGTGGGGCCCGTGGGCCGGCCCGGGCATGGCCGAGGGCGAGGCCGGGGTCCAGATGACGCGGCGCGGGGTGCCCGGGCTGCCGCCGGAGCGGGCCGTCGCCGAGCTGATGGCGGCGGTGGAGCGGGACGAGCCGACGGTCGTCGTCGCGGACGTCGAGTGGACGCGGTTCGTGCCGGCGTTCACCGCGCAGCGCCCGAGCCCGCTGCTCGGCGAACTGCCCGAGGTCCGCGAGGTCCTGGCGGCCGAGGTGGCGCCCGGTGGCGCGGTCGCCGAGATCCTCGGCACCGCCGAGGGCGCCGAGCTCGACCAGTTGCTGCTCGACATCGTGCGCGGCGAGATCGCCGTGGTGCTGGGACATTCCGTGTCCGGCGCGATCGACGTCCGCCAGCCGCTGCGCGACCTCGGCCTCGACTCGCTGGCCTCGGTCGAGCTGCGCGACGGCCTGTCCCGGGCGACGGGGCTCAGCCTGCCCAGCACGCTGGTCTTCGACCACCCGACGGCCGCCGCGCTGGCCGCGCACCTGCGCACCCGCGTCGAGCCCGCGACCGACCGGCTCGCCGACGAGCTGGACCGGCTCGAAGCCGGGCTGGCGGCGTCCGGCGCGGAGGACCGCGGCCGCGCCCTGGCCCGGCTCGAAGTCCTGCTCGCCCACTGGCGCGAGGACCGCGAGTCGATCGCGGATCGGCTCGACTCCGCCGACGACGACGAGATGTTCCGGCTGCTCGACACCGAGTTCGGCATCTCCTGATGCGCCCACCGACCCCCTGTTTCCCGAGGACCCCCCATGTCGAGTGAAGACAAGCTCCGCTACTTCCTCAAGCGCGTGACAGCCGACCTGCACGATGTGCGGGCCCGGCTGCGCGACGCCGAGGAGAAGGCGGGCGAGCCGATCGCGATCGTCGGCATGGCCTGCCGGTACCCCGGTGGGGCGAACACGCCCGAACGGCTGTGGGACCTGGTGGCCGGCGAGACCGACGCCATCTCCGGTTTCCCGGCCGACCGCGGCTGGGACACCGCCCGGCTCTACCGGCCCGGCGACGCGCGTCCCGGCCACAGCTACGTCCGCGAAGGCGGGTTCCTGCCGGAAGCCGCGGACTTCGACCCGGAGTTCTTCGGGATCTCGCCGCGCGAAGCCGTCGCCATGGACCCACAGCAGCGGCTGCTCCTCGAGGTCGCGCACGAGGCGTTCGAACGCGCCGGCCTGCCGGTCGACGGCCTGCGCGGCAGCCGCACCGGCGTGTTCGTCGGCGGCATGGCCCAGATCTCCGGCCCCTCCGAAGAGCAGATCGAGGCCCTGTCGGGTTACCTCCTGACCGGCAGCGCGGCCAGCGTGTTCTCCGGCCGGATCGCCTACACCTTCGGCCTGGAGGGCCCGGCGCTGACCGTCGACACGGCGTGCTCGTCGTCGCTCGTCGCGATGCACCTCGCCGCGCAGGCGCTGCGCGCGGGCGAATGCACGCTCGCGCTCGCCGGCGGCGTCACCGTGATGACCACGCCGGAGGGGTTCGTCGAGTTCAGCCAGCAGGGCGGGCTCGCCGCCGACGCGCGCTGCAAGGCCTTCGCCGAGGCCGCCGACGGCACCGCCTGGGGCGAAGGCGCCGGCATGCTCCTGCTGGAACGGCTGTCCGACGCCCGCCGGCTCGGGCACCCGGTGCTGGCGGTGCTGCGCGGTTCGGCGGTCAACTCCGACGGCGCCTCCAACGGCCTCACCGCCCCCAACGGGCCCTCTCAGCAGCGCGTGATCCGCGCGGCGCTGGCCAGTGCGCGGCTGGCGCCGTCCGATGTGGACGTCGTCGAGGCGCACGGCACCGGCACGACCCTTGGCGACCCGATCGAGGCCGAGGCCCTGCTCGCGACGTACGGCCAGGACCGCGACCGGCCCCTGTGGCTCGGCTCGCTCAAGTCGAACATCGGGCACACGCAGGCCGCCGCCGGGGTCGGCGGCGTGATCAAGGTCGTCGAGGCGATGCGCCACGGCGTGCTGCCGAAGACCTTGCACGTGGACACGCCGTCCTCCCACGTGGACTGGACGTCCGGGCAGGTCCGGCTGCTCACCGAACCCGTGCCGTGGCCCGAGACCGGCACGCCGCGGCGGGCCGGAGTGTCGTCGTTCGGGGTCAGCGGGACCAACGCCCACGTGATCATCGAGGCGGCCGACGCCGCGCCGGCCGAGCCCGCCGCGGCGCTGCCGGTGGTGCCGTGGGTCCTGTCGGCGCGGACCGGCACGGCCCTTCGCGACCTCGCGAAGGCGCTGCGGGCCCATCTCGGCGACGACCCGGTCGACGTCGGTCGGGCGCTGGCCACCACCCGGTCGGTGCGCGAACACCGGGCCGTGGTGCTCGACGCGGCCGGGCTCGACGCGGTCGCCCAGGGCGTGAGCGAACCGGCCAGTCCCGGTGACGTCGTCTTCGTGTTCCCCGGCCAGGGTTCCCAGTGGACCGGCATGGGGCTTTCGCTGCTCGAATCGTCGCCGGTGTTCGCGGCGCGGATGGCCGAGTGCGCCGCCGCCCTCGGTTCCTTTGTGGACTGGTCGCTCCTGGACGTCCTCGACGGCGACCTGCGACGGGTCGACGTGGTCCAGCCGGTGCTGTGGGCCGTGATGGTTTCGCTGGCCGAGGTCTGGCGCTCCCACGGGGTCGAACCGGCGGCCGTCGTGGGCCACTCCCAGGGGGAGATCGCCGCCGCCGTCGTCGCGGGTGGCCTGTCCCTCGAGGACGGTGCCCGGGTGGTCGCGCTGCGGAGCAAGGCGATCCTGCGGCTGTCGGGCCTCGGCGGCATGGTGTCGCTGGGTGTTTCCCCCGAGCGTGCGGAAGAGCTGATCGCGCCCTGGGCCGGGCGGATCTCGCTCGCGGCGGTCAACGGGCCGTCGTCGGTCGTGGTTTCCGGCGAGACCGAGGCCCTGGACGAGCTGCTGGCCTCGGTGGACGTCCGGGCCAAGCGGATCGCCGTCGACTACGCCTCCCACTCCGCGCAGGTCGAGCTCCTGGAAGACGAACTGGCTGCCGCGCTGGCTCCGGTCCGGCCGCGGACGGGGAAGATCCCGTTCGTCTCCGCGGTGACCGGCGAGCCGCTCGACACCGCCGAGCTGGACGCGAGTTACTGGTACCGCAACCTGCGTGAACCCGTCCGCTTCGACCGGGCCGTGACGTCGCTGCTGGCGGGCCGGGCGACCGTGTTCGTCGAGTGCAGCGCCCACCCCGTGCTCACCGTCGGCGTCGAGGAGACGATCGAGCGGACCGGCGCGGCCGCCGCCGCGGTCGGCACCCTCCGCCGCGACGACGGCGGCCTGACCCGGCTGATCACGTCGCTGGGCGAGGCGTTCGCCCGCGGTGCGGACGTCGACTGGGCCGGGTTCTTCGCGGGCACGGGCACCCGCCGCGTCACCCTGCCGACCTACCCCTTCCAGCGCGAGCGCTACTGGTCCGGGCCCGCCGCCCCGCGTCGCCGCACGGCGGCCGACGACCTGCGCTACGAGACCACCTGGCGCCTGGTCCCGGTCGAGCGATCCTCTTTGGACGGCACCTGGGTCCTCTGTGGTCCGGACGGGGAACTCACCGATCGCCTCGAGCGCGGTCTTGTCCGCCACGGCGCCGAGGTGGTCCGCTCGGCCGGCGAGCCGGAAGACCTCACCGGCGTCCGCGGTGTCCTGGCGGTCGCCCCGACCGGGCGCGTGCCGGGCCACCCCGCGGTCCCGGCCGGGTTCGCGACGACCCTCGGCCTGGTCCAAGCTCTCGCCGCCGCGGAAGCTCCCCTGTGGACGGTCACGCGCGGAGCGGTGTCCACCGGCGCCGCGGACCCGGTCACCGACCCGGAGCAGGCGCTCGTCTGGGGCCTGGGCCAGGTCGTCCGCAAGGAGCAGCCCGGCCGCTGGGGCGGCGTCGCCGACCTGCCCGCCGACGTGGCTGACACCGACGACAGCGTCGTCGACCTGTTCCTCAGCGCCCTGACCGGCACCGAAGACGAACTCGCCGTCCGGCCCGACGGCGTGTTCGCGCGTCGCCTCACCCGCCCCGCGACCGCCACGGTTCGCCGCGAGTGGCGCCCCGAAGGCACGGTCCTGGTCACCGGCGGCACGGGTGCGCTCGGCGCGCACGTCGCCCGCAGGCTGGCCACCCTGGGCGCCCCGCACCTGCTGCTGGTCAGCCGGAGCGGCGGCGGCGCCGAGGGTGCGGCCGAGCTGGAGAACGAACTCACTGCCCTCGGCTCGCGGGTCACCATCGCCGCGTGCGACGCCGCCGACCGCGACGCGCTCGGCGCGCTGCTGGCCGCTCTCCCGGCCGACGCCCCGCTGCGCGCGGTGATCCACACCGCCGCCGTCCTCGACGACGCCGTCCTCGACGAACTGACGCTCGACCAGGCGAGCCGCGTCCTCCGTGTCAAGGCCGAAGCCGCGATCGCCCTCCACGAACTGACCCGCGACCTCGACCTCGACGCCTTCGTGCTGTTCTCGTCCCTCGCCGGCACGTACGGCGGCGCCGGCCAGGGCAACTACGCGCCCGGGAACGCCTTCCTCGACGCCTTCGCGCGCTACCGCCGTGGCCTGGGACTGCCGGCGACGTCGATCGGCTGGGGCCACTGGGCGGGCGGCGGCATGGCCGACGGCGCGCTCGAGGCACGCCTGGTGCGGCGCGGCGTCCCGCCGATGCCGCCGGAAGTGGCGCTCGACGGGCTGCAGCGCGTGCTGGACCTCGACGACACGGCCGTCGTCGTCGCGGACGTCGACTGGGCGGCCGCCCAGGACCCGGGCCCGCTGCTCGCCGACCTCCCGGAGGTTCGCGAGCAGCTCATCGCCGAGCCCGGCCTCGCGGACCTGGCGCCGGACGAGCGGGACCGGCGGCTGCTGAAGATCGTCCGCACGCAGATCGCCGCCGTGCTCGGGTTCGCCGAGCCCGACCGGATCGACGCCGCCCGCGCCCTGCGCGACCTGGGCTTCGACTCGCTGACCGCGGTCGAGTTGCGGAACAAGCTCGGTGCGGCGGTCGGCCTGCGGCTGCCCGCGACCCTCGTCTTCGACCACCCGAGCCCGGCCGCGCTGGTCCGCCACCTCGCCTCGCACTTCGGCGGCCGCGAAGACGTCACCGACCACGCCGAGCGCGGCGCGGCCGACGAGCCGATCGCGATCGTCGCGATGAGCTGCCGGTTCCCCGGCGGAGTCGGCTCGCCCGAGGACCTGTGGGAGCTCTTGGCCGCGGGCCGCGACACGGTGGTGCCGTTCCCGGCCGACCGCGGCTGGGACGTCGACGCCGTGTACGACCCGGATCCCGAGACCCCGGGCCGCTCCTACGTCCGGCACGGGTCCTTTGTGGACGATGTCACCGGCTTCGACGCGGCGTTCTTCGGGATCAGCCCGCGCGAGGCGCTGGCCATGGACCCGCAGCAGCGGCTGCTGCTGGAAACGACGTGGGAGGCGTTCGAACGCGCCGGGCTCGACCCGGCGGCGCTGCGCGGCAGCCGGGTCGGCGTCTTCGCCGGCACCAACGGCCAGGACTACAGCACCCTGCTGATGAACGCCCGCGAGCAGGTCGAGGGCTACCTCGGCACCGGCAGTTCGGCCAGCGTGTTCTCCGGCCGGGTCGCGTACGCGTTCGGGCTGGAGGGCCCGGCGGTCACGGTCGACACGGCGTGTTCGTCGTCGCTGGTGGCGCTGCACCTGGCGGCGCAGGCGCTGCGGCAGGGGGAGTGTTCGCTCGCGCTGGCCGGCGGGGTCACCGTGATGTCCACGCCGATCGGGTTCGTCGAGTTCTCGCGGCAGCGCGGGCTGTCGGCCGACGGCCGGTGCAAGCCGTTCGCGGCCGCCGCCGACGGCACGGCCTGGGGCGAGGGCGCCGGGCTGCTGCTGGTGGAGCGGCTGTCGGACGCGCAGCGCCTCGGCCACCCGGTGCTGGCGGTCCTCCGGGGCTCAGCGGTCAACCAGGACGGCGCGTCCAACGGCCTGACGGCACCGAACGGCCCGTCACAGCAGCGGGTGATCCGCGCCGCGCTGGCGACCGCGGGCCTGGAACCGTCCGATGTGGACGCCGTCGAAGCGCACGGCACGGGCACTCGCCTCGGCGACCCGATCGAGGCGCAGGCCCTGCTGGCCACCTACGGGCAGAACCGGGGCGGTCCGGTGTGGCTGGGTTCGGTGAAGTCGAACCTCGGCCACACGCAGGCGGCCGCGGGTGTCGCAGGGGTGATCAAGATGGTCCAGGCCCTGCGGCACGGGGTACTCCCGAAGACCCTTCACGTGGACGAGCCGTCCTCTCAGGTGGATTGGACGACCGGGGACGTCCGGCTCCTGACGGAGTCCGTGCCTTGGCCCGCTGGAGAACGGGTGCGTCGCGCCGGAATCTCGTCCTTCGGGATCAGCGGCACCAACGCGCACATCGTGCTGGAGGAAGCTCCTCGCGCGCCCGTCGCTCCGGCAGAGACCTTCTCGGGTCCTGTCGTGCCGTGGCTGGTCTCGGCTCGGAGCGAAGCCGGCCTGCGGGCTCAGGCCTCGCGTCTGCTGGAGTTCCTCGAGTCCGGACCCGATCTCGTCGAGACCGCGCGGACGCTGGCGACCGCTCGCGCGTCGCTCGAGTGCCGGGCCGTCGTGCTGGCGTCCGACCTCGAGGGCTTCCGCCGTGGGCTGACCGGGCTCGCCGAGGGTCGGTCCGTCGCCGAAGTGGTGCGATGCGCGTCCGGTGGGAAGGTCGCTTGCCTGTTCTCCGGGCAGGGTTCGCAGCGGGCCGGGATGGGTCGGGAGTTGTCCGAGGCGTTCCCGGTGTTCGCGTCGGCTTTTGATGAGGTTTGTGGTTATTTGGATCCGCGGTTGGGGGAGTTTTGGGGTTCGGCGGAGACGGAGTTCGCTCAGCAGGGGATTTTTGCTGTTGAGGTGGCGTTGTTCCGGCTTCTGGAGTCGTGGGGTGTGCGACCGGACTTCGTGGTCGGCCACTCGGTGGGGGAGGTCGCGGCGGCTCATGTGGCCGGGGTTCTTTCCCTTGAGGATGCTTGTGCGTTGGTTTCGGCTCGCGGTCGGTTGATGGGTGCGCTGCCTGAGGGTGGTGTGATGATCGCGGTTCAGGCGGCTGAGGTGGATGTTGTGCCGTTGCCGGAGGGTGTGTCGCTGGCGGCGGTGAACGGTCCGGATTCGATTGTGCTGTCGGGCTCTGAGGCCGCGGTGGCTGCGGTTGCCGCGAAGTTCGCGAAGACCAAGCGGCTCAATACGAGTCATGCGTTCCATTCGGCGTTGATGGAGCCGATGCTGCCCGAGTTTGCGGTGGCCATTGACGGGCTTGTGTGTGCTCCGGCGGTGGTGCCGTTTGTGTCCACTGTGGATGATTCGGTCGAGTTGTCGGGGGAGTATTGGGTGCGGCAGGTGCGGGAGCCGGTGCGGTTCGCCGACGCTGTCACGCGGCTGCGCGCCGAGGGGGTCACGCAGTTCGTCGAGATCGGGCCGGACGCCGTGCTCACTCCGATGGTCGAGGAGGCCGTGCCGACCCTCGTCGCCGGACGGCCGGAAGGCGCGAGCGTCCTGGCCGCCTTGGCGCGGCTGGCCGAGACCGCCGACTGGTCCCGGGTGTTCGGCGCCGGCCCGATCCGCACGGACCTGCCGACCTACGCCTTCCAGCACGAGCGGTTCTGGCTGGACGCCGCCGCGGCCGGCGACGTCGACGCGCTCGGCCAGGCCGCCACCGGCCACCCGCTGCTCGGCGCGGCGATGGAGCTGCCCGAGTCCGGCGGCTGGGTGCTGACGGGCGCGCTGTCGACGCGGACGTCGCCGTGGCTGGCCGGGCACGCCGTGCACGGCACGGTCATCCTGCCGGGCACGGCGTTCGTCGAACTCGCGCTGCGCGCGGGAGCCGAAGCGGGCTGCCCGACGCTCGAAGAGCTGACGATCGCCGCGCCGCTCGCGCTGACGGACACCGTCCGGGTCCAGGTGGCGGTCGGCGCGGCCGACGACGCCGGTCGCCGCCCGGTGACCGTGCACTCCCGCCGTGACGACGCCGAGCCGTGGACGCGGCACGCCACCGGCGTCCTGTCCGCCGAGCCCGTCGCCGCCGACGACGACCTCGGCGAGTGGCCGCCCGCCGGCGCGTCCGAAGTGGACGTCACCGACCTCTACCCGGGCTTCGAAGACCGCGGATTCACGTACGGACCGACGTTCCAGGGCCTGCGCGCGGGCTGGGTCCGGGACGGCGAGGTGTTCGCCGAGGTGGCGCTCCCCGCCGCCGACCGCGACCCGGCGGCCCGCTTCGGCCTGCACCCGGCCCTGCTGGACGCGGCCCTGCACGGCCTGGGGCTGGGAGAGTTGCTCCCCGACGACGGCCAGGGCCGCCTCCCGTTCACGTGGTCCGGCGTGACCCGGCACGCTTCGGGCCCGGCCTCCCTGCGCGTCCGGCTGACCCCCGTCGCCCCCGACACGGTCGCCCTGACGGTGGCCGGCTCCGACGGCCGCCCAGTTCTGTCGGTGGCGTCCCTCGTACTGCGCGCGGTCTCCCCGGACCAGCTCAGCCAGGTGAGCGACGCGCTCTTCCGCGTGGCGTGGCAGGAGGTCAGCGGTCCGTCCACTGCGGACCCGGTCCTGCTGCCGGTGGAAGCCGCGGATGTCCACACGACAACGGCGACCGTGCTCGCCGCGATCCAGTCCTGGCTCACCGATCCCCGCGACGGCGAGCTGGTGTTCGTGACACGAGGAGCCATCGCCGCGACCGACGGCGACAACGTGGCCGACCTCGCCGCGGCGGCGGCGTGGGGCCTGGTCCGCTCGGCCGGCACCGAGAACCCGGGCCGCTTCCGCCTGCTCGACCTGGGCGACGACACCGACTCGGTGCCCGCCCTCCCCGACGGCGAGCCAGAGCTGGCCCTCCGCGGCGGGCGGCTCTTGGCCCCCCGAATCGCCCGAGGCCCGGCGGCGGGCTTGGAGCTGCCGCTCGAGGATTGGCGGCTGGTGATCACCAAGCCGGGAACGGTGGACGGCATCGCGGTCCAGGTCTGCCCGGCGGCGCCGCTCACCAGCGGCGCGGCGCCGTTGCTCGGCGAAGGCGAAGTCCGCATCGCCGTCCGAGCCGCGGGCATCAACTTCCGCGACGTCCTCAACGTCCTCGGCCGATACCCCGGCGGGCCCGTCCCCCTGGGCCAGGAAGCCGCCGGCGTCGTGACCGAGATCGGCGCCGGCGTCACCACCCTGAAACCCGGCGACCGCGTCTTCGGCCTGTTCCCCGGCACCTTCGCCGCCCACGCCGTCACCGATCACCGGCTCGTCGCGCCCATCCCCGCCGGCTGGACCTTCCCGCAGGCGGCGACCACCCCCGTCGCCTTCCTCACCGCCTACTACGGCCTCGTCGAGCTCGCCGAGCTGAAGCCCGGCGAGTCCGTGCTCATCCACGCGGCCGCCGGCGGGGTCGGCATGGCCGCCGTCCAGCTCGCGCGGCACCTCGGGGCCGAGGTCTACGCCACCGCGAGCCCGGGCAAGCACACGACCGTCACGAACCTCGGCGTCGAGACAACTCACCTCGCCTCGAGCCGCACCCTCGACTTCGCCGACCGCTTCCCCCGGGTGGACGTCGTCCTCAACTCCCTGACCGGCGAGTTCGTCGACGCCTCCCGGAAGCTGCTCGCCGACGGCGGCCGGTTCCTCGAGATGGGCAAGACCGACGTCCGGGACGGCGAGAACTACCGCGCCTTCGACCTCGCCGAGGCCGGGGCCGAACGGCTCGGCCGGATGCTCGCCGAGGTCCTCGACCTCTTCGAAAAGGGGCACCTGCGCCCCCTGCCGGTCACCGCGTGGGACATCCGGCAGACCCCGGACGCCCTCCGCCACCTGAGCCAGGCCCGGCACGTCGGCAAGCTCGCCCTGACCGTCCCGCACCGGATCGACCCCGACGGCACCGTCCTGATCACCGGCGGCACCGGCGCGCTCGGCGCCGCCCTGGCCCGGCACCTCGTCCGCGACGGCGTCAAGCACCTCGTGCTCACCAGCCGCCGCGGGATGGCCGCGCCCGGCGCGGCCGCCCTGAAAGAGGAGCTGCCCGAGGTGACGATCGCCGCCTGCGACGTCGCCGACCGCGACGCCGTGGCGGAACTTCTCAAGACGCTGAGCAAGCCGCTCACCGCCGTCGTGCACGCCGCCG
This sequence comes from Amycolatopsis sp. NPDC051128, assembly GCF_040682715.1. Classification (NCBI taxonomy): domain Bacteria; kingdom Bacillati; phylum Actinomycetota; class Actinomycetes; order Pseudonocardiales; family Pseudonocardiaceae; genus Amycolatopsis; species Amycolatopsis sp. NPDC051128. Next base: position 50,191 of record NZ_JBFBBN010000011.1, on the reverse strand, counting down.
GGGTACTCGCGGACGCCACGGTCGACCGGCTCACCCTCGGCGACCTCGCGACCGTGCTGCGGCCCAAGGCCGACGGCGCCCGGCACCTGCACGAACTGACCCGCGACGCCGACCTGGCCGCCTTCGTGCTGTTCTCGTCGGTGTCCGGGCTCTCCGGCACGGCCGGGCAGGGCAACTACGCCGCCGCCAACGCCTACCTCGACGGCCTCGCCCGCCACCGCCGCGTGGCCGGGCTGCCCGCCGTCTCGCTCGCCTGGGGCGCGTGGGAGGCGGGCATGGCCGGCGGGCTCGACGAGGCCGACCGGCGCCGGATGGACCGGTCCGGACTGCTGCCACTGTCCACTGAGGACGGCCTCGCGCTGTTCGACACGGCGGTCCGAGACGCGGCGAGCCTGCTCGTCCCGATGCGGCTCGATCCGGCGGCGCTGCGCGGCGACGACGTCCCGCCGCTGCTGCGCGGGTTGCTCCGCGCCAAGCGGCGTGCGGCGGCGCCGTCCGACGCGGCCGGGCTGACCCGGCGGCTGACCGGGCGCACCCCGGCCGAGCAGGACGGGATCGTCCTGGAGCTGGTCCGCGAAGCGATGGCCGCCGTGCTCGGCCACGCCGACGCCACGGGCGTCGACCCCGGCCGCGGGTTCCTGGAGGTCGGCTTCGACTCGCTGACCGCCGTCGAGCTGCGCAACCGGCTCGCCACCGCGACCGGCCTGCGGCTGCCGTCGACGCTCGTGTTCGACCACGCCTCGCCCGCGGAGCTCGCGGCGCACCTGCGCGGCGAGCTGACCGGCGACGAGGCAGGCGCCGAGCGGCTGCTGTCCGAAGTGGACGGCCTGGAAGCCCGGCTGCTCACCGCCGATCTCGACGACGCCGCCCACGCGGCGATCCACGGCCGGCTGCAGACGCTGCTGGCCAAGTGGTCCGGCACCGCCCGGGCCGTCGTCCCCGACAGCCTCGCCACGGCGTCGGCGGACGACCTCTTCGACTTCATCGACAACGCATTGGGGAGCTGACGGTGTCCAACGAGGACCGGCTGGTCGAGTACCTCCGGCGGGTGACCGCCGAGCTGCAGCAGACGCGCACGCGGCTGCAGGAGGTCGAGTCCGGCGAACCCGAGCCGATCGCCGTCGTCGGCATGAGCTGCCGGTACCCCGGCGGCGTGGCGTCGCCCGACGACCTGTGGGACCTGGTCCGGGACGGCCGCGACGCCGTCACGCCGTTCCCGGCCGACCGCGGCTGGGACCTCGCCGCGCTGGCCGGACCGGACAGCGAACGCGGCACGAGCTACGCGACCGCCGGCGGGTTCCTCGATGACGTCGCCGGGTTCGACGCCGGGTTCTTCGGTATCTCGCCGCGCGCCGCGCTGGCGATGGACCCGCAGCAGCGGCTCCTGCTGGAGTCGGCGTGGGCGCTGTTCGAGGACGCCGGCGTCGACCCCGCGAGCCTGCGCGGCGGCCGCACCGGCGTGTTCGTCGGCGCGTCCTCCTCGGGCTACGGCAGCGGCTGGAACGTCGCTCCCGAAGGGCTCGAAGGCCATCTGCTGACCGGCAACGCCGGCAGCGTCATCTCCGGGCGGCTCGCCTACCAGTTCGGGCTGGAGGGGCCGGCCGTCACGGTCGACACGGCGTGCTCGTCTTCGCTGGTGGCGCTGCACCTCGCCGCGCAGGCCCTGCGCGCGGGCGAGTGTTCGCTCGCCCTGGCCGGCGGCGTCATGGTGCTCGCCTCGCCGACGTTGTTCGTCGAGTTCAGCCGCCAGCGCGGCCTGGCCGCGGACGGGCGCTGCAAGTCCTTCGCCGCCGCCGCCGACGGCACCGGCTGGGCCGAAGGCGTCGGCCTGGTGATGCTGGAGCGGCTCTCCGACGCCCGCCGCAAGGGCCACGAAGTGCTCGCGGTGGTCCGCGGTTCCGCCGTCAACCAGGACGGCGCGAGCAGTGGCCTGACCGCGCCCAACGGCCCCTCGCAGCAGCGGGTGATCCGCGACGCGCTGGCCGCCGCCCGGCTGGCACCGTCCGATGTGGACGCCGTCGAGGCGCACGGCACCGGTACCCGGCTCGGCGACCCGATCGAGGCGCAGGCCGTGCTCGCGACCTACGGCCGCGACCGCGCGCACCCGCTGTGGCTCGGCTCGCTGAAGTCGAACATCGGGCACGCGCAGTCCGCCGCCGGGGTCGGCGGCGTGATCAAGGTGATCCAGGCCCTGCGCCACGGCGTGCTGCCGAAGACCCTGCACGTGGACGAGCCGACGCCGCACGTCGACTGGGCGGCCGGGAACGTCCGGCTGCTCACCGAGGCCACGCCCTGGCCGGAGACCGGACGGCCGCGCCGCGCCGGCGTGTCGTCGTTCGGGATGAGCGGGACGAACGCCCACGTGATCCTGGAGCAGGCCCCGCCCGTCGAGCCCGCCGCGCTGCCCGCGCTGCCGGTCACGCCGGTGCTGCTCTCGGCCCGCACCGCGTCGGCGTTGCGCGAGCAGGCCCTTCGGTTGTCCACTGTGGAATCCGGCCTGCCGGAGCTGGCGGCCGCGCTGGCTACGCGGGGCGGGCTGGAGCACCGCGCCGTCGTCGTCGCCGAGGACCGGGACGCGCTGCTCACGGCCCTGCGGGAGTTCGACGTCATCCAGGGCGGCCCGGGCGGGAAGACCGCGTTCCTGTTCTCCGGACAGGGGGCCCAGCGGGCCGGGATGGGACGCGCGCTCTACGAGACGTTCCCGGCCTACGCGGCGGCCTTCGACGCCGTGTGCGCGCACCTCGACCCGCGTCTGAAGGACGTCCTCGGCACCGCCGAGCTGGACCGCACCGAGTTCGCCCAGCAGGGGATCTTCGCCCTCGAAGTCGCCCTGTTCCGGCTCCTGGAGTCCTGGGGCGTGCGGCCCGACTTCCTGCTCGGCCACTCGGTGGGGGAGATCGCGGCCGCGCACGTCGCCGGGGTGCTGACGCTGGCGGACGCCGGCACGCTCGTCGCCGCCCGGGGCCGTCTCATGCAGGCGCTGCCGGAAGGCGGCGCGATGATCGCCGTGCGGGCGTCCGAGGACGAGGTCCTGCCGCTGCCCGCGGGGGTGTCGCTGGCCGCGGTGAACGGGCCGGCGTCGGTCGTCCTGTCCGGGGCGGCGGACGCCGTGGCCGAGGTGGCCGCCCGGTTCGCGAAGAGCAAGCGGCTCAACACGAGCCACGCTTTCCATTCGGCGCTCATGGAGCCGATGCTGGCCGGGTTCCGGACGGTTCTGAACGGGCTTTCCTACGCCCCGCCGGTGATCCCGCTCGTGTCCACGGTGGCGGAGGACGCGTCCTGGGACGCGGACTACTGGGTCCGTCAGGTGCGGGAGCCGGTCCGGTTCCACGACGGCGTCGAGCGGCTGCGCGCCGAGGGCGTCACGGTGTTCGCCGAGGTCGGCCCGGCCGCGGTGCTCACCCCGCTCACCGACGACGTCGTCCCGCTGCTGCGCGCCGACCGGCCCGAACCGGCCACGCTGATCCGCGGCCTGGGCACCCTGCACGTCCGGGGCACCGTCGTCGATTGGCCGGAGTTCTTCGGCGGCACCCGCCGGCTCCCGCTGCCGCACTACCCCTTCGAGCACGAGCGGTTCTGGCTGACCGCGCCCGCCGCGACCGGCGACGTCACCGCCGCCGGGCTCACCCACCCCGACCACCCGCTCCTGGGCGCCGCGCTGGCCCTCGCCGACGGCGACGGCTTCCTCTGCACCGGCGTCCTCTCCCCGCGGTCGCACCCCTGGCTCGCCGACCACGTCGTGCTCGGCTCGACGCTGGTCCCGGGCACGGCGTTCGTCGAGCTGGCCCTGCGCGCGGCCGAGCAGGCCGGCGGCGACCGGATCGACGAACTCACCCTCGAAGCGCCGCTGACCCTCCCGGACGACGGCGTCGAGATCCAGATCGCCGTCGGCGCTCCCGGGCCGTCCCGCACCCTGCGGATCCACTCGCGCCCGGCGGGCTCGGCGTTCGACGAACCCTGGACGCGGCACGCCACCGGCACCCTGTCCACCGGCACCCGGCCCGTCGCGGACCCGGTCGAGTGGCCACCCGCCGGCGCCGAAGTCCTGGCCGTCGACGACCTCTACGCCCGGTTCGACGACCGCGGTTTCGGCTACGGCCCGGCGTTCCAGGGCCTGCGCGCGGCCTGGCGCCGCGGCAACGAGATCTTCGCCGAGGTCGCGCTCCCCGGAGCCGACGCCGGGAAGTTCGCCCTGCACCCCGCGTTGCTCGACAGCGCGCTGCACGCGATGGCGCTCGGCGTCCTGCCGGACACCGGCGCGGGCCGGGTGCCGTTCACCTGGACCGGCGTGACGGTGGCCGCGCGCGGCCGGGCGGCCCTGCGCGTCCGGCTCTCGGCCACCGGCGCCGACACGATCACGCTGACGGCCACCGACGAGGCCGGGCAGCCGGTCGTCGCGGTCGAGGCGCTGACCGTGCGGCCGGTCGCCGTGCCGCGGCAGTCGCTGTTCACCGTCGGCTGGCCGCAGCTGCCGCCGGGCGGGACGGCCGAGGCCATCCGGCCGACGTTCCTGCTCGTGGACGGCGGCACGGTCCACGATTCGACCGCCCGGGTCCTCGCCGGGCTGCAGGAGTGGCTGACCTCTTCGCACGAGCCCGGGGAACGCCTGGTCGTGGTGACCCGCGGCGCCGTTCCGGTCGACGGGGACGTCACCGATCTCGCGGGCGCGGCCGTGGGGGGCCTGGTCCGGTCCGCGCAGGCCGAGCACCCGGACCGGTTCCTCCTGGTGGACACCGACGATCCGGGGGGCCTGACCCGGTTCCCGGCTGGGGAACCGCAGTTCGCGATCCGCGACGGCCGCGTGTACGTGCCGCGCTTGACCCGGACCGCCGCGCCGGCCGCGGAAACGCCGGACTGGGACACGGTCCTGATCACCGGCGGCACCGGCGCGCTCGGCTCGGCCCTCGCCCGGCACCTGCTGGACCAGGGCGCCGGACGCGTCGTCGTCGCCGGGCGCCGCGGCCCGGACGCCCCCGGCGCGGCCGCACTCACGGAACTCGGCGTCGAGGTCGCCGCCTGCGACTTCACCGACCGGGACGCCGTTTCGGCGCTGCTCGCGTCGTTGCCCGGCCTCACCGCGGTGGTGCACGCGGCCGGAATCCTCGACGACGGCATGCTCGCGTCGCTGACGCCGGAGCGGCTCGCCGCCGTGCTGCGGCCGAAGGTGGACGCGGCCTGGCTCCTGCACGAACTCGTCCCGGACGCGCACCTCGTGCTGTTCTCCTCGGTCGCGGGCGTCTTCGGCGCCGCCGGGCAGGCGAACTACGCCGCGGCCAACTCCTATTTGGACGCACTCGCGGCCCACCGGCGGGCTCTCGGCCTGCCGGGCGCGTCGCTGGCCTGGGGTGCCTGGGACACCGGCATGGCCGCCGGGCGCGCCGGACTGTCCATCGAGGACGGGCTCGCGCTGTTCGACGCCGCGCTGGCCGCGGACCAGGCCGTCACCCTGCCCGTGCGGCTCGACCTCGCCGCGTTCCGCGCCGGTCCCGTACCCGCGCTGCTGCGCAGCCTCGTGCGGACGCCGTCCCGGCGCGCCCGGCCGGTTTCGTCGTTCGGCGAACGGCTGGCCGCTGTGCCCGCGGCCGAGCGGGAGACGCTGCTGCTGGACCTGGTCCGGACCGAAGCCGCGGCGGTGCTCGGGCACGAGCCGGGCGCCCGCGTCGACGCCACCCGGGCGTTCAACGACCTCGGATTCGACTCGCTGACCGCCGTTGAGCTGCGCAACCGGCTCGCCGAGGCGACCGGGCTGCGGCTGTCCTCGACGCTGGTCTTCGACCACCCCGGCGCGGACGCGCTGGCCGCGTTCCTCGGGGCCGAGCTGCTGGGCACCTCCGTTTCCGAGGTCTCTTCGGTCGTCGTGCGGGCCGACGAGCCGATCGCGATCGTGGGCATGAGCTGCCGGTACCCGGGCGGGGTCACCTCGCCCGAAGACCTGTGGCGGCTGGTGTCGGAAGGCCGTGACGGCGTCGGGGAGTTCCCGCTCGACCGCGGCTGGGACGTCGACTACGACCCCGACCCTTCGCATGCGGGCACGACCTACACCCGCGAGGGCGGGTTCCTGTACGACGCGGCGGAGTTCGACGCGGCGTTCTTCGGGATCTCGCCGCGCGAAGCCCTCGCGATGGACCCCCAGCAGCGGTTGCTGCTGGAGTCGTCGTGGGAAGCGTTCGAGAGCGCCGGGATCGCCGCCGACTCCCTGCGAGGCAGCCGGACCGGCGTCTTCGCGGGCCTGATGTACCACGACTACGGCGCCCGGCTCACCACCGCGCCGGCGGACGTCGAAGGGTTCCTCGGGATCGGCAACTCCGGCAGTGTCCTTTCCGGACGGATCGCGTACACGTTCGGGCTGGAGGGCCCGGCGGTCACCGTCGACACGGCCTGCTCGTCGTCGCTGGTCGCGCTGCACCTCGCGGCGCAGGCGCTGCGGTCCGGCGAGTGCTCGCTGGCGCTGGCCGGCGGCGTCACCGTGATGGCGACCCCGGCGACGTTCGTCGAGTTTTCGCGTCAGCGCGGCCTGGCCCCGGACGGGCGGTGCAAGTCGTTCGCCGCGGCGGCCGACGGCACCGGCTGGGGCGAGGGCGTCGGCGTCCTCGTCCTGGAACGCCTGTCCGACGCGCGGCGCAACGGGCATCGCGTGCTCGCCGTGGTGCGGGGCTCGGCGGTCAACTCCGACGGCGCGTCCAACGGCCTGACCGCCCCCAACGGACCGTCGCAGCAGCGTGTCATCCGTGCCGCGCTGGCGACCGCGGGGCTGGCGGCGTCCGAGGTGGACGTCGTCGAGGCGCACGGCACCGGCACCCGCCTCGGCGATCCGATCGAGGCGCAGGCCGTGCTGGCGACCTACGGTCAGGAGCGCGCCGAGCCGCTGTGGCTGGGTTCGGTCAAGTCCAACCTGGGGCACACGCAGGCCGCGGCCGGGGTCGCCGGCGTGATCAAGATGGTGCAGGCGCTGCGGCACGGGGTGCTGCCGAAGACGCTGCACGTCGACGAGCCGACCCCGCACGTCGACTGGACCGACGGTGCGGTCCGGCTGCTGACCGAGGCCGTTCCGTGGCCCGCCGGGGAGCGGGTCCGCCGCGCCGGGGTGTCGTCGTTCGGGATCAGCGGGACCAACGCCCACGTCCTGCTCGAAGAGGCGCCGGACGCTCCGGTCGTCCCGGCCGAATGGCCTGCCGTGCCGTGGGTGCTGTCGGCGAAGTCGTCCGCCGCGCTGCGCGCGCAGGCCCAGCGGCTGCTCGCCGCGGCGCCGGACCAGCCGGTCGCCGCCGTGGCCCGGACACTGGCCGTCGGACGTGCGGCGCTGGACCATCGCGCGGTGGTCGTCGGCGCCGACCGGGACGAACTGCTGCGCGGGCTTTCCGCCGTCGCCGAGGGGACCGCCGCCTCGGGCGTCCACATCGGACAGGTCGCCGATCGCCGGGTGGCGTATCTCTTCACCGGGCAGGGTTCGCAGCGGGCCGGGATGGGTCGGGAGTTGTATGAGGCGTTCCCGGTGTTCGCGTCGGCTTTTGATGAGGTTTGTGGTTATTTGGATCCGCGGTTGGGGGAGTTTTGGGGTTCGGCGGAGACGGAGTTCGCTCAGCAGGGGATTTTTGCAGTTGAGGTGGCGTTGTTCCGGCTTCTGGAGTCGTGGGGTGTGCGGCCGGACTTCGTGGTCGGCCACTCGGTGGGGGAGGTCGCGGCGGCTCATGTGGCCGGGGTTCTTTCCCTTGAGGAAGCTTGTGCGTTGGTTTCGGCTCGCGGTCGGTTGATGGGTGCGCTGCCTGAGGGTGGCGTGATGATCGCGGTTCAGGCGTCCGAAGCGGACGTTCTGCCGTTGCCGGAGGGTGTGTCGCTGGCGGCGGTGAACGGTCCGGATTCGATTGTGCTGTCGGGCTCTGAGGCCGCGGTGACTGCGGTTGCCGCGAAGTTCGCGAAGACCAAGCGGCTCAACACGAGTCATGCGTTCCATTCGGCGTTGATGGAGCCGATGCTGCCCGAGTTTGCGGCGGCCATCGATGGTCTTGTGTGTGCTGCGCCGGTGGTGCCGTTTGTGTCTACTGTGGATGTTTCGGTCGAGTTGTCGGCGGAGTATTGGGTGCGGCAGGTGCGGGAGCCGGTGCGGTTCGCCGACGCTGTTGCGCGGTTGCGGGCCGAGGGGGTCACCGAGTTCGTCGAGATCGGGCCGGACGCCGTCCTGGCCGCGATGGTGGACGGCTGTGTGCCGCTGCTGCGCGCGGGGCGTGCCGAGGTCCCGGCGGTGCTGTCGGCGGTGGCACGGCTGCACGTCCGCGGGGTTTCGCCGCGGTGGCCGTCGGTGTTCGGGGCCGCGACCCCGGTGGACCTGCCCGGCTACGCGTTCGAGCACAGCCGCTACTGGCTCGACGCCGGTCCGGCGGCGGGGGACGTGACCGCGCTCGGGCAGTCCGCGACCGGACACCCGCTGCTGGGCGCCGCGGTCGAACTGCCCGACGCGGGGACGGTGTTCACCGCCGCGCTGTCGGCCCGGACGGCGCCGTGGCTGACCGAGCACGAGGTGCTGGGCACGCTGCTGCTGCCCGGCGCGGCGTTCGCGGAGCTGGCGTTGCGGGCGGGGGCCGAGCTCGGCTGCCCGGTCGTCGACGAGCTGACGCTCGGCGCACCGCTGGTCCTGCACGGCGACGTCGCCCTGCGGGTCGCGGTCGGCGCGCTCGACACCGGACGGCGGACACTGACCGTCCACTCACGACAGTCGGACACGTGGACGCTCCACGCGACCGGCACGGTGAGCGACGGCGACGCGCCGGTGGCGAACCTGACGGAGTGGCCTCCCGCGGACGCGGTCCCGGTGCCGGTGGACGACCTGTACGACCGCGCCGCCTCGCAGGGGTTCGGCTACGGGCCGGCGTTCCAAGGCCTGCGGGCGGCGTGGCGGCAGGGGGAGACGGTGTTCGCGGAGGTGGCCCTGCCCCCGGACCGGGTGGCGGAGGCCGCCGGCTACGGCGTGCACCCGGCCCTGCTCGACGCGGCCCTGCACGGCGTCGGCCTGGGCGGCTTCGTGGACGGTCCGCACGTGCCGTTCGCCTGGACGGGCTTGACGCTGGCCGCGGCCGGCGCCGCCGAGCTGCGGGTCCGGATCAGCCCGGCGGGCCCGGACGCGATCACGTTGACCCTCGCCGACGCCACCGGCCGCGGCGTGGCGGCCGTGCGCTCACTGGCCCTGCGCCCGGTCGCGGCGGTGGCATCGGCCACGCCGGACGCGCTCTACCGGCTGGACTGGGTCCCGGCGGCGGAAACGCCGCTGAAGCCCAGCCTCCTGGACCTGGACTCCTTGACGGTGGGCGCCGACCCCGCCGAGCCGAAGCGCCCCAATGTGGCGTTGGGTGCGTTGGATGCACCGAACGCCACATTGGGTGCGTTGGACGCACCGAACGCCACTTTGGGTGCATTGGATGCAACCAACGCCACATTGGGTGCGCTGGACGCAACCAACGCCACATTGGGGCGCTCGGTCCCCGCCGTCATGGCGATCGAATGGGCCCCTTGCGACCTGACCGAAGCCGTCACCCGGGCGCTGGAGCTCGTCCGGACCTGGGTCTCCGACGACCGGTTCGCCCACTCCCGCCTCGTCGTCGTCACGCGGGGCGCCGTCGCGACCGAGCCGGGCGAGGACGTCACCGACCTCCCCGCCGCCGCGGCCCGGGGCCTGCTGCGCACCGCCCAGCAGGAACACCCCGGCCGCTTCGTGCTCGCCGACCTCGGTCCCGACGACCGGCTCCGCGAACTCCCCGACGAGCCGGAAGCCGCCGTCCGCGACGGCCGGGTCCTCGTGCCCCGGCTGGCCCGGGTCACCGAGCCCGGCGTGCCCACGACGATCGCCGGCGGCACCGTCCTCGTCACCGGGGCCACCGGCGCGCTCGGCACCGCCGTCGCGCGGCGCCTCGCCCAGCACGGCGCCGGGCACCTGGTGCTCACCTCCCGCCGCGGGCCGGCCGCCCCCGGCGCGCGGGATCTCGTCGCCGAGCTGGAAGAAACCGGCGCCCAGGTCACCATGGCGGCCTGCGACGTCGCCGACCGCGAAGACCTCGCAGCTCTGCTCGACCGCCTCCCGCCGCTCACCGCGGTCGTCCACGCGGCCGGGGTCCTCGACGACGGCCTCCTCACCGCCCAGGACCCGGCCCGGCTCGCCGCCGTGCTCGGTCCCAAGGCCGAGGCCGCCCGGCACCTGCACGAGCTCGTTCCCGACGCCCACCTCGTGCTCTTCTCCTCCGTCGCCGGGGCGTTCGGCAGCGCGGGACAGGCCGGGTACGCGGCCGCCAACGCCTACCTCGACGCCCTCGCCGCCCACCGCGTCGCGAACGGGCTGCCCGCGCAGTCCCTCGCGTGGGGGCCGTGGTCGGACGGCGGCATGGCGGCCGGGCTCGACCGGCGCCGGATCGGGCGCGGCGGTCTGCGCCCGATCGACACCGAGACCGGGCTGGCCCTGTTCGACGCCGCCCTCGCCCACGCCGACCCGGTCCTGTGGCCGGTCCTGCTCGACCACGCCGGGCTGCGCGCCCAGGGCGAGCATCTCCCGCCGATCCTGCGCGGGTTGGTCCGGACCCCGGTCAAGCGGGCCGCCCGCCGGACGGAAAGCCTGCTCGACGTCGTCCGCGCGGAGTCCGCGGCCGTGCTGGGGCACGCGTCGGCCGCCGCGGTCGAACCCGGCCAGGCGTTCTCCGAGCTGGGCTTCGACTCGCTCACCGCGGTCGAGCTGCGCAACCGGCTCGACGCGGTCACCGGGCTGCGCCTCGCCGCGACCGTCGTGTTCGACTACGCCACGCCGGAAGCGCTCGCGAAACACCTCGAAGCCGAGCTGAGCGGCGAACGAGCCGCGACGGCCGTCCAGCTGACGGCCGCCGTGGACGAGCCCATCGCGATCGTCGGGATGAGCTGCCGGTACCCGGGCGGCGTCACCTCGCCGGACGACCTCTGGCGGCTGGTCATGGCGGGCCGCGACGGCATCGGCGAGTTCCCCGCCGATCGCGGCTGGGACGTCGAGTACGACCCCGACCCCGAGCGGAGCGGCACCACCTACACCCGCGAGGGCGGTTTCCTCTACGACGCGACGGAGTTCGACGCGGCGTTCTTCGGGATCAGCCCCCGCGAGGCGCTCGCGATGGACCCGCAGCAACGCCTCCTCCTGGAGACGTCCTGGGAAGCCTTCGAAAGCGCCGGCATCGACCCGGGCACGCTGCGCGGCAGCCGCACCGGCGTCTTCGCCGGCCAGATGTACCACGACTACGGCGCCCGGCTCACCACCGTGCCCGAAGGCGTCGAAGGGTTCGTCGGCATCGGCAACTCCGGCAGTGTCCTTTCCGGACGCGTCGCCTACTCGTTCGGCCTCGAAGGCCCGGCGGTCACCGTCGACACGGCGTGCTCGTCGTCGCTGGTCACCCTCCACCTCGCCGCCCAGGCGCTGCGGCAGGGCGAATGCTCGCTGGCGCTGGCCGGCGGCGTCACGGTGATGGCGACCCCGGCGACGTTCGTCGAGTTCTCGAGGCAGCGCGGCCTCGCCCCCGACGGCCGGTGCAAGCCCTTCGCCGCGGCCGCCGACGGCACCGGCTGGTCCGAGGGCGTCGGCGTCCTCGTCCTGGAACGCCTTTCCGACGCCGAAAAGCACGGCCACCGCGTGCTCGCCGTGGTCCGCGGCTCGGCGGTCAACTCCGACGGCGCGTCCAACGGCCTCACCGCCCCGAACGGCCCTTCGCAGCAACGCGTGATCCGGCGGGCGCTCGCCACCGCCGGCCTCGGACCGTCCGATGTGGACGCCGTCGAGGCGCACGGCACCGGCACCAAGCTCGGCGACCCGATCGAGGCGCAGGCCGTGCTGGCCACCTACGGCCAGGACCGGGACACCCCGCTGTGGCTGGGCTCGATCAAGTCCAACCTCGGCCACACCCAGGCCGCGGCCGGGGTCGCCGGCGTGATCAAGATGGTGCAGGCGCTGCGCCACGGCGTGCTGCCGAAGACGCTGCACGTCGACGAGCCGACCCCGCACGTCGACTGGACCGCCGGGGACGTCCGGCTGCTCACCGAGCCCGTCCCGTGGCCCGCCGAAAACCGGGTCCGCCGCGCCGCGGTGTCGTCGTTCGGGATCAGCGGCACCAACGCGCACGTCATCCTGGAAGCCGGCCCGGCGCCCGCGGAAGCCGCCGTGCCCGCGCACCCGTGCCCGCCCGTCGTGCTCACCGCCAAGTCGCCGGCCGCCCTGCGCGCCCAGGCGACGCGCCTGCGGGCCCACCTGGCCGCCCACCCCGGCCGGCCGCTCCCGGCGGTCGCCCGGGCCCTGGTCACCACCCGGCCGCAACACGCCCACCGCGCCGTCGTCGTCGGCGACGTCCCGGCCGGGCTGGCCGCCCTCGGCCGCGGCGAACCCGGCGCCGTCACCGGCGTCGTCGTGCCGGACGGCCTGACCGCGTTCCTGTTCACCGGCCAGGGTGCCCAGCGGCCGGGCATGGGCCGCGAGCTGTACGAGACGTTCCCGGTCTACGCCGAAGCGTTCGACGCCGTCTGCGCGCACCTGGACCCGAGGCTGCGTGACGTCGTCTTCGAAGGACGGCCCGAACTGGACGGGACGGAGTTCGCGCAGCAAGCGATCTTCGCGCTCGAAGTCGCGTTGTTCCGGCTCGTGGAGGCGTGGGGCGTCCGGCCCGACGTCGTGCTGGGGCATTCGGTCGGCGAGATCGCGGCCGCGCACGTCGCCGGGGTGCTGAGCCTCGAAGACGCCGCGACGCTGGTCGCCGCCCGTGGCCGGCTCATGCAGGCGCTGCCCGAAGGTGGCGCGATGGTCGCCGTGCAGGCGTCCGAAAAGGACGTTCAGCCGCTGCCCGAAGGCGTCTCGCTGGCCGCGGTCAACGGGCCCGAGGCGGTGGTGCTCTCCGGCGACGCCGACGCCGTCACGGCGTTCGCCGCGGGCTGGGCGAAGACGAAACGGCTCAACACCAGCCACGGCTTCCACTCCTCGCTGATGGAGCCCATGCTCGGCGAGCTCCGCGCCGTCACCGAAAAGCTGACCTTCGACGAGCCGTGGCTACCCATCGTGTCCACAGTGGAGGACGGCGATCCGGCCACCGCGGACCACTGGGTCCGCCAGGTCCGCGAGCCGGTCCGGTTCCACGACGGCCTCGAGGCCCTGCGCACGCAGGGTGTCACGGACTTCCTGGAGCTGGGCCCGGACGGCGTGCTGACCGCGATGGTCGAGGACGGCGAGGCCGTCGCGACGCTGCGGGCGGACCGCCCGGAGGCGGAAACCCTGCTCACCGCGTTGGCCCGGCTCTACGTCCGGGGCCGCGCGGTCGACTGGGCCGCGGGCTTCGGTCCCGGCGGCGGGCACGTCGACCTGCCGTCCTACGCCTTCCAGCGGGAGCGGTTCTGGCTGGCCGCCGCGCCGGCCAACGACGTCACCGCGGCGGGCCTGGCGGCGACCGGTCACCCGCTGCTCGCCGCCGTCGTGCCACTGGCCGGGGAGGACGGCGTCCTCGGGACGGCCCGGCTGTCGCCGCGGACGCACCCGTGGCTGGCCGACCACGCCGTCGGCGGGACCACCCTCCTGCCGGGCACCGCGCTGCTGGAACTGGTGCTGCGGACCGCGGCCGAAGCCGGCTGCGACGTCGTCACCGAGCTGACCCTGGAAGCGCCGCTCGTGGTACCTGACCAGGGTGTTCAGGTCCAGGTCACGGTCGGCGCCCCCGAGGCCGGTGGCCGGCCGGTGCGGGTCCACGCCCGCCGTGACGACACCGAACCGTGGACGCGGCACGCCACGGGCACGGTCACCGAAGGCGGGAAGCCCGTGGTGGGCCTGACCGAGTGGCCGCCCGCCGAAGCCGAAGCCGTGCCGGTGGACGACGTCTACCCGCGGTTCGCCGGAGCCGGGTTCGGCTACGGCCCGGCGTTCCAGGGCCTGCGGGCGGCGTGGTCCCGCGGCGAGGAGCTGTTCGCCGAGGTCGGCCTGTCCGAGGTTCCCGGCGGGTTCCTGCTGCACCCGGCCCTGTTCGACGCAGCCCTGCACACGGCCGCGTTGCGCGGTGACGGCACCGCGAAGCTGCCGTTCGCGTGGACCGGGGTCCACCTCGCGGCGACGGGGGCGACGAGCCTGCGTGTCCGGCTCACTCCGGTGCCCGACGGCTTCTCGCTGGCGCTGGCCGACGGGACGGGCGCGCCCGTGGGTGTCGTGGATTCGCTGGCACTGCGGCCGTTCTCGGCCGAGGGCCTGGGTGTCCGGGACGCGCTGTTCCGCGTCGACTGGGTGCCTTCGCCGGTCACCGCGCCGCCCCTCGCGCGCTGCGCGGTGCTGGGTGAAGACACGGATCTCGTGGCCGCGCTCAAGCAGGCCGGTGCCGAGGTGACCGGCGATGCTCCGGACGTCGTGTTCCTGCCGGTGCCGCGGGTCGCCGGCGCGGTTCCGGCCGCGGTGCGCGAGACCGTCACGGCGGTGCTGGCCGCCGTTCGCGAGAGGCTGGCCGCCGAGGGGCCGAAGCTGATCGTCGTGACCCGCGGCGCGGTCGCGACGCGGCCCGGCGAGGACGTGCCGGACCTGGCCGCGGCGGCGGTGTGGGGCCTGCTGCGCTCAGCTCAGGCCGAACACCCGGGCCGGTTCGCGCTGCTCGACCTCGACGACCCGGACGCCGCGCCGGTGCCGACCGAGGAACCGCAGGCGGCGATCCGCGCCGGTGGTCTCCTGGTGCCGCGGCTGGCCCGCGTCCGCGCCGGGAACGGCGAGGCGCCGGCGACGTCCGGGACGGTGCTGGTCACCGGCGGCACCGGCGCGCTGGGCGCGGCCGTCGCCCGGCACCTGGCCACCCGGGGCGCCCAGCACCTGCTGCTGGTCAGCCGCCGCGGCGAGACGGCGCCGGGTGCGCCGGAACTGGCCGCCGAGCTTCGGGAACTCGGCGCCGAGGTGACGCTCGCCGCGTGCGACCTCGCCGACCGCGACGCGGTGGCCGGGCTGCTCGCCGCGCACCCCGTCACCGCGGTCGTGCACTCCGCCGGGGTGCTCGCCGACGGCGTCGTCGAAACCCTGACCCCGCAGCAGATCGAGACGGTGCTGCGGGCGAAGGCCGACGCCGCCTGGCACCTGCACGAGCTGGCCGGCGACCTCACGGAGTTCGTGCTGTTCTCCTCGGCCGCGGGCACACTCGGCACGCCGGGCCAGGCCAACTACGCGGCGGCCAACGCGTTCCTCGACGCGCTCGCCGCCCACCGCCGCGCGGCGGGGCTTCCGGCGCAGTCCCTCGCCTGGGGCCTCTGGGCCGACGGCATGGGCGATGCCGGCCGCCGCGGCGGCGTCACGGCACTGTCCACTGAGGATGGCTTGGCGTTGTTCGACGTCGCCCGCGCGGACGGCGCGGCGGCGCTCGTCCCGATCCGGCTCGACCTCACGGTCGCGGGCGAAGTGCCCGCGCTGCTGCGGGGTCTCGTCCGGACCCCGCAGCGGGCGGCGGCGCCCGCCCAGCTGGCGCAGCGCCTGGCCGCGGTGCCCGAAGCCGAGCGGCACGCGCTGCTCGTCGGGTTCGTCCGAGCCCAGGTGGCGGTCGTGCTCGGGCACGCCGACCCGGACGCCATCCCGGCCCGGCAGGCGTTCCGCGACCTCGGCTTCGACTCGCTCACCGCGGTCGAGCTGCGCAATCGGATCGGCGCCGAAACCGGGCTGCGGCTCCCGGCGACGCTGGTGTTCAGCTACCCGGACGCGGCAACGCTCGCCACGCACCTGGAGGCCGAACTGCACGTCGAGCCGGCCGAACCGGACCTGGCCGCGGTGCTCGCGGCCATCCCGGTGGAGCGGCTGCGCGCCGCCGGGCTGCTCGACGCGCTGCTGCGCCTGGCCGAGCCCGATGCCGAACCGGAACCGGCCGCCGAAGCCTCGATCGACGCCATGGACGTGGACGACCTCGTCTCCCTGGCGCTCGACCTTCCCTGACCAGACCGACCTGCGGAGCCCTCACCATGGCCACATCACCGGACAAGATCGTCGAAGCCCTGCGCGCGTCGCTCAAGGAGAGCGACCGGCTGCGGGAGCTCAACCGGCGGCTCGAAGCGGCGGCCGGCGAGCCGATCGCCGTCATCGGGATGAGCTGCCGCTATCCCGGCGGCGCCGGCTCGCCCGACGAGCTGTGGGACCTCGTCGCCCGCGGCGACGACGCCGTCACCGGCTTCCCCGCCCGGCGCGGCTGGGACCTGGCCGGCCTGTACGACCCGGACCCCGACCAACCGGGCAAGGTCTACACCCGCGAAGGCGGCTTCCTGCACGACGCCGACCAGTTCGACCCGGCGTTCTTCGGCATCAGCCCGCGGGACGCGCTGGCCATCGACCCGCAGCAGCGGCTGCTCCTCGAGGTGTCGTACGAGGCGTTCGAACGCGCCGGGCTGACCATGGACGCGGTGCGCGGCAGCCGCACCGGCGTGTTCGCCGGCGTGATGTACAACGACTACGCGGGCCGGATGTACGAGGTGCCCGAAGGCTTCGAAGGCCTGCTGGGCAACGGCAGCGCGGGCAGCGTCGCCTCCGGCCGGGTCGCCTACACCTTCGGGCTCGAAGGACCCGCGGTCACCGTCGACACGGCGTGTTCGTCGTCGCTGGTCGCCGTCCACCTGGCCGCGCAGGCGCTGCGCCAAGGCGACTGCACCCTGGCGCTCGCCGGGGGTGTGTCGGTGATGGCGACGCCGTCCGCGCTGATCGAATTCAGCCGTCAGCGGGCCCTGGCGCCGGACGGCCGCTGCAAGGCGTTCGCGGCCGCCGCCGACGGCACCAGCTGGGCCGAGGGCGCCGGGATTCTGCTGCTGGAAAGGCTTTCCGACGCCGAACGGCTCGGCCACCCGATCCTGGCCGTGGTCCGTGGCACCGCCGTCAACCAGGACGGCGCGTCCAACGGCATGACCGCGCCCAACGGGCCCGCGCAGCAGCGCGTGATCCGGGCGGCGCTGGCGAACGCGGGCCTCGCGCCGTCCGATGTGGACGTCGTCGAGGCGCACGGCACCGGGACGTCGCTGGGCGACCCGATCGAGGCCGAGGCGCTGCTCGCGACGTACGGCCAGGACCGCGAGCGGCCGCTGTGGCTGGGGTCGCTGAAGTCCAACATCGGGCACACGCAGGCCGCCGCCGGCGTCGGCGGGATGATCAAGATGGTCCAGGCGATGCGCCACGGCGTGCTGCCGAAGACGCTGCACGTCGACGCGCCTTCACCGCACGTCGACTGGTCGGCCGGGTCCGTCGAGCTGCTCACCGACGCCGTGGCGTGGCCGGAGACCGGGAACGTCCGGCGGGCGGGCGTGTCGTCGTTCGGGGTCAGCGGCACGAACGCGCACGTCATCCTGGAGGCGCCAGAGCGCCCCAATGTGGCGTTGGGTGCGTCTGACGCACCGAACGCCACATTGGGGCGTTGGGGAACCGCCGTGCCGTGGGTGCTTTCGGCGCGCGGTGAACCGGCTCTGCGCGCTCAGGCGCGGAACCTCCTGGCCCTGGTGGACGGCGACACCGCGGCCGTCGGGGCCGCGCTCGTCCGGTCGCGGCAGCTGTACGAGCACCGGGCCGTCGTCGCCGGGGACCTGCGCGCCGGGCTGACCGCCCTGGCCGAGCAGGGCGTCGGCGCCCAGGTCGCCCGCGGCTCGCGCCGGGCCGTGTTCGTCTTCCCCGGCCAGGGGTCGCAGTGGACCGGGATGGGCCGGGAACTCCTCGAAACGTCGCCGGTGTTCGCGGCGCGGATGACCGAGTGCGCCGCGGCGCTGGACGAGTTCGTGGACTGGAACCTGCTGGAGGTCCTCGACGGTGACCTGCGGCGGGTCGACGTCGTGCAGCCCGCGCTGTGGGCCGTGATGGTGTCGCTCGCCGAGGTCTGGCGCTCCCACGGCGTCGAACCCGCCGCCGTCGTCGGTCACTCCCAGGGGGAGATCGCCGCCGCCGTCGTCGCGGGTGGACTGTCCCTTGAGGACGGAGCCCGCGTCGTCGCGCTGCGGAGCAAGGCTTTGCTCGCGTTGTCCGGCAAGGGCGGCATGGTCTCGCTGACCGTCCCCGTGGAACGCGCGGAACAGCTCATCGCGCCGTGGGGTGAGCGCCTCTCGATCGCCGCGGTCAACGGCCCGTCCTCGGTCGTCGTCTCCGGCGACGCCGACGCCCTCGACGAGCTGATGACCCAGGACGTCCCGGCCAAGCGGATCGCCGTCGACTACGCGTCGCACTCCGCGCACGTCGAGGCCATCGAGGCCGAGCTGCTCGAAGCCCTCGCGCCGATCCGCCCGCGCATCGGCGACGTCCCGTTCCACTCGACTGTCACCGGCGAGCTGCTCGACACCGCCGCGCTCGACGCCGGCTACTGGTACCGCAACCTGCGCCGGACCGTCCACTTCGACCGGACGATCCGGCCGTTCGGCGGCAAGCCGGTCTTCGTCGAGTGCAGCCCGCACCCGGTGCTCGTGCCCGGCCTCGACGAGACCGCCGTCGGCACCCTCCGCCGCGGCGACGGCGGCCGTGCCCGGCTGCTCACTTCGCTCGGCGCCGCCTTCATCCACGGTGTCGACGTCGACTGGGCGCGGGAGTTCGACGGCGTCGACGCGACCGGCGTCGAGCTGCCGACCTACCCGTTCCAGCGCACCCCGTTCTGGCTCGACGCCCCGGCCGTGACCGGCGATGTCGCCGGGCTCGGCTCGGCCGGGCACCCGCTGCTCGGCGCGGTTGTCGCCCTCGCCGACGGCGACGGCTACCTGTTCACCGGACGGCTTTCGGCGCGGTCGCACCCGTGGCTGGCCGACCACGTCGTGCGGGGCACGGTCATCCTGCCCGGCACGGCGATGCTCGAACTCGCCGCGCGGGCCGCGCAGGAGACCGGCGGCCGGGTCGTCGAGGACCTCGTCCTGGAAGCGCCGCTGGTGCTGCCGGAGCAGGGCGCCCTCGAGGTCCAGGTCTCGGTCGGCGCGCCCGACGGCACCGGGCGGCGCACGGTCGGCGTGTTCAGCCGCGCCGCCGGCGACGGCTGGACCCGGCACGCGAGCGGCGTGCTGGGCGGCCCCGAGCCGGCGGGCACGGATCTGCTGACCTGGCCGCCCGCCGGTGCCGAGCCCATCGGCATCGAGGGCCTGCACGACCGGTTCGCCGCCCAGGGCTTCGCGTACGGCCCGGCGTTCCGCGGGCTGCGTGCGGCGTGGCGCCTCGGCGAGGAGATCTACGCCGAGGTCGCGCTGCCGGCCGGGATCGCGCCCGAGGCGGCCCGGTTCGGGCTGCACCCGGCGCTGCTCGACGCCGCCCTGCAGGCCGCGGCCCTCGGCGGCGGGGACCGCGCCCTGCTGCCGTTCGCGTGGTCCGGCGCGGTCCTGCGGGCGGGCGGCCCGGCCGCGCTGCGCGTGCGGATCCGGCCGGCCGGGGACGACGCCGTGGCCCTCGACGTCGCCGACTCCGCCGGGGTGGCCGTGGCGAGCGTCGCGTCGCTGGTCCTGCGTCCCCTCGCGGCGCAGCAGCTCGTCGCCGACTCGTTGTTCCGTCCTGAGTGGACACCGGTGGCGGTGCCCGCCCACGGTGACGCGGACCTGAAGCTGGTCCACGTCACGGGTGACCCGGACGACGTCGGCGGCAGCGTCCGGCGTGTCCTGGCCCACGCCCTCGAGACGATCCAGGCGCAGCTGGCCGAGGACGACGGCCGCCTGGTGTTCGTCACCCGCGGCGCGACGACCGGTGAGGACCCCGCGGGCGCGGCCGTCTGGGGCCTGGTCCGCTCGGTCCGCGCCGAGCACCCGGACCGGTTCCTGCTCGCCGACACCGACACCGGCGACGTCACCCCGCTCGTCGCGGTCCTCGCCGCCGGGGAAGAGCCCGAGGTCGCGCTGCGCGACGGCGTGGTCCTCGCGCCGCGCCTGGTGCGCGCCGACCAGCCGGACGCCGAGGCGGCGCCCGCGTTCGACGTCAGCGGCACCGTCCTGATCACCGGTGGCACCGGCGCGCTCGGCTCGCTGCTGGCCCGGCACCTGGTGACCAATCACGGCGCCCGCCGCCTGCTGCTCACCAGCCGCACCGGCGCCGGGAACCCCGAGCTCGACGACCTCGACGCCGACGTGCGGGTCGTCCGGTGCGACGTCGCCGAGCGCGAGCAGCTCGCCGCCGTCCTCGACGGTGAGCACGTCACCGCCGTCGTGCACGCCGCCGGCGCGCTCGCCGACGGCGTCGTGGAGTCGCTGACCCCGGAGCACTTCGAGCGCGTTCTGGGGTCCAAAGTAGACGCCGCCCTCACCCTGGACGAACTCACCGACGCGCCGACGTTCGTGCTGTTCTCCTCGGCGACCGGGACGCTCGGCAGCGCCGGGCAGGGTGCGTACGCCGCCGCGAACGCGGTCCTCGACGCCCTTGCCCAGCGTCGGCCGGGTGCGCAGTCGCTGGCCTGGGGCCTGTGGGCGCGCAGCGGCGGCATGACCGGCGCGATGACCGACGCCGACCGGCGGCGGATGGCCCGCGCCGGGTTCCCGCCGCTGCCGGACGAGCAGGGCATGGCGCTGTTCGACACCGCCCGCACGCTGGCCGACGCGGTGCTCGTGCCGGTGAAGCTGAACGTCTCGGCCCTGCGTGACCAGGCGGTACCGCCGATCCTGCGCAAGCTGGTGCCGGCGCGGGCAGCCGCGGTCGATCCGGGGCTGCGGACGCGGCTGGCCGGGCTCGACGACACCGAGCGCGAGCGCGTGCTCACCGAGATCGTCCGGACCCACGTCGCGGTCGTGCTCGGCCACGCCGACGTGTCCACCGTGGACACGTCGATGGCGTTCCGCGATCTGGGGTTCGACTCCCTGACCGCCGTCGACCTGCGCAACCGGCTGTCGGCGGCGACCGGGCTGCGGCTGCCCGCCGCGCTCGTCTTCGACCACCCGACCCCGGCCGCGCTCGCCGCGTTCCTGCGTTCGGAGCTCGGCGGGGCCGCGGCTTCGGTCGCGGTGACGACGACCGCCGCGTCGAACGAGCCGATCGCCATCGTCGGGATGAGCTGCCGCTTCCCCGGCGGCGTCACCTCGCCGGAGGACCTCTGGCGGCTCCTGGAGAACGGCGGCGACGCCATCACCGGGTTCCCTGCCGACCGCGGCTGGGACGTCGACGCGCTCTACGCCCCCGAGCCCCAGACCGGGAAGACCTACGTCCGCGCGGGCGGGTTCCTCGACGGCGCGGCCGACTTCGACCCCGGCTTCTTCGGCATCTCGCCGCGCGAGGCGCTGGCCATGGACCCGCAGCACCGCCTGCTGCTCGAAGCGGCGTGGGAGGCGTTCGAGCGGGCCGGGATCGACCCGGCGGCCGTGCGCGGCAGCCGCACCGGCGTGTTCGCCGGACTGATGTACCACGACTACGGCGCCCGGCTGTCCGACGCCCCCGACGACGTCGAAGGCTTCCTCGGCGTCGGCAACTCCGGCAGCGTCGCTTCGGGCCGGATCGCCTACACCTTCGGGCTCGAGGGGCCGGCCGTCACGGTCGACACGGCGTGCTCGTCGTCGCTGGTCGGGCTGCACCTGGCCGTGCAGTCGCTGCGCTCGGGGGAGTGCACGATGGCGCTGGCCGGCGGCGCGACGGTGATGGCCACGCCCGGCACGTTCGTCGAGTTCTCGCACCAGCGCGGCCTCTCGCGGGACGGCCGGTGCAAGGCGTTCTCCGCCGACGCGGACGGCGCCGGCTGGGCCGAGGGCGTCGGCATGCTGCTGGTCGAGCGCCTTTCCGACGCGCAGCGGCTCGGCCACCCGGTGCTCGCGGTCGTCCGCGGCACCGCGGTCAACCAGGACGGCGCGTCCAACGGCCTCACCGCGCCGAACGGCCCGTCGCAGCAGCGCGTCATCCGGGCCGCGCTGGCGAACGCCGGTCTGGCGCCGTCCGATGTGGACGTCGTCGAGGCGCACGGCACCGGGACGTCGCTGGGCGACCCGATCGAGGCGGACGCGCTGCTGGCCACCTACGGCCAGGACCGCGCGCACCCCCTGCTGCTCGGCTCGGTGAAGTCCAACATCGGCCACGCGCAGGCCGCCGCCGGGGTCGCCGGCGTGGTCAAGATGGTGCTCGCGCTCGGCCACGACACGGTGCCGCGCACGCTGCACGCGTCGACGCCGACTCCGCACGTGGACTGGTCGTCCGGCGCGATCCGGCTGCTGTCGTCGCCTTCGCCGTGGCCGGAGACGGGGCGGCCGCGTCGTGCGGCGGTTTCGTCGTTCGGGATCAGCGGGACCAACGCGCACGTGATCCTGGAAGCCGCTCCGGCCGCGTCGGTCCTGGTCGAACGGACAGCGCCGCCGGTGGTGCCTTGGGTGCTGTCGGCCCGGACGGAGGACGCGCTGCGGGCGCAGGCGGCTCGGATGCCGTTCGGTGATGTGCTGGACGTCGGATTTTCGCTGGCCACGACCCGGGCGGTGTTCGAGCACCGCGCGGTCGTCCTCGACGGGCACGCGGACGCGGCACGGGCGTTCGCCGACGGCGGCGCGCCCGCGGACGTCGTCACCGGCGTCGCCCGGCCGGGCCGCCGGGTGGTGTTCGTGTTCCCCGGTCAGGGCTCTCAGTGGGCCGGCATGGGGCTTTCGCTGCTCGAGTCGTCGCCCGTGTTCGCGGATCGGATGGCCGAATGCGCGTCGGCTCTGTCCTCCTTTGTGGACTGGGATCTGCTGGACGTGCTCTCCGACGCTTCGGCGCTGGAGCGGGTCGACGTCGTGCAGCCCGCACTGTGGGCGGTGATGGTGTCGCTGGCTTCGGTGTGGCAGTCCTACGGTGTCGAGCCCGCTGCCGTGGTGGGGCACTCCCAGGGGGAGATCGCGGCCGCCGTCGTCTCGGGTGGACTGTCTCTTGAGGACGGTGCTCGGGTGGTCGCGCTGCGGAGCAAGGCGATCCTGCGGCTTTCCGGCCTCGGGGGCATGGTTTCGCTGGGTGTTGCGCCCGGGCGGGCGGAAGAGCTGATCGCGCCGTGGGGTGAGCGGATCTCGATCGCCGCGGTCAACGGGCCGTCGTCGGTCGTGGTGTCCGGCGAAGCCGAGGCGCTCGAGGAGCTGCTGGCCGCGGTGGACGTGCGGGCGCGGCGGATCGCCGTCGACTACGCGTCGCACTCCGCTCAGGTTTCCTTGCTGGCCGAGGAGCTGGCCGCGGTGCTGGCGCCGCTGCGGCCGCGGACCGGGCGGATTCCGTTCGTCTCCGCGGTGACCGGGGAGGTGCTGGACACGGCGTCGCTGGATGCGGCGTACTGGTACCGCAACCTGCGAGAGCCGGTGCGGTTCGACCAGGCTGTGCACGGGTTGCTGGCGGGCGGGCACACGGCGTTCGTCGAGTGCAGTGCCCACCCGGTGCTGACGGCGGGCATCGAGGAGACCGCCGACGCGGCGGACCGCGCGATCGTGGCGACAGGCACGCTCCGCCGCGACGACGGCGGCGCCGACCGCCTGACGCGGTCCCTGGCGGAGGCCTTCGTGGCGGGGGTCCCGGTCGACTGGCCGGTGGTGTTCCGGGGGACCGGTGCGGCGCGGGTCGGGCTGCCGACTTACCCGTTCCGCCACCGCCGGTTCTGGCCGAGCGACCCGGAGCCACGCACGACGGACCCGGTCGACACCCGCTTCTGGACAGCGGTGGAGCGCGCCGACCTGACCGCTTTGGCCGACGACCTGCGCGCCGACGACGAGCAGCGTGAGGCGCTCGGTTCGGTGTTGCCGGCGCTCTCCTCCTGGCGACGGCGCCAGCAGGGGAAGTCCACGGTGGACGGCTGGCGCTACCGGGTGACGTGGCAGCCGGTGAAGGCGGCTTCGGCCAAGCTGAGCGGCCGTTGGCTGCTCCTGGTCCCGCAGGACGGCATCGGCTGGGCCCAAGAGCCGGCGGCGGGCGCCGACTGGGCCGAGGTTCTCGAAACCTCGCTGACCAGCCACGGCGCCGAGGTCGTGCGCGTCCCCGTCGACCCGGCCGCCGACCGCGCCGCCCTCGCCGGGCTGCTCACCGGCCACGGCGAGACCTCCGGCGTCCTCTCCCTGCTCGCCTCCGCACCCGGGCGGCACCCGCGGTACCCCGCCGTCCCGCTCGCTCATGCCGCCACGGTCACGCTCGTCCAAGCCCTCGGCGACGCCGGGGTCGAGGCGCCCCTGTGGGTGACCACCCGCGGGGCCCTGAGCACCGGGCCGGCCGATCCCGTCGAGGATCCCGAGCAGGCCCTCGTCTGGGGTCTCGGGCCGGTCGTCGGGCAGGAACACCCCGGCCGCTGGGGTGGCCTGATCGACCTCCCGCAGGCACCGGACCCCACCGCCGCCGATCGGGTCGGTGCCGTGCTCGCCAAGCCCGGCGGGGAGGACCAGCTGGCCGTCCGGGCTTCCGGCGCGCTGGCCCGGCGGCTCGCCCACGCGACCGACAGCGAGAGCACCCACACCTGGCGCCCGTCGGGGACCGTGCTGGTCACCGGCGGCACCGGAGCGCTCGGCGCGCACGTCGCGCGCTGGCTCGCCCGGGGCGGAGCCGAGCACGTCATCCTCACCGGACGTCGCGGGCTCGACGCCCCCGGCGCCCCGGAGCTGGTCGCCGAGCTGGCGGAACACACCGGCGTCAGCGTGTCCACTGTGGACCTGGCCGACCGCGCGAAGCTCGCCGAGCTGCTGGACGGCATCCCGGCCGAACGGCCGCTGACCGCCGTCGTGCACACGGCCGCCGCGCTCGACGACGCCCTCCTCGACCAGCTCAGCCTCGAGCAGGTCGACCACGTGCTGCGGGTCAAGGCCGAAGCCGCGCTGAACCTGCACGAACTGACCGGCGACCTCGACGCCTTCGTGCTGTTCTCGTCCTTCGGCGGCATGTTCGGCGCCGCCGGCCAAGGCAACTACGCCCCCGGCAACGCCTTCGTCGACGCCCTCGCGCGCCGGCGGCGGGCGGAGGGCCTGCCCGCGACCGCCGTCGTCTGGGGCCACTGGGCCGCCGGCGGCATGGCGACCGGCGCCGTCGAGGAACGCATGCTCTCCCGCGGTGTCCCGGCGATGGACCCGGACCTGGCGATCGCCGCCCTGCAGCGGGTGCTCGACCACGACGAGACCAGCGCCGTCGTCGTCGACATCGACTGGGCCCGCGTCGTCGCCGTGTCCGGCACGCCGAGCCCGCTGTTCCGCGACATCCCCGAGGTCCGGCGGCTCGTCGCCGAGACAACGCCGGA
Organism: Amycolatopsis sp. NPDC051128; assembly: GCF_040682715.1. Lineage (NCBI taxonomy): Bacteria > Bacillati > Actinomycetota > Actinomycetes > Pseudonocardiales > Pseudonocardiaceae > Amycolatopsis > Amycolatopsis sp. NPDC051128. The sequence continues at coordinate 25,088 of NZ_JBFBBN010000011.1, read as the reverse complement.
AGTCGTGACCGACCTCCTCGACGTCGTCCGCACGCAGGTCGCGGCCGTGCTCGGCTACGACTCCGGCGCCGAGGTCGACGCCGGCCGCGCGTTCCGCGACCTCGGCTTCGACTCGGTCACCGCCATCGAGCTGCGCAACCGCCTCCAGGCAGCGACCGGGTTGCGGCTGCCCGCGACCCTCGTGTTCGACTACCCGAGCCCCGAGGGGCTGGCCCGCCACCTCACCACCGAACTCGGCGGCGAGCGGGCCACCGACGCACCGGTCGTCGTCACCGCGTCCGACGAGCCCATCGCGATCGTCGCGATGAGCTGCCGGTTCCCCGGCGGGGTCGGCTCGCCGGAGGACCTCTGGCGCATGCTCGACGCGGGCGGGGAAGGCATCTCCGGGTTCCCGGCCGACCGCGGCTGGGACCTCGACGGCCTCTTCGACCCCGACCCGGACGCCCCGGGCAAGACGTACGTCCGCGAAGGAGGTTTCCTCGACGGCGTCGCGGACTTCGACCCCGCGTTCTTCGGGATCAGCCCGCGCGAGGCCCTCGCGATGGACCCGCAGCAGCGGCTGCTGCTCGAGACGTCGTGGGAGGCGTTCGAAGCGGCCGGCATCACCCCGGCCGCGCTGCGCGGCAGCCGCACCGGCGTGTTCGTCGGCGCGAGCTCGTCGTCCTACGGCGCCGGTCTCGCCGAGCCGCCGGAAGGCACCGAAGGCCACCTGCTCACCGGTACCTCGATGAGCGTCACCGCCGGGCGGCTGGCCTACACCTACGGCACCGAAGGCCCGGCCGTCACCCTCGACACGGCGTGCTCGTCGTCGCTGGTGGCGCTGCACATGGCCGGGCAGTCGCTGCGGACGGGGGAGTCCGAACTCGCACTGGCGGGCGGGGTGACCGTGATGGCGTCGCCGGCGCCGTTCGTGCTGTTCAGCCGCCAGCGCGGGCTCGCCCGCGACGGCCGCTGCAAGGCGTTCTCCGCCGCCGCCGACGGGATGGGCATGGCCGAGGGCATCGGCATGGTCGTCCTGGAACGGCTTTCCGACGCGCGGCGCAACGGCCACCCGGTGCTCGCGGTGATCCGCGGCTCGGCCGTCAACTCCGACGGCGCGTCCAACGGCCTGACCGCGCCGAACGGGCCGTCCCAGCAGCGGGTGATCCGTCAGGCGCTGGGCGCGGCGGGGTTGCGTCCGTCCGATGTGGACGCCGTCGAGGCGCACGGCACCGGGACGTCCCTTGGCGACCCGATCGAGGCGCAGGCGCTGCTCGCGACCTACGGGCAGGACCGCGAGACGCCGTTGTGGCTGGGGTCGGTCAAGTCGAACATCGGTCACACGCAGGCCGCCTCGGGGGTCGCGGGGGTGATCAAGATGGTGATGGCGCTGCGTCACGGCGTCCTGCCGCGCACGCTGCACGCCGAGGAGCGCTCGACGCACATCGACTGGACGGCGGGTGCGGTCGAGCTGCTCACCGAGCCGCGCCCGTGGCCGGCGCGCGAGAAGCGCCGCGCCGGGGTGTCGTCGTTCGGCGTCAGCGGCACCAACGCGCACCTGATCCTCGAACAGGCCCCGGACCCGGCACTCTCCGCCGCCGAGCCGGTCGCGCTGCCCGCGGTGCCGTGGGTGCTCTCGGCCCGCACCGCCGACGCGCTGCGGGACCAGGCCGCGAACCTGCTGCCCCGAGTGGACGGCCGCGACCCGTCCGACGTCGGGTACTCCCTGGCGACCACGCGGTCCGAGTTCGGCCACCGGGCCGTCGTCGTCGGCCGGGACGCGGCCGAGCTGCGGGACCGGCTGCGGTCGCTGGCCGGGGGAACGGCCGGGCCCGGCGTCGCGGAAGGTGTCGCCGGCACCCCCGGGAAGGTCGTGTTCGTCTTCCCCGGGCAGGGTTCCCAGTGGACCGGCATGGCCGCCGACCTGCTCGGCTCGTCGCCGGTGTTCGCCGGGCGGATGGCCGAGTGCGCGGCGGCGTTGGCGTCCTATGTGGACTTTTCGATGCTCGACGTCGTGCGCGAGCGCGAGCCGATCGAGCGGGTCGACGTCGTCCAGCCGGTGCTGTGGGCCATTCTCGTGTCGCTCGCCGCGGTCTGGGAGTCGCTCGGCGTCCGGCCGGACGCGGTGCTCGGGCACAGTCAGGGCGAGATCGCCGCGGCCTGCGTCGCCGGGGCGCTGACCCTGGACGACGCCGCGCGCGTGGTGGCGCTGCGCAGCCAGACGATCCGGGAACTGGCCGGGCAGGGCGGGATGGTCTCGGTCGCGCTCGGCGCCGACGCCGTCCGCGCCCGGCTGGCGGACTACGCCGACCTGTCGGTCGCCGCGGTCAACGGCCCGGAGTCGGTCGTCGTGTCCGGTGGAGCGGACGAGCTGACCCGGTTCCAGGACGACTGCGTGGCCGCCGGGGTGCGCGTCCGCCGGATTCCGGTGGACTACGCCTCGCACTCCGGGCACGTGTCTCGCATAGAGGACAGGCTGCGGGCCCTGCTGGCCCCGGTGACGCCGGTGGCCGGCAGCGTGCCGTTCTTCTCGACGGTGACCGGCGAGCTGATCGACACGACCGCGCTCGACGCCGGGTACTGGTACCGGAACCTGCGGCAGACGGTGGAGTTCGAGCGGGCCACGCGGGCGTTGCTGGATTCCGGGCACGGCGTGTTCGTCGAGTGCAGCCCGCACCCGGTCCTGACCACGGCGATCGGCGAGACGGCGGACCACGCCGAACGCGCGGCCATCACGGGCGGCACGCTCCGGCGCGGTGACGGCGGCGCCGACCGGGTCCTCCTGTCGGCGGCGGAGCTGTCCGTCCTCGGCGTGCCGGTCGACTGGGCGGGCGTCTTCCCCGGTGGCCGCCGGGTCGATCTGCCGGTCTACCCGTTCCGCCACCAGCGGTTCTGGCTGGACTTCCAGCTGCCCGCCGCGGTGGCCGCGGAAGACGCCGGGTTCTGGTCCGCGGTCGAGTCGGGTGACCCGGCCGGGCTGGCCGCGGTCCTGGACGTCGATCGTGACGCCGTGGCCACGGTGCTGCCCGCGCTCGCGCGCTGGCGGGCCGATCGGGCGGAGCAGTCCACTGTGGACGCGATGCGCTACACGGTCGAGTGGGAGCGGGTCGCCGAGCCGGTCGCGGGCGAGCCGGGCCGCTGGCTGTTCGTGACTCCGGACGGTGGTGACGACCCGGTCATCGCGGAGTTCGTCCGGCAGGGGCACGAGGTCGTGGTCACGGGGGCCAGTGGACTATCTGGTGAGTTCGCAGGGTCGGACGGTGGACTGAACGGTGAGTTCACCGGCGTGGTCTCCCTTCTCGCCTCCGACCGAACCGAACTCCGGCCGGGCGTCACCGCGGGGCTCGTGGCGACCCTCGTCCTCTCCCAGACCCTGACCGAAGCCGGAATCACCGCACCCCTCTGGTGCGTGACCCGCGGCGCGGTACGCACGAGCACGACCGACCTCCCGCCCGACCCCGTCCAGGCCCAAACCTGGGGCTTCGGCCGCGTCCTCGGCCTCGAACAACCCCAGCGCTGGGGCGGGCTGGTCGACCTCCCGGCGGAGCCGGACCAGGAAACCCTGCACCGCTGCCTCGCCACGATCACCGGCCACGGCCCCGAAGACCAGGTCGCCCTGCGCGGCGACGGCGTCTTCGGCCGTCGCCTGGTGAGGGACGCGCGGCCGGCCACCGTCCCGGCTCCGTGGCGTCCGCGGGGCACCGTGCTGGTCACCGGCGCCACCGGGGCCCTCGGCCCGGTGATCGCCCGGAAGCTCGCCGAAGGCGGGGCGGAGCACCTGGTGCTGACCAGCCGCCGGGGGAGTGCGGCGGCCGGGATGACCGAGCTGGCCGCGGAACTCGGCGAGGCCGGCGTCGGCGTCACTGTCGCGGCCTGCGACGTCGCCGATCGGGACGCCCTGGCCACGCTCGTCGAGAAGACCGAAGCCGACCACGGGCCGATCCGGTCGGTCGTGCACGCCGCCGCGCTGATTCGGCTCACCGCGCTCGCCGAGTCCACTGTGGACGAGTTCGCCGACATCCTCGCGGCCAAGGTCGCCGGGGCCGCCCACCTCGACGAGCTGTTCGCCGAGCGGGACCTCGACGCCTTCGTGCTCTTCTCCTCGATCGCCGGGGTCTGGGGCAGCGGTGACCACGGCGCCTACGCGGCCGGGTCGGCCTACCTGGACGCGCTCGCCGAGCGCCGCCGGGCCGCGGGCCGCACCGCGACCTCGATCGCCTGGGGCGTGTGGGACGCGCAGCACGTGCTCGACGACGGTGTCGTGGTCGAGGACCTGATGAACCTCAACCCGGAGTGGCACGGGCTGTCGCCGATGGCCCCGGCCGCCGGCATGCGCGGCATGCAGCGGGCGCTCGACCTCGACGACACCTTCGTCGCGGTCGCCGACGTCGACTGGGCGCGGTTCACCGCCGCGTTCACCTCGGCGCGGCCGAGCCCGCTGCTCGGCGGGATCGACGACGTCCGGCGGATCCTCGCCGCGGAGGCCGAGGCCGACGCGGCCGCTACTCCCGCGATGGAAGCGTTTCGGGAGCGGCTGCTGGCAATGTCGGTCGTCGAGCGGCAACGGACCGTGCTCGACCTGGTCCGGGGCATCGCGGCGACCGTGCTCGGGCACGACTCGCCGTCGGCGCTCGACCCGGCCCAGGCGTTCCAGGAGCTCGGGTTCGACTCGCTCACCGCGGTCGACCTGCGCAACCGGCTCGCCACGGCCACCGGGTTGCGGCTGCCGGCCACGCTCGTCTTCGACCACCCGAGCGCGCACGCGCTGGCCGCGCACGTGCTCGCCGAACTCCTGCCCGGCGACGAGGCCCCGGGCCTGGCCGAGCTCGACCGGCTCGAGGCGGCGCTGGCGGACGGCGTCGCCGACGGCTCCGCGCGCACCGAACTGACCCTGCGGCTGGAGACCCTGCTGAGCCGGCTGAGCGCCACCGAACCCGCGCCCGAGGAGCGCGACCTCGGCGAAGCGACCGACGACGAGCTGTTCGACGTCCTCGACGGCCTGCGCACCTCCTGACCTCTTCGCACCTAGGAGCACCTCCATGGACACCCCCGAAGGCAAACTGCGGGAGTACCTCCGCTGGGCCACCACCGACCTGCGCGACACCCGCAAGCGGCTCGCCGACGTCGAGGACCGGGCCCACGAGCCGATCGCGGTCGTCGGCACCGGCTGCCGCTACCCGGGCGGCGTCCGCTCGGCCGCCGACCTCTGGCGGCTGGTCCGCGAGGGCGGGGACGCCGTCGGCGAGTTTCCCGCCGAGCGCGGCTGGGACGTCGAGGCGCTCTACGACCCCGACCCGGACAGCCAGGGCACGACCTACGCCCGCGGCGGCGGGTTCTACCGCGACGCGGCGAAGTTCGACGCGGCCTTCTTCTCGATCAGCCCGCGCGAGGCGCTGGCCATGGACCCCCAGCAGCGGCTGCTGCTGGAGATCGGCTGGGAGGCCTTCGAAAGCGCGGGCATCGACCCGGTGTCGATGCGCGGCGAACCGGCGGGCGTGTTCGTCGGCGGTGGGTTCTCCGACTACGGCGGCGCGATGCAGTCCGCGCCCGAAGGCGTCGAGGGCCACCTGGTGACGGGCAAGGCCGGCAGTGTCCTTTCCGGACGGATCGCCTACACCCTCGGCCTGGAGGGCCCGGCCGTCACGGTCGACACGGCGTGTTCGTCGTCGCTGGTGGCGCTGCACCTCGCCGTGCAGGCCCTGCGGCGCGGCGAGTGCACGATGGCGCTCGCCGGTGGCGTGACGGTGATGTCGACCCCGGCCGTGCTGATCGAGTTCAGCCGCCAGCGGGGGGTCGCCCCGGACGGGCGCTGCAAGGCCTTCGCCGCCGCGGCCGACGGCATGGGTTTGGCCGAGGGCGCCGGCATGGTGCTGCTGGAACGCCTTTCGGACGCGGTCGCGAAGGGCCGGACCGTGCTCGCGGTGATCCGCGGCTCGGCGATCAACCAGGACGGCGCGTCCAACGGGCTGTCCGCGCCTAGCGGTCCCGCCCAGCGGCGCGTGATCCGCAAGGCACTGGCCGACGCGCGGCTCACCCCGGCCGAGGTCGACGTCGTCGAGGCGCACGGCACCGGCACCGAACTGGGTGACCCGATCGAGGCGCAGGCCCTCCTGGCCACCTACGGCCAGGCCCGGGCGGGGGCGCCGCTGTGGCTGGGCAGCGTCAAGTCGAACATCGGGCACGCGCAGGCGGCTTCCGGGGTGGCGGGCGTGCTCAAGATGGTCGAGGCGCTGCGGCACGGCGAGCTGCCGAAGACCCTGCACGTCGACGAGCCCTCGCCGCACATCGACTGGGCGGCGGGCGAAGTCGAGCTGCTGACCGAGGCCCGCCCGTGGCCCGGTTCGGCGGAACGGCCGCGTCGGGCGGCGGTGTCGTCGTTCGGCGTGAGCGGCACGAACGCGCACGTCATCCTCGAGGAAGCGCCAGAGCGCCCCAATGTGGCGTTGGGTGCATCTGACGCACCGAACGCCACATTGGGTGCGTTGGACGCACCGAACGCCACATTGGGTGCGTTGGACGCACCCAACGCCACATTGGGGCGTTTGGGGGCCGTGGTGCCGTGGGTGCTGTCCGCCAAGACCCCGGGTGCGCTGCGGGCCCGGGCCGCGCAGCTGCGCGAGGTCGACGCCGACCCGGCCGACATCGGGTTTTCGCTCGCCACCACCCGGACCGTGCTCGACCACCGTGCGGTCGTCCTCGGCCGCGGCGACGAACTGCGGCGGGGGCTGGCCGCGCTGGCCGCGGGCGAACCGGACCCGGCGGTCGTCGAAGGCACGCCGTCGGCCACCGGCGGGGTCGTCTTCGTCTTCCCCGGCCAGGGTGCACAGTGGGCCGGGATGGGGCAGGAGCTCCTCGAAACCGAGCCCGTCTTCGCCGCGCGGATGCGCGAGTGCGCCGACGCACTGACGTCCTTTGTGGACTGGAAGCTGCTCGACGTGCTGTCCGACGAAGCCGCTCTGCGGCGCGTCGACGTCGTGCAACCCGTGCTGTGGGCGGTGATGGTGTCGCTGGCCGCGGTGTGGCGTGCCCACGGCGTCGAGCCCGCGGCGGTCCTCGGGCACAGCCAGGGCGAGATCGCGGCGGCGTGCGTCGCCGGGGCCCTGTCCCTCGAGGACGCCGCCCGGGTCGTCGCCATGCGCAGCCGGGAGCTGGCGAGCCTGGCCGGCGCGGGCGGCATGGTGTCGGTGGCCCAGCCGGTCGCCGCGGTGACCGAGCGGATCGACGGCACCGGCCTGTCGATCGCCGCCGCCAACGGGGCCGGCTCCGTCGTCGTCTCCGGGACGCCGGAAGCCCTCGACGACCTCATCGCCGGCTGCGAGGCCGACGGCGTCCGCGTCCGCCGCGTCCCGGTCGACTACGCGTCGCACTCCGAGCAGGTCGAAGCCATCGAGGAACGGCTGCTCGAGGTGCTCGCCCCGGTGCGGCCGCGGGCGGGGGAGCTGCCGTTCTACTCGACCGTCACCGGTCGTCCGGCCGACACCACCCAGCTCGACGCCGGTTACTGGTACTGCAACCTCCGTCAGACCGTCGAGTTCGAGCGGGCGACGCGCGCGCTGCTCGCCGACGGCCACGGCGTGTTCGTCGAGTGCAGCCCGCACCCGGTGCTGGCCACGGCCGTGCAGGAGACGGCGGAGGACGCGGGCCGCGAGGTCGTCGCGGTCGGTTCGCTGCGCCGCGACGACGGTGGGAAGGCGCGCTTCCTGCGGTCGGTCGCCGAGGCCTTCGTGCGCGGCGTTCCGGCCGGCTGGGCGAAGGCGTTCGACGGCGCGAACGTCGTCCCGCTGCCGACCTACCCGTTCGAAGGCGACCACTTCTGGCTCCCCGCCACGGCCGCCGCCGCGGACCTCGGCTCCGCGGGCCTCAGCGAGGCCGGGCACCCGCTGCTCGGGGCGGCGGTCGAGCTGCCCGACGACGGCGGCTTCCTGTTCACCGGACGGCTTTCGCTGCGGTCGCACCCGTGGCTGGCCGAGCACGCCGTGCACGGCACGGTCCTGCTCGCCGGCACCGCGTTCGTCGAACTCGCGCTGCACGCCGCGGCCGAAGCCGGCTGCGCCGAAGTGGAAGAGCTGGCCCTGGAGGCGCCGCTCGTGCTGGCCTCCGACGGCGCCGTGCGGATCCGGCTCAGTGTCGGCGCGGCCGGTGCCGACGGCCGCCGGGCCGTCGCGCTGCACTCGCGCCCGGAGGACGACCTGCTCGGCGACTGGACGCGGCACGCGGCCGGGTTCGCCGCGCCGGGCGACGCCGCTCCGGCGGCCGGGCTCGCGCTGTGGCCGCCGTCCGACGCCGAGCCCGTCGCGCTCGACGACGTCTACGGGCAGGCGGCCGACCGCGGATTCGTGTACGGGCCGGTGTTCCAGGGCCTCAAGAGCGTCTGGCGACGCGGTGACGAGGTGTTCGCCGAAGTGGCCCTGCCGCGTGAGCACCACGCCGAGGCCGCGCGGTTCGGCGTGCACCCGGCCCTGCTCGACGCGGCCCTGCACGCCGTCGCGCTGGGCTCGCTCAACGCCGAAGGCACCGGGCGGCTGCCGTTCTCGTGGGCCGGGGTCCGGCTGTACGCGGCCGGGGCGACCGCGCTGCGCGTGCGGCTCGCGCCGTCCGGCCCGGAGACGCTGACCGTCGAGGTCGCCGACGAATCCGGCGCGCCGGTCGCGGTGATCGACGCGCTCACCTCGCGGCCCGTCGTGCCCGGCCAGGTGCGGGCGGCACGGCGGTCCGGCCCGCTGTTCCGCGTCGGCTGGGTGCCGCTGCCCGCACCCGCCGAGCAGCCGGACGCCGAGTTCTTCCGGGTTCCCCGCGGCGACGTCCGCGAAGTGCTGGGCGCGGTCCTGAACCGGCTGAAGTCCGGGCTCGGCGAGGAGCGGCGGCTCGTGTTCGTGACGTCGGGCGCGACCGCCGACGATCCCGACCTCGCCGCGGCGGCGGCCTGGGGCCTGGTGCGCTCGGCGCAGGCCGAGCACCCGGACCGGTTCGTCCTCCTCGATCTGGAACACCCGGACGACCCGTTGCCCACCGGGTTTCCGCCCGACGAAGACCAACTCTCCATCCGAAGTGGACAGACCTTCGTGCCGCGGCTGACGCCGGTGCCCGCCGAACCGGCCGAGCCCCCGGCCTTCGGGGGCAGCGTGCTGATCACCGGCGGGACCGGGACGCTCGGCCGCCTGGTCGCCGGGCACCTCGCGCGGAACGGGACGAAGCGGCTGGTGCTGGTGAGCCGCCGCGGATACGCCGCTCCCGGCGCCGCGGACGTCGTCTCCGGCCTGACCGCGCTGGGTGCGGAGGTCACCGTGGTCGCGTGCGACGTCGCCGACCGAGCCCGGCTCGCCGAGGTCCTCGACGGCGTTCCGGACCTCGCCGCCGTGGTGCACACGGCCGGCGCGCTGGACGACGGCGTCGTCGAAGCCCTGACGCCGGAACGGATCGACACCGTCCTGCGGGCCAAAGCGGACGCCGCGTGGCACCTGCACGAGCTGACGCGGGACCGCGAGCTGGCGGCGTTCGTGCTGTTCTCCTCGGCCGCGGGCACGTTCGGCACGCCGGGGCAGGGCAACTACGCCGCCGCCAACGCCTACCTCGACGCCCTGGCCCGGCACCGGCGGGCGCACGGCCTGCCCGCGCAGTCGCTGGCCTGGGGGCTTTGGGCGGACACCAGCGAACTGACCGGCACGCTCGGCCGGACCGGCCAGGACCGCCTGCGCCGCACGGGATCCCGGGCGTTCACCGCCGAGGACGGCCTGGCGGCGTTCGACCTGGCCCTCGCGACCGGCGAACCGGTGCTGGTGCCGGTGCGGCTCGACCTCCGCGTGCGCGGTGACCAGGGGGTGCCACCGCTGCTGCGCGGCCTGGTCCGCACGCCGCCGCGGCGGACCGCGGCCGGCGACACTTCCCTGCGCAGCCAGCTGGCCGGGCTGGCTCCGGAGGAGCGGGACCGGGTGCTGCTCACCCTCGTGCGCGCCCAGGCGGCGGCGGTGCTCGGGCATGCGGGCCCGGGCGCGGTGGAGCCGGGACGCGGGTTCCTGGACCTCGGGTTCGACTCGCTCACCGCGGTCGAGCTGCGCAACCGCCTGCAGGCGGCGACCGGCCTGCGGCTGCCCGCGACGCTGGTGTTCGACCACCCGACGGCGACCGCGCTGGCGGCGTTCCTCGCCGACCGGTTCGGCTCGGACGGCGCCCCGGCGCTCGCCCCCGCGCTGGCCGAACTCGGCCGTCTCGAAGCGGTGCTGGCGCCGTTCGCCGGCGAGGCTCGCACGGCGATCACCCTGCGCCTGAAGGAACTTCTCTCCCGGTGGAGCGACGAGCCGGGCCCAGCCGACGACATCGACGCTGCCACGGACGACGAGCTGTTCGGCGTCCTCGACGAGCTGCGCACCCCCTGACCTCGGGCGAGCGCGCGCCGGAAACCCCACACACAGGAGCCATCGGATGTCCCACGAACAGAAGCTGCGCGACTACCTCAAGCAGGCCGCCAAGGACCTGCGCGAGGCCCGCGGCCGGGTGCACGAGCTGGAGGAACGCGATCGCGAGCCGATCGCGATCGTCGGGATGAGCTGCCGCTACCCCGGCGGGGTCACCTCGCCGGAGGACCTGTGGCGGCTGGTCGCCGAGGGCTCCGACGCCATCTCGGAGTTCCCCGGGGATCGCGGCTGGACCGTCGACGACGTTTACGATCCCGACCCGGAGACGCCCGGCAAGTCGTACGTGCGCGAGGGCGGCTTCATGTCCGGTGCCGCCGACTTCGACCCCGGCTTCTTCGACATCAGCCCGCGCGAGGCCCTGGCCATGGACCCGCAGCACCGGCTGCTGCTGGAGACGTCGTGGGAGGCCTTCGAGCGTGCCGGGATCGACCCGGCCACCGTGCGCGGGCACAAGATCGGCGTCTTCGCCGGCGTGATGTACCAGGACTACGCCGCGCGGCTGACGTCCGTGCCGGAGATCGTCGAGGGTTACCTCGGCAGCGGCAACGCGGGCAGCGTCGCTTCCGGCCGGGTCGCCTACACCTTCGGCCTCGAGGGTCCGGCGATCACCGTCGACACCGCGTGCTCGTCTTCGCTGGTCGCGCTGCACCTCGCCGTCCAGTCGCTGCGCCGCGGCGAGACCACGATGGCGCTGGCCGGCGGGGTCACGATGATCGTGACGCCGACCGGGTTCATCGAGTTCAGCCGCCAGCGCGGCCTCGCGCCGGACGCCCGCTGCAAGTCGTTCGCCGGCGCGGCGGACGGCACCGCGTGGGCCGAAGGCGCCGGAATGCTGCTGGTGGAACGGCTTTCCGACGCACAGCGGCTCGGGCACCCGGTCCTCGCGGTGGTCCGCGGCACCGCCGTCAACCAGGACGGCGCCAGCAGCGGGCTGTCCGCGCCGAACGGACCCGCGCAGCAACGCGTCATCCGCGCCGCGCTGGCCGACGCCGCGCTGACGTCGGACCTCGTCGACGCCGTCGAAGCGCACGGCACCGGCACGGTGCTCGGCGACCCGATCGAGGCCCAGGCGGTGCTGGCCACCTACGGCGCCGAGCGCCCGGCCGAGCGGCCGCTGCTGCTGGGGTCGCTCAAGTCGAACGTCGGGCACACGCAGGCCGCGGCCGGCGTCGGCGGCGTGATCAAGATGGTCGAGGCGATGCGCCACGGCGTGCTGCCGAAGACACTGCACGTCGACGAGCCGACGCCGCACGTGGACTGGGCGGCGGGCGCGGTCGAGCTGCTCACCGAGGCGACGGACTGGCCGGACACCGGCCGCCCGCGCCGCGCGGGGGTGTCGTCGTTCGGGGTGAGCGGGACGAACACGCACGTCATCCTGGAACAGGCGCCGGCCGAGGAGATCACCGAGCCGGGCGAGCCGCCCGCGGTGCTGCCGTGGGTGCTGTCGGGGAAGACGGAGGCCGCTCTGCGCGCCCAGGCCGAGCGTCTGCTGGAGGTCGACGCGGATCCGGTCGATCTGGCCGTGGCACTGGCGACCAGCCGGGCGCACTTCGGCGAACGCGCGGTCGTGCTCGGGGACCTCGACGCGGGCCTGCGGGCGATCGCGGCCGGGGAGCCCGCGCCGTCGGTCGTGCGGGACACCGTCGCCGCGGGCGAACTCGCGTTCCTGTTCTCCGGACAGGGTTCGCAGCGGGCCGGGATGGGCCGCGAGCTGCACGAGACGTTTCCGGTGTACGCGCGGGCGTTCGACGAGATCTGCGCCGGCTTCGACCCCCGCGTGCGAGAGCTGGTGCTCGACGGCGGCGCGGACCTCGACCGCACCGAGTACGCCCAGGCCGCGCTGTTCGCCGTCGAGGTCGCGTTGTACCGGCTCGTCGAGTCGTGGGGCGTCCGCCCGGCCTACCTGCTCGGGCACTCGATCGGCGAGATCGCCGCCGCGCACGTCGCGGGGGTGTTCTCGCTGGAAGACGCGCGAACCCTCGTGACGGCCCGCGGACGGCTGATGCAGGCGCTGCCCGCCGGTGGCCTCATGGTCGCCGTGCGCGCGAGTGAGGAGGACGTCCGCGCGGCGCTGCGGGACGGCGTCTCGATCGCCGCCGTCAACGGCCCGGAGTCGGTGGTGCTCTCCGGCGAGGCCGACGCGGTCGCCGCGGTCGCCGCGGTCGCGGCCGGGTTCGGGAAGGCCAAGGCCCTCACCACCAGCCACGCCTTCCACTCCGCGCTGATGGACCCGATGCTGGCCGGGTTCCGCGCGGCCATCGAGGGCCTGAACTTCGCCGAGCCGCGGATCCCGCTCGTGTCGGACGTGACCGGCGCGCTCGCCACGCCCGGGCTGGTCACCGACCCGGACTACTGGGTGCGGCACGTCCGCGAGACGGTCCGGTTCGCCGACGGCGTCACGGCTTTGCACGCCGAGGGCGTCCGGACGTTCCTCGAGCTGGGCCCGGAGGGCGTGCTCAGCGCACTGGCCCAGGACTGCCTGCCCGGGGACGCCGCCGCCGTCGCGGTCCTGCGCGCCGGACGACCGGAAGCGCGCTCGGCCGTCGCCGCGCTGGCCCGGCTCCACACGCGGGGCGTGACGCCCGAATGGGCCGCCTACTTCGCCGGGAGCGGCGCCCGCCGGGTCGACCTCCCGACTTACGCGTTCCAGCGCACGCGATACTGGCTGGAAGCCACCGGTTCCGGCGGGTTCGTCGAACTCGCCGCCAAGCCGGAACCGCCGAAGGGCGCGCTGGCCGCCCGGCTGTCCGGGGCCCCGGCGAACGAGCGGATCCGGGTGCTGACCGACCTGGTCCGCGGCCAGGCCGCGGTGGTGCTCGGCCACGGGACCGCCGACGAGGTCCGCGCGGACCGGCCGTTCAAGGAACTGGGCTTCGACTCGCTCACCGCCGTCGAGCTGCGCACGCTCCTGGCCACCGCGCTCGGCCGTGAGCTGCCGGCCACGCTCGTTTTCGACCACCCGACGCCGTCGGCGCTGGCCGCCTACCTCGACGGCGTGGACCTCGAAACCGCCGAGGAAACCGTGGTGGCGCACGACGAGCCGATCGCCATCATCGGCATGAGCTGCCGCTACCCGGGCGGGGTCACCTCGCCCGACGACCTCTGGCGGCTGGTCGCCTCCGGCGCCGACGCCATCTCGCCGTTCCCCGAGGATCGTGGCTGGGACGTCGACGCGCTGTTCGACCCGGACCTGTCGCGGCCCGGCACCACCTACTCGATCGAAGGCGGGTTCGTCACCGGCGCCGCCGAGTTCGACGCTGGCTTCTTCGGCATCTCGCCGCGCGAGGCCCTCGCGATGGATCCGCAGCAACGGCTGCTGCTGGAAGCGTCGTGGGAGGCGTTCGAGCACGCCGGCGTCGACGCTTCGGCGTTGCGCGGGGCGAAGGTCGGCGTGTTCGCCGGCACCTCGGCGCAGGACTACAGCTCTTTGCTGGCCACCATCCCCGCCGAGGCCGAGGGGTACGTCGGCACCGGGACCGCGTCCAGCGTCGTCTCCGGCCGGATCGCCTACACCTTCGGCTTCGAGGGCCCGGCGCTGACCGTCGACACGGCGTGCTCGTCCTCGCTGGTGGCCCTGCACCTCGCCGCGCAGGCACTGCGCTCCGGCGAGTGCTCGATGGCACTGGCCGGCGGCGTGACGGTGATGTCGACCCCGGCCGGGTTCATCGAGTTCAGCCGCCAGCGCGGGCTCGCGCCGGACGGCCGCTGCAAGTCGTTCGCCGGGGCCGCCGACGGTGTCGGCTGGTCGGAGGGCGCCGGCGTGCTGCTCGTGGAACGGCTCTCCGACGCTCTGCGCAACGGTCACGAAGTCCTCGCCGTGGTCCGGGGTTCGGCGGTGAACTCCGACGGCGCGTCGAACGGCCTGACCGCGCCGAACGGGCCCGCGCAGCAGCGGGTGATCCGGCAGGCGCTGGCTGTCGCGGACCTGCGGTCGTCCGATGTGGACGTCGTCGAGGCGCACGGCACCGGCACCACCCTCGGCGACCCGATCGAGGCGCAGGCGGTGCTGGCCACCTATGGCCAGGACCGGGAAACGCCGTTGCTGCTCGGCTCGCTGAAGTCGAACATCGGCCACACGCAGGCCGCGGCCGGCGTCGCCGGCGTGATCAAGATGGTGCAGGCGATGCGCCACGGCGTGCTGCCCAAGACGCTGCACGTCGACGAGCCGACGCCGCACGTCGACTGGGCGGCGGGATCCGTCGAGCTGCTCACCGAGGCCCGGGAGTGGCCGATGGGGGAGCGGCCGCGACGGGCGGGGGTGTCGTCGTTCGGCGTGAGCGGGACCAACGCGCACGTCGTCCTCGAAGAACCCCCGGCCGTCGAGCCGCGCGAGCCGGAAACCCTGCCGGTGCTGCCGTTCGTGCTGTCCGGGCGGGACGCCGAAGGCCTGCGGGCCCAGGCGGCGAAGCTGCGAACCGCCGACCTCCCGCTCCCGGACGCCGCGTGGACCTTGGCGACCGGCCGCGCCGCGCTGGAGCACCGGGCGGCCGTGGTGGCCGCCGATCGTGAGGAACTCCTGGAGGGTCTCGGGGCCCTCGCCGAGGGCCGGGCCCACCGGTCCGTCGTGCAGGGCACGCCCGTGAGCGGGGGCGTCGCGTTCCTGTTCACCGGGCAGGGCTCGCAGCGGGAAGGGATGGGCCGCGAGCTGTACGCGACGTTCCCGGTCTACGCGGCGGCGTTCGACGCCGCTTGCGCGCACCTGGACCCGCGGGTGACGGAACTCTCGGGCGCGCCGGACACGGAACTCGCCCAGCAGGGCATCTTCGCGGTGGAAGTCGCGTTGTTCCGGCTCCTGGAGTCGTGGGGCATCCGGCCGGACCACGTCGTGGGGCACTCGGTCGGCGAGATCGCCGCCGCCCACGTCTCCGGGGTGCTGAGCCTCGAAGCCGCGTGTGCGCTGGTCGCCGCGCGGGGCCGGTTGATGCGGGCCCTGCCCGAAGGTGGCGTGATGATCGCCGTCCAGGCGTCCGAAAAGGACATCCGGCTGCCCGCCGGGGTGTCGCTGGCGGCGGTGAACGGCCCGGACTCGGTCGTGCTGTCCGGCGAGGAGGCCGCGGTCGTCGAGTACGCGGCGGAGTTCGCGAAGACCAAGCGGCTCAACACCAGTCACGCGTTCCACTCGGCGTTGATGGAGCCGATGCTCGCCGAGTTCGCCGCCGCGATCGACGGGCTCACCGCCGCCGAACCCACCATCCCGTGGGTGTCTACTGTGGAGGCTGGCGGCGACGGCTCCGCGGCCTACTGGGTGCGTCAGGTCCGCGAGTGCGTCCGGTTCGCCGACGCGGTCGCCACGACGAACGCGCGGACGTTCGTCGAGATCGGTCCGGACGCGGTGCTGAGCGCCGTGGTCGACGACGCCGTCCCGGTGCTGCGCGGCGGGCACGACGAGGTCCGGACCGCGCTGGCCGCGGTCGCGCGGCTGCACGTCCGCGGGGTCACCCCGGACTGGACCGCGGTGCTTCCCGGCGGCCGCAAAGCCGACCTCCCGACCCAGGCGTTCCGGCGTGACCGGTTCTGGGTGGAGCCGTCGTGGGCGGCGGGCGACGTCACCGCCGCCGGGCTGTCCGCCGCGGAACACCCGCTGCTCGGCGCGGCCGTCGAGCTGCCCGGCACCGGCGGCTGCCTCCTGACCGGCTCGCTCTCGGTCAAGACGCACGCGTGGCTGGCCGACCACGCCGTGCAGGACACCGTGCTGCTGCCCGGCACGGCGTTCGTCGAACTGGCGTTGCGTGCCGCCGACGAGGTGGGCTGCGCGGCGATCGAGGAACTGACCCTCGCCGCGCCGCTGGTCCTCCCGCCGAAGGGCGCGGTCCGGATCCAGGTCGCCGTCGGCGCGGCGGACGACGCGGGCAAGCGCCCGATCACCTTGCACTCCGCCACCGGCGACGACGACCAGGCGTGGAGCCTGCACGCCACCGGCACCCTCGCGCCCGAGGCGCCGGCCCGGGCCGACGGCCTCGCGGTCTGGCCGCCGGACGGTGCCACGGAGATCGACGTCACCGGGCTGTACGACGGCCTGCAGGACAACGGGTTCGGCTACGGCCCCGCGTTCCAGGGGCTGCGCGCGGCCTGGTCGCTCGATGGCGCCGTCTACGCCGAAGTCGCGCTGCCGGACGAGCAGCGCGATTCCGCCGGCCGGTTCGGGCTGCACCCGGCGTTGCTCGACGCCGCGCTGCACGCGGTCGGGCTCGGCGACTTCGTCACCGCGAAGGGCCAGGGCCATCTGCCGTTCTCGTGGAACGGGGTGGCGCTGCGGACGTCCGGCGCGGCGAGCCTGCGGGTCCGGCTGGCGCCGGTCGGGCCGGACACGATCAGCCTGACCGTCGCCGACGGCGCGGGCCGTCCGGTCGCGTCGGCGGAATCCCTGCTGCTGCGCGCGATTTCCGCGGCGGGCATCGAGGCACGGGCCGAATACCACCGGTCGCTCTTCCGGATCGACTGGGCGCCCGCCGCCACCGGCGCCGTGCCGGCGGCCACCTGCGCGGTCCTCGCCGATCCCACCCTCGCCGCGGCGCTGCGCGGTGCCGGAGCCGTTGTCAAGACCACGGACGAACCGGCGGACTTCACGTTCCTGCCGATCACCGGCGACGACGTCCACCGCGTCACCACCGAAGTGCTCGAGACGGTCCAGAACCGGTCCGCCGGCCGGCTGGTGTTCGTGACCCGGGGCGCCGAACGGGACGTCGCCCTCGCGGCCGCGTGGGGTCTCGTGCGCACCGCCCAGGCCGAGAACCCGGACCGCTTCACGCTGCTGGACCTCGACGGCGACCTCGACGGCCGCGCGATCCTCGCGGCCCTCGCCGGCGGTGAACCGCAGGTGCTGCTGCGCGGCGGAGAGACGTTCGCACCTCGCCTGGCCCGGGTCCCGGCGGGCGAGGAGACGGCTCCGGCGTGGAAACCCGGCGGCACCGTGCTCATCACCGGCGGCACCGGCACGCTCGGTGGCCTGCTCGCCCGCCACCTCGCCGCGGGCGGTGTCCGCCACCTGGTGCTCGCGGGCCGTCGCGGCCCGGACACGCCGGGTATCGCCGAGCTCGTGTCCGAATTGGACACCCTGGGGGCGCACGCCGAAGTCGTCGCGTGCGACGTGGCCGATCGTGAAGCCTTGACGGCACTCCTGGCCGGGATCCCCGCCGAGCACCCGCTCACCGCGGTCGTGCACACCGCCGGCGTTCTCGACGACGGCGTCCTCGCTTCGCTCACGCCGGAGCGGTTCGCCACCGTGCTGCGGCCCAAGGCGGCCGCGGCGTGGCACCTGCACGAGCTGACCGAGCACCTGGACCTGGCCGCGTTCGTGCTGTTCTCGTCCGCGGCGAGCACCCTCGGCAACGCCGGGCAGGCCAACTACGCCGCCGCCAACGCGGTCCTGGACGCGCTGGCCCGCCACCGGCACGCCCGCGGCCTGCCCGCGACGTCGCTGGCGTGGGGCCTGTGGGAGCAGTCGAGCGGCCTGCTCGGCGAACTCACCGACGTCGACAAGCGCCGGATGAACCGCGGCGGCTTCGGCGCGCTGGCCACGAAGGACGCCCTCGCGCTGTTCGACACCGCGCTGAGCCGGCCCGAGCCGGTCCTGCTCCCGATGGAACTGGACGTCGCGGCGATGCGGACGCGGATCGGCGGCGGCCCGGTGCCCCCGCTGTTCCGCGGCCTGATCCGCGCCACCCGGCGGCCGTCGGCCGCGCCCGAGGAAGGCGAGCTGGCCGCGCGGCTGGCCGAGGTACCCGCCGAAGAGCAGGAAGCGGTCCTGCTCGACCTGGTGCGGGCACAGGTCGCGGCCGTGCTCGGGCACGCGTCCGCCGACGCGATCGACCCGGACCGCGGGTTCGGCGACTTCGGATTCGACTCGCTCAGCGCGGTCGAGCTGCGCAACAACCTGGCCGCCGCGACCGGGCTCCGGCTGCCGGCGACGTTGATCTTCGACTACCCGGACCCCCTGGTTCTCACCGGCTTCCTCCTGACCGAGCTGGGCCGCTCGACGACCGAAGCGGCCGATCCGGCGCTCACGGCGTTGGCGCAGCTCGAAGCCGGTCTGGCGGCCGGCGAACCGGCGGAAGCGACGCGGATGGCGCTTAGAACCCGTTTGGAAGTGCTGCTTGCGACCCTCTACCCGCAGACCGGTGACCAGGGCGGCGCCGGCGAACATCTCGACTCCGCCACGGACGAGGAGCTGTTCGCCCTGATCGACCAGGACTTCGAAGTCCACTAGCCGCCGCCCGCCGAACCCCACCGATCCACCCGAGGAGACGCCCGGAATGGCGAACGAAGACACCCTCCGCGACTACCTGAAGCGGGCCACGGCCGACCTGCGGCAGGCGCGGCAGCGGCTCGGCGCGACGCGCTCGCAGCTGGCCGAGCTCGAAGCCCAGGCCAGGGAGCCGATCGCCATCATCGGGATGAGCTGCCGGTACCCGGGTGGCGTCGGCGACCCCGACGGGCTGTGGGACCTGGTGGACCAAGCCCGGGAGGGCATCGGCGCGTTCCCCGAGGACCGCGGCTGGGACCTCGGGAAGCTCTACGACCCGGATCCCGACCACCTCGGCACGTACTACGTCACCGAAAGCGGCTTCCTGCGTGAGGCCGCCGACTTCGACCCGGCGTTCTTCGGCATCTCGCCGAGGGACGCGCTGGCCATGGACCCGCAGCAGCGGCTGCTGCTGGAACTGTCGTGGGAGGCCATCGAGTCGGCGGGCCTCGCCCCGGCGTCGCTGCGCGGCAGCCGGACCAGCGTGTTCGCCGGCGTCATGTACAACGACTACGCCGCGCGGCTGCAGCCCGTGCCCGACGGCTTCGAAGGGTTCATCGGCAACGGCAGCGCGGGCAGCATCGCGTCCGGCCGCGTCGCCTACACCTTCGGGCTGGAAGGCCCGGCCCTCACCATCGACACGGCGTGCTCGTCGTCGCTGGTGGCGTTGCACCTGGCCGCCACCGCGCTGCGCCGCGGCGAGTGCTCGATGGCGCTGGCCGGCGGCGTGACCGTGATGTCCACCCCGACCGCGTTCATCGAGTTCAGCCGGGCCCGCGGGCTCGCCCCGGACGGCCGCTGCAAGTCCTTCGCCGCGTCCGCCGACGGCACCAGCTGGGGCGAGGGCGCCGGGATGCTGCTGGTGGAACGGCTTTCCGACGCGCGGCGCCTCGGCCACCCCGTGCTGGCCGTGGTCCGGGGGACCGCGGTGAACCAGGACGGCGCGTCCAACGGGCTCACCGCGCCGAACGGCCCCGCCCAGCAGCGGGTGATCCTCGACGCGCTCGCCGCGGCCGGTCTCGAACCGTCCGAAGTGGACGCCGTGGAGGCGCACGGCACCGGCACGGTGCTCGGCGACCCGATCGAGGCACAGGCGGTGCTGGCCACCTACGGGCAGGACCGGACGGAGCCGCTCTACCTCGGCTCGCTGAAGTCGAACATCGGGCACAGCCAGGCCGCCGCCGGCGTCGGCGGCGTGATCAAGATGGTGCAGGCCATGCGGCACGGCGTCCTGCCGAAGACCCTGCACGTCGACGAGCCCAACCCGCGGGTCGACTGGACCGCGGGCGCCGTCGAGCTGCTCACCGAGGCCCGCCCGTGGCCGGAGACCGGGCACCCGCGTCGCGCCGGCGTGTCGTCGTTCGGGGTCAGCGGCACCAACACCCACGTCGTGCTGGAACTCCCCGAAGAGACCGCGGAACCGGCCGAGCGGGTCACCCCGCCGGTGCTGCCGCTGCTGGTCTCGGCCCGGAGCCAGGACGCGCTGGCCGCCCAGGCACTGTCGCTTCTGGACCACCTTGACGACGATGCGTCCCTTGTGGACGCCGCATACACGACCACGACCCGGGCGCGGCACCCGCACCGGGCGGTCGTGCTCGGCCGCGACCGGGCGGAACTGCGGCAAGGACTGGCCGACCTCGCGGCCGGGCGGCCCACGGTCGTCGCGGACACCGCGGCGCCGGGCAAGACCGCCTTCCTCTTCTCCGGGCAGGGCGCCCAGTACGCGGGCATGGCGACCGAGCTGTACCAGGCTTATCCGGTGTTCGCCGCCGCGCTCGACGCGGCGCTGGCCGAGCTGGACCCCGCGGTGCGCGTCGCGGTGTTCGACGGTGACCGCCTGGACGACACCGAATTCACCCAGCCCGCGCTGTTCGCGGTCGAGGTCGCGCTGTTCCGCCTGCTCGAGGCGTGGGGGGTGCGACCGGACTTCCTGCTGGGGCACTCGATCGGCGAGATCGCGGCCGCGCACGTGTCCGGGATCCTTTCGCTGGCCGACGCGGCCACGCTGGTCACCGCGCGCGGACGGCTGATGCAGGCCCTGCCGGCGGGCGGCGTGATGGTCGCGGTCGAGGCCGGTGCGGGCGAGATCGCCCCGACGCTGCCCGACGACGTCGCGATCGCCGCCGTCAACGGGCCCGGCGCGGTCGTGCTCTCCGGTACGGCCGAAGCCGTCACGACCGTCGCCGCGGCCTGGGCCGAGAAGGGCCGCAAGACCCGCGAACTCGCGACCAGCCACGCCTTCCACTCGCCGCTGATGGCGCCGATGACCGCGGAGTTCCGGGCCGCGATCGCCGGGCTTTCCTTCGGGACACCGGCCATCCCGGTCGTGTCCACGGTGACCGGGAAGCCGATCGAGCTCGCCGACCCGGACTACTGGGTCACGCACGTGCTCGCCACGGTCCGGTTCGCCGACGGTGTCGCCACCCTGCTCGGTTCCGGCGTGACGACGTTCGTCGAGGTCGGGCCCGGCGGCCGGCTGGCGGCGCTCGTCCCCGGGGAGGCGGTCGCGGTCGCCACGCTGCGGCCGGAGCGGCCGGAACCGCTGACTTTCGCCGCCGCCGTCGCCCGCCTGCACACGCGGGGCCGGGAGCTGGACTGGGCCGCGGTGTTCGAGGGCACGGGCGCGCGGCAGGTCCCGCTCCCGACGTACGCGTTCCAGCGCAGCCGCTACTGGCTGGAGGCGAAGGAAACCGGCGGTGACGCGGCTTCGGTCGGCCTGGGGGCGACCGAACACCCGCTGCTCGGCGCCGCAGTGTCCCTCGCCGGCGGTGACGGGTTCCTGTTCACCGGGGTGCTCTCCCGGCGGGCGCACCCGTGGCTGGCCGACCACGCCGTGCTCGGGACGGTGCTGCTGCCCGGGACCGCGATGCTGGAGCTGGCGTTGCGCGCGGGGGAGCAGGCGGGCTGCGGACGAGTCGAGGAACTGACGCTCGAAGCGCCGCTCGTCCTCGGCGACGACGGCGTGCAGGTGCAGCTTTCGGTCGGGGCCCCGGACGACGCGGGCCGCCGGAGCGTCGGCCTGCACTCGCGGCCGGACGGCGCCGCCTTCGACGAGCCGTGGGTCCGGCACGCCACCGGATTCCTGGCCCCCGGGACGGCGTCGCCGGGGCCGGACCTGAGCGAATGGCCGCCACCGGGCGCCGAACCGGTACCCGTCGACGGCATCTACGACGCCGTCGAGACGGCCGGATTCCACTACGGACCGGCGTTCCGCGGGCTGCGCGCGGCCTGGCGCCGCGGCGAGGAGGTGTTCGCCGAAGTCGCGCTCGACGACGACCACGCGGGAGACGCCGAACGGTTCGGCGTGCACCCGGCGCTGCTGGACGCGACCCTGCACGCGGCGGGCCTGGCCACCCCGGACGCGGCTCCCGAAGGACGGCTGCCGTTCGCCTGGACCGACGTTTCCCTCTTCGCCGCCGGCGCGTCTTCCGTCCGGGTCCGCCTGGTCCCGGCGGGCCCCGGCGCCGTGTCGCTGACGCTGGCCGACCCGGCCGGGAAACCGGTCGCCACCATCGGCTCGCTGGTCTCGAGGCCCGTGTCGGCCGACGGCCTCGACGCCGGACGCAGCCTGCGTGACGCCCACTTCACCGTGGACTGGCCACCGGCTCCGGCCGGGGACTTCGCGGGACCGGTCGAGGTCGCGTACCTTCCTTCCTGCACTGCCGCGGTGCCCGAGCAGGTGCGCGAGACGACCGCCGCCACCCTGGCGTTGCTGCAGGACTGGCTCGCGGGCGCCCAGGAAGCCCGGCTCGTGCTCGTGACGCGTGGCGCGGTGGCCGAGGTGCCCGACCTCGCCGCGGCCGCCGCGTGGGGGCTCGTGCGCGCCGCGCAGTCGGAGAACCCCGGCCGGTTCGTGCTGCTCGACCTCGACACCGAAGAGCTGTCCGACGAGGTCCTCGCCGCGGCCGCCGCGACCGGCGAACCCCAGCTCGTCCTCCGCGACGGCGAACTGCGGATGCTGCGCCTGGCCCGCCCGCCGGTGTCCGATGTGGACGCTCCGGTCTTCGACGGCACGGTGCTGATCACCGGCGGCCTCGGGAGCATCGGCGCGCTGACCGCGCGGCACCTCGCCGGGCAGGGCGTCCGGCGTCTGGTCCTGACCGGCCGGCGCGGACCGGACACCCCCGGCGCCGCGGACCTGGTCTCGGATCTTGCTTCGGTGGGCGCCGATGCCTCGGTGGTGGCGTGCGACGTCGCCGACCGGGACGCGTTGGCCGCGGTTCTCGATGGCATCCCGGACTTGTGCGCCGTGGTGCACGCGGCGGGCGTGCTCGACGACGGCGTCGTGGAATCCCTGACCCCCGAACGGTTCGAGGCGGTCTTCCGGCCCAAGGTGGACGCCGCCTGGGCGTTGCACGAGCTGACGGCCGACCGCCCGCTGTCGGCGTTCGTCGTGTTCTCCTCCGCCGCGGGCGTGATGGGTGGCGCGGGCCAGGGCAACTACGCCGCGGCCAACGCCTTCCTCGACGCGCTGATGACCCGCCGCCGGGCCGACGGGCTGCCCGGCACCGCGATGGCCTGGGGTGCGTGGGCCCAGGGCATGGCCGCGGACCTCGCCGACGCCGATCTGCGCCGGATGAGCCGCGGCGGCATGATCCCGCTGTCCACTGTGGATGGACTGGCGCTGTTCGACGCCGCGCTCGCTTCCGCGGCGCCGGTGCAGCTGCTGAGCAGGCTCGATCTCGCCGTGCTCGGCAAGCAGGCGTCCGCCGGGATGCTGCCGTGGCTGCTGCGCGGCCTGGTCCGGACCCCGATGCGGCGGGTAGGCGACGCGGTCGACACCGGTCTCGCGCAGCGGCTGGCCGGGCTGGCCGAGCCGGAACGCCGTGAGGTGCTCGCCGACGTCGTCAGCACGCACGTCGCGGCGGTGCTCGGCCACGGCTCGACGGCCGCGGTCGACCTCGAAGGCGCGTTCAAGGACCTCGGCTTCGATTCGCTGACCGCGGTGGAGCTGCGCAACCGCCTCGGTGGCGCGACCGGCCTGCGGCTGCCCGCCACGCTGATCTTCGACTACCCGAGCCCGGCCGCGCTCATCGACCACCTCGTCACCGAACTGGGCGGCGCGGCGTCGCCGGTGGCCCCGGTTTCCGCCTCGGTCCCGGCCGACGAGCCCCTGGCCATCATCGGCATGAGCTGCCGCTACCCCGGCGGCGTCAGCTCGCCCGAGGAGTTCTGGGAGCTGCTCACGGAAGGCCGTGACGGTATTTCGGGATTCCCCGCCGACCGCGGCTGGGACCTCCCCGACACGGGCGACTTCGTGCCCGAAGGCGGGTTCCTCTACGACGCCGACCGCTTCGACCCCGAGTTCTTCGGCATCTCGCCGCGCGAGGCCATGGCCATCGACCCGCAGCACCGCCTGCTGCTGGAGACGGCGTGGGAGTCGTTCGAGCGAGCCGGCATCGATCCCGGCTCGCTCAAGGGCAGCCGGACCGGGGTGTTCGCCGGCCTGATGTACCACGACTACGTC
Organism: Amycolatopsis sp. NPDC051128; assembly: GCF_040682715.1. Classification (NCBI taxonomy): domain Bacteria; kingdom Bacillati; phylum Actinomycetota; class Actinomycetes; order Pseudonocardiales; family Pseudonocardiaceae; genus Amycolatopsis; species Amycolatopsis sp. NPDC051128. The sequence goes on along the minus strand of NZ_JBFBBN010000011.1, from coordinate 988 downwards.
TCGCGGCTCACCGCCGTGCCGGACGACCTGGCGGGCTACCTCGGCAACGGCAGCGCGGGCAGCGTCGCTTCGGGACGCGTGGCCTACACGTTCGGCCTGGAAGGGCCCGCGGTCACGATCGACACGGCGTGCTCGTCTTCGCTGGTCGCCCTGCACCTGGCCGCGCAGTCGCTGCGCTCCGGCGAGTGCACGATGGCGCTGGTCGGTGGCGTGACGGTGATGTTCACGCCGACCGCGTTCCTCGAGTTCAGCCGCCAGGGCGGGCTGTCCGGCAACGGGCGGTGCAAGTCCTTCGCCGCGTCCGCCGACGGCACCGGGTGGGCCGAAGGCGCCGGGATGCTGCTGGTGGAACGGCTTTCCGACGCGCGACGGCTCGGCCACCGCGTGCTGGCGGTGGTCCGCGGCACGGCGGTCAACCAGGACGGCGCGTCCAACGGCCTCACCGCGCCCAACGGCCCGGCCCAGCAGCGCGTGATCCGCGCGGCGCTGGCCGGTGCGCGGCTCCAGCCGTCCGAAGTGGACGCCGTCGAGGCGCACGGCACCGGTACTTCGCTGGGCGACCCGATCGAGGCGCAGGCCCTGCTGGCGACGTACGGCCAGGAACGGTCCGAGCCGCTGTGGCTCGGTTCGGTGAAGTCCAACATCGGCCACACGCAGGCCGCGGCGGGGGTCGCGGGCGTGATCAAGATGGTGCAGGCCATGCGGCACGGCGTGCTCCCGGCGACCCTGCACGTCGATGCCCCTTCGCCGCACGTCGACTGGTCCGCGGGTGCCGTCGAGCTGCTCACCGAGGCGCGGCCGTGGCCGGAGACCGGCCGTCCGCGCCGCGCGGCGGTCTCGTCGTTCGGGGTCAGCGGCACCAACGCGCACGTGATCTTGGAAGAACCCGAGCGCCCCAATGTGGCGTTCGGTGCGTCAGACCGCGGAGGTAGAAGAACTGCTCGCGCAGCTCGTCCTCGTTCGTGATGATGGCGCCGCCGACGACGTC